>DAIDHR010000025.1 GCA_027459605.1 Alphaproteobacteria bacterium
GCTCCCTTCTTATTTTTGCAAGTTTAAGAAAGGCTTAGCCTACCATATTTTTTATCCCTTATCCAAAACTCAGGTTAAGTAGGAATACATCCTTAGCAATAATGATTTCTTCATTTGTCGGGATAACCCATACAGAGATTTGGCTTTCAGGTGTACTAATTTTAAGGGCTTTTTGTGATGAGGCTGTTGAATTGAGTGCCTCATCAAGTTCAATATTCAACCACTTTAATCCCTCACATACTTTTTGACGAATTGGCGAGGCGTTCTCCCCAATTCCTCCTGTAAAGACTAGGGCATCTAATCCTCCCAGAGCTGCAACCAATGACCCTAATTCTCGTTGGATATGGTAGCAAAAATAGTCGACGGCCTCCCTGGCTTGGGGCGTATTGGTATTAAGGAGTTCTCGCATATCATCACTGATTCCAGAAAGGCCCAGGAGCCCTGATTGATTATAAAGAAGCTCTGTCAGTCTTTGATTTGAATACCTTTTCTCAGAGAGAAGATATAGGAGTACCCCTGGATCTATACTTCCACAGCGTGTTCCCATGGGAAGTCCATCGAGCGCTGTTAGTCCCATAGTTGTTGCAATGCTTTTCAAATCCTTGAGGGCGCACATGCTTGCTCCATGACCGAGATGGGCAACAACTACTTTCCCCCTTGATTTTTCTCCTATTAATTTGCGGAGAGTTTCCGATATATATCGATATGAGAGGCCATGAAAACCATAACGTTTTATGCCTTCATCCCAGAAATGCTGGGGAAGAGAAAAAAGAGTCGCTAACTTGGGTTGGGTATGATGAAAGGATGTGTCAAAACAAGCGACTTGAGGGAGGGTAGGATGTAACGATTGTAAAGTGCGAATCCCAGCTAAATTATGAGGCTGATGGAGGGGAGCTAAAGGAATTAAGGTATCGAGGTAGTTGAGAACGTCTTCATCAATTTGGATAGACTCTGTATAACGATTTCCCCCATGGACAATACGGTGACCTGCAGCCGTGAGTTGAATATGGGGATAGGTAGTTTTTATCCAGTTAAGCAGATGGCTCAGAGCTGTTTTAAAATTAGCTTTACCCTCAATCATTTCATCATTAAGGATGCTCTTGGCATCATGGGCTGTAAAATGAATTCTATTGGGAATCCCCTCGAACTCTCCCTGACAGAGAAGTTCGGGCTCATTTGGATCGCTTCCAATCGTATAAAGGGCAAATTTTATACTTGATGATCCAGAATTGAGGGACAATGCAGCGTGCATTAGGGTTTAATTCCTTTTAACTGAATTTTCTTATGAATCAGAATGGCAGCCAATGCACTTGAAGCCAAACGCGCAATGGGTTTGTCTGATCGGCTTGTTAAAATAATAGGAACCTTAGCACCTATCACAATCCCAGCGCTTTGAGCATCACTCAGGTACTCTAATTGTTTTACGAGGATGTTTCCCGATTCCAAATCAGATGTGATAATTATATCCGGTTTTCCTGTAACAGGAGAGACAATCCCTTTGATTTTAGCAGCTTCTTTTGAAATAACGTTGTCAAAAGCAAGGGGACCATCCAAAATTCCGCCTCGGATTTGTCCTCGATCTGCCATTTTACAAAGCGCAGCGGCATCTAATGTGCTTTGAATTTTAGAGGTGACCGTCTCGACTGCGGAAAGAATAGCCACCTTCGGGTGAGGGATATCGATGGCAATGGCAAGATCAATGGCATTTTGAACGATATCCTTTTTATCTTCTAAGGTTGGGTAAATATTAATGGCTGCATCACTAACGAGGAGAAATCTTGGATAATGCGGCACATCCATGACAAACACATGACTCATTCGACGTTCGGTGCTGATTCCAATGTCTTTCATAAGCGTAGCATGCATGAGCTCGTCGGTGTGAAGAGCCCCTTTCATCAAGGCCTGTACTTCCCCCTCTCGCGCAAGAGAAACACCTTCTTCTGCTGCTGCATGACTATGGGGGGTTGAAATGATTTTATATGGGCTTAAGTCAATTTTCAGCTTAGCGGCTGCTTCTTGGATTTTTTTCTCTGGTCCAACTAAAATAGGTGTAATGATTTTGGCTTTAGCGGATTCAATGGCGCCTAGTAAAGACACCTCATCAACGGGATGGATAACAGCAGTTTTGATCGGCTCAATATCGTGGAATTTCTTAATAAGATCCTCATAGAGTTCTCCAGGCTTACGAAGAACAACTTCAGGGAGTTCAACACGTGGGCGTCGAATTTTTTCAATGGGGGCCCGAACGACCGCCGTCCCATTAGTAACCTCTTCATTCCTTTGATTAATGATCGAGCAAAGAAAAGTAATGTCTTTATTTGCAGGATTTTTTTCTTTCACGGTGAGTTTGACAGTAACCGTATCTCCAATACCTATTGGTTTCTTAAAACTTAAAGATTGTCCTAAATAGATCGTTCCAGGGCCTGGCAACTCAGTCCCCAAAACAGTTGAAATGAGAGATCCACCCCACATGCCATGAACAACTATTTTATGAAAGAGATCACTATGGGCAAACTGTGCATCCACATGAGAGGGATTCACATCCCCAGACATGATAGCAAATAACTCTATGTCTTTTTTTGTTAAGGTGTGGACAAGTTGGGCAGATTCCCCAATCTTGATCTCATCAAATGTTTTATTTACAATATATTTCATTTCCTATCGAGCCGTATACCCCCCATCGATGACCAATTCGCTTCCCGTCATGAATTTGGATTCGTCTGATGCAAGGTAAAGAATGCCGTAAGCAATATCATCAGGATCTCCCATGTGACCTAAGGGATGTAAGCCACCCATATGCTTACGATAAGCTTCAACACCCCCAGGAAATCTTTTTCCAAAACTTTCCGTAAAGGCTGTCCAAATAAAACCAGGATGAACTGAATTAACTCTTATTTTATCTTTTGCATAAAACATTGCATCCGTCTTAGACATCAATCGAACAGCCCCTTTAGATGCATGGTAGGTAGGGATATCATTTTCACCTACAAGTCCATAGATAGAAGACAAGTTAATAATACTTCCCTGTTTATTTGTTTTTAGGTAGGGGATCACGTGCTTTGTACAGAAGAAAACACCCTTAACATTGACCGCCATCACTGCATCCCATTCTGCTTCAGTGATTTCATCCGTTGGTTTGTTAACCCCAGATATTCCAGCATTATTGACAAGAACGTCAATTTTTCCGAACTTCTTATTTATTTCGCTGAAAACTTTTTGGACCTCTTGTTCATCGGCTGTATTCAAATGCCAAAAATGGGCATCACCTCCACTGTCTTGAATTTGTTTAACAACTTTCTTTCCATCTTCATCACTAACATCGGTAACAGCGACTCTTGCACCATGTTTAGCGCATAAAAAAGCTGCTGCTCTACCTATTCCTGAAGCGGCTCCGGTAATAATAATTGTTTTGTCTTTTACTCTTTGCATCTTAAGTCCTCCACAATTTATTATATGATCTTAGAATTTATCCTCAGTCGTATTCTCAAGGGAGTGCTTATTCTGAAGCTAAGGTCGCCCGCTTATCTAACTCTGTTCTTTACTCTTTTTTGTCATTTTCACTGATTCGTCCAACCCTTCTTTAATACGATTTTGAATGGCTTCAAGGGCTTTTTCATTTGATTTTACCATGATGGAATTAACCTCTTGAGCATGTTTAATCGTTTGATTTAAAGCTTCTTTTGAAGCTTCTGCGTGGCAAGCCGCTTTTTCTTCAAGAGGCGCTTTAGAGCAGCAGTATTTTATTTGCTCATTCCATTGGTCCAATGTTCGTTTGAAATATTCATGCTGAAGCTCCATGATCGATTTAGTTGCTTCAGCAGCTATTTTTTGGGTTGAATTCATCAGCTCTAGATTTCTTTGATAAATTGCAGTCAGGGTTTCCATATCGAGCATTGAGCCCTTCACATTCTTAAATGGGTTGAAAATCCCTTCACTGAGGGAGGATGTAAACGTTTCTTTAGTCATGAGATGTTCTCCTTTTCTGGTTTCTAAATTAGATTTGATGTGATTACATTAAACAAAATACTGCCCTCCATTCAGGGTAAGGGTTGATCCTGTTATAAACCCAGCCCCTTCAGAAGCTAGAAATACAACAGCATCCGCTACTTCCTCAGGTTTTCCGAGGCGACCAATAGGGATTTGCTGAGTAATTTGGGTTAGAACAGATTCAGATAGTTTTTGCACCATATCAGTATTGATATATCCTGGCGCAATGGCATTAACCGTAATCCCTTTTTGGGCACTTTCTTGAGCCAACGCTTTGGTGAGGCCAATAAGGCCTGCTTTAGCGGCTGAATAGTTGCTTTGCCCAAATTGTCCTTTCTGGCCATTAATGGAACTGATATTGATAATTCGACCAAATCCCCTTTCCCGCATAGGCTCAATCACTTGACGACACATGTTAAAACAGGAGGTTAGATTAGTTTGAATGACATCTGCCCATTGGTCATAGACCATTTTATGAAGGAATCCATCTCGGGTGATTCCAGCGTTATTCACAAGGATGTCAATAGGGCCAAGATCTTTAACTACTTGAGCAATGCCCTCTTGGCAGGCTTTAAAGTCGCTGACGTCCCATTTGTAAGTTGATATTTTTGTTTGCTTTTGAAAAGCTTCTGCTGCTTTATCATTGCCGCTATAAACTGCAGCAACTTGATAGCCCGCTTCTTTTAGTTTTTGAGAAATCGCTGCTCCAATGCCGCGTGTCCCTCCTGTTACGAGAGCTAATTTTTTCATGGGCGCCCCCCTTTAAAATGGTATTTTTTTCATCTTTTAGACAAGGGTACGTTATAAACATTAATAAACCATGAAGAGGTACGAGGTAGGGAAAATCTATTCTTTCTGATTAACCCATTTCCAGGCTTCTTCAAACTGAGAGCTTTTAAAATGCTTAGCTAGTTTCTCAAGGGCTTTTTCTGCGCCCATGACAGACTTCATTTCAATCCAATGACCAAAAAGCATGATGTCGATGAGAGTAGCAAGCTCCCAGAAAAACACAATTCCGGGAAGGCCAAAGACAAGGAGTGCGCTATAAATATAGGCAGTCGTTATGGCAACGCCAATTAGCGTCATCATCAATTCTTATAGACCTCACGCAAACTTGAATATGCTCACTCCTTTAAGCTATATTCAATCATCCTACCCTGAGGTCGCTTAAGTCTCATTTCATATGAACCTATACAGAGAAAAACTTGATCTTGACCTTGATATTAATTATACGAATAATCTCACCATAATTTACTAAAAAAAGAAAAATATAATGAATACCTTGGGAGGAAAAGTTAATTTCATAAGCATATTTCTACCTATTATTTTTTCCTATGAGGCATTCGCAGCCACAGAAGTTGAAATTTTACGGGAGGAGGTTGCGTCTTTAAGAGAAGAAGTCAAGCAGCTTAAGGGGCTTTTAAAAGATACCATTCAAGCTCAAAAAATGGCGGCAAAAGATCCCGCACCAGAAAAGAAAAATACGACCTCACAAGAAGAAAAAATTTCCGTTGCAAAAGAAGAACACAAACTGACTGTGCCGTCTTCAACAGAAACTCTTCCTCCTCCTGAAAAATCCATTGCAACCTTACAAAAAGGCACAGAGCCCCATTCTGCTGAACCTGTAAATCATTCACAATCTAAATTAGCGACATCTCAAAAAAAGAAAAATACTATTTCTGTTCAAAAAGAAACAAAAGAAGAGAAGCTAATTCCAACCTTATCCTGGACAGGCTATGACATAACAGCCTTGATGGTGGGTGGCGCTAACACTGGGTATAGTAACCTAGATAATAAAAATGGGTCATTTAATATCATAGACTTTAACCCTATATTGCTTGCTAGCTATCAAGATTTGTTATTGATGCGTGCCTCAGTCAATTTCTCTTTGGATGATGATGGAGATACACAAACAAGCCTAGATTTCTTGAATCTTAATTTATTTGCGAATGACTATGTTGAACTTGGAATTGGTAAATTTGACAGTTCGCTTGGGCAGTTCGTACAAAGCCTATCACCTTCGTGGATAAATAAACTACCAACAGCACCTGTTGGTTTTGATAGTGACGAGGCAGCTCCTCAATCTGAAATTGGCGTTGAGCTACGAGGAGGCTTCCCATTTGTTCTAGACACAAAAGGTAACTATAGCTTTTTTGTATCAAATGGTCCGCGAGGATATGTAGATCAAACAAACATGGTGATTGATCACATATCAACCGATGGATTTCCTAAAAATTATGGGAATTTCATTTATGGGGGGAGACTAGGATTTCTACCAGTATGGAATTTAGAGTTGGGTATTTCTGCCGCAGGGGGCAAATTGGCACTTTTTGATTTGGCAGATAATTCGATACTCTTACAAAGAGATCGTAAGTATCTGGTGCTTGGTGCTGACGCTGTTTTCAATTGGGAAGACCTCTGTTTAAGAGGGGAAATTATTCAGCAAAAGATATTGAGTCAAAACAACAGCATTATTGTCCCTGGGAGTGCAACTTGGAGAGCATGGTATGTACAAGCAGCCTACAGAATACCTTCTACAAAGTGGGAACCCGTTATTCGCTATGGAAAATATACCACTCCCATCTCAGGGGATGATCAACGGCAATGGGCTTTTGGAATTAACTATTGGTTTGCACCAAGCATAGCTATTCAAACTGCTTATCAGCGCAATCATTGTTATGGTTGTACCGATAATGCTGAGAATAACTTCCTCATTCAATTGGTATTTGGATTTTAAAGAGCTCTGCTGAGAATTATGAGATTATGGGTGCTAAAAAAGTGGTCCATAAACTGCATGTCATACCTAACGTTGCATCGATGAAATAGTCGTTAGTACCTTTGTAGGAGAGACTTATATATTATGAAAGATTGTGATACTATTCCTTATGTGACACATATAAAAATTACAGCTGCCATTTCGTGTGAATATCAGGGAGGCGCGAATGTATCATCGTTTAAAGTTATTGGTTAGTATCATCTTTACACTGGACATAATTTGTTCAAATCATGCTTTCGGCGAGGAGGAAAACGCTTCCTCTTCTCAAGAAGAAAAAGGTGATCCAGGTCGGGGGGCCAAAGCGTGGGCAGAAAATTGTGGTAGGTGTCATAACCGTCGCGGACCACAAGAATTTCGACCTGCTCAATGGCAGCCGATCATGCTTCACATGAGGATACAAGCTGGTCTAACCGGTCAAACAGCTCGTGATATTTTTGCTTTTCTTACGGGAGAATCCCCAGAACCCTCTGCTCCGCAAGAAGCACCATCTGCTCAAGAAACAACCACTACCCCACAAGAAGCAGTTCTTGTTTCTGAAAAAAAGGCGCATATCCAACCTGCATCCGAAGTTCAACCTGTTGAAAAAAGCAAACCCCATGAGATGAAATCATCGGAGATCAAAACTGCTTTCAAGGAACACCCCCAAGAAAAAGCAGCTTCTCAGTCGGCATATAATGAAGGAAAACAGATATTCGAGACCCAAGGCTGCGTCGCTTGTCATGGGGCAAATGGAAAAGGGACAATGTCCCAAGTACCTGACTTTACTGCTCCAAACTCTGTTCTGAAAAAAGGTGATGAGGAATTAGCGAAGATCATAAAAGAGGGAGGGCCGAAGCATATTATGCCTGCGCATCCATCTCTTAAACAACAACAAATCAATGATGTTTTGATCTTCCTGAAACAGAAGTTTGCTCCAAAGTAGGTTTAAGAAAGGAAAATTGGATTTCGCCTTACGCCTAGTCAGACTTGATCAAGTGAAGGAAGTCTTCAATCCAAGAATGAGAAAAAAATGGCAAGTCTAGGGACTTTTACATTAATTGCAGCGCTTTTGATGGCGTTTTTCCAAATATTTCCTTTAAGGACCCTCAAAAAAAATCCGAATCGTGCTAACTCTGTGGCGCGAAGATTGGTTGTCCTTCAGTTTTCTTTTTTAACTCTTGCATTGCTGACATTAATTTATGCCTATGCGGTTTCAGATTTTTCCTTTTTGAATGTGACCTTAAACTCCAGCTCCCAATTATCCCTTTTTTATAAGATTGCAGGAGCTTGGAGTAACCATGAGGGTTCAATGCTCTTGTGGGTATTTATTCTCGCCCTGTATGGTGTGCTGGCTGCTTATTTTACACACCCAGCTTCCCCGAAGTTCATGGCAACTACCCTTATGATTCAAAGTACAATTGTGGGTTGTTTTACACTCTTTTTGTTATTCATGGCGGACCCTTTCCAGAGCTTCCTTATGCCAGTGGAAGAAGGAAAAGGCCTTAATCCCCTATTGCATGACCCAAGCTTGGCTTTCCACCCTCCTATTTTATATTTTGGCTATCTTGGGTTCTCACTCTGTTTTTCCTTTACGATAGCCGCTCTTCTTACCAACAAAATCGATAAGAAGTGGGCCTCATATTTAAGGCCATGGGTTCTTCTTTCTTGGGCCTTCTTGACTCTTGGAATCACACTTGGGAGTTGGTGGGCTTATTATGAACTTGGATGGGGAGGTTGGTGGTTTTGGGATCCGGTTGAAAATGCCTCTCTTATGCCGTGGCTTCTTGGTGTTGCCTTAATTCATGCTCTTATTGTTGTGGAAAAACAAGAAATCATGAAATTATGGGCGGTAGCTTTATCGATTCTTACCTTTACTTTTTGCATTTTTGGCAGTTTTCTTGTGCGATCAGGCATGATTTCATCCGTTCATTCCTTTGCCTATGATCCTAGCCGAGGGATTTTTATTTTTCTTCTTGTATTGATTGTCTTAGGAATCGGGACAATTTTGATTTTAAAAAAGAAACACCTTCTTATTTCTCATCGGCGTATACATATTTTTTCGCGTGGGGGCATCCTTCTGATTCAAAATATCCTTTTCTTACTCCTCGCTTTCGTTATTTTAATGGGTACCATCTTACCTTTAGTGTATGAGATTATTTTTGGATCCCAAATTTCTGTTGGCGTAGGGTATTACAATAAGGTTACAATTCCTTTCTTGGGTCTTGTTCTCTTAACCATGGTATCCACACCTTTTTTACCCTGGAAACAAGGCGATTTTAAAATGGGGTTTAGGTTTCTTAGAACTCCCTTCATCATATCTTTGATCAGTTTTATTCTTCTTCTCCTTTATTTCAAAATCTCCTTAAATTTATTCAGTCTAATTTTATTTCTAGGTCTTAACGTCTTATTTGGCCTTATCAAGGCGATGGGGCATACTCGATTTCCTTTTATTTCTTTTTCCAGCATGGGTCTTGCCCATGGGGGTATTGCAATTATGGTTTTTGGTATATTTATTGATTCTTTTGCACAGAAGGAAATCATAACCTCTCTGAAAGAAGGAGAGAGCATCTCTTTCTTAAATTATACGCTTAAACTATCCCAAGTCATGTATTCGCAAGATAAAATCTATCTCCTTGAAAGAGCAAACTTAGATATTTCAAAAAATGGAAAAAAAATTACGACCATGCATCCTGAGAAAAGAATTTATCTTTCTGATAACACGCTCACAAACGAAACCGCGCTTTTTCATGATTATTTTTCCGACGTTTATGTTGTTTTGGGGCCTCAATCATCTAATGAAAAGTGGAGCCTTAAACTTACCTATCATCCCCAGGTCTTATGGATTTGGATTGGAGGCCTCTTCGTCTTTCTTGGGGGACTTTCAGGATTTACGAGAAACAGAAATCAAAGAGTGTCTGAAAAAAGTTTAATAAGTACCCATCCACTTTTTGTTACCGAATGTGGTTAGATCTTTAAGAATTAAGAGTCATTTCCTGTGAATTAATTTTCCATTTATGTGTAAGTTTTCATGTTCTCCCAAATCATAAGTTTCCTTTTAATTAATTGTGTACGTCCCCTCAAAATAAGCACAGCGACAAAGTAAAAAAAATAGGCTCCAGTCATAAGTAAAAGGGGAACAAGCATTGAGGAATGGATAGAAGGATTTGATAGTTTTGAGAGACTCGCGGGTTGGTGAAGTGTATTCCACCATTCAACAGATCCTTTAATGATGGGAAGATTAATGATACCAATGAGCGCAAGAAATGAAGCCGCACGAATACCCTGCTCGGGCCGAGAATAGGCTTTGTAAAGGGCCCAATACCCTACGTAAAGAAAAAGAAGTATTAAAACAGAAGTTAATCGTGCATCCCATACCCAAAAAGCCCCCCACATTGGCTTTCCCCACAATGAGCCTGTTACTAAGCTGAGGAAAGTAAAAAGGGCCCCTATGGGGGCAACACTTATCGCTAAAATCTCGGCAAGAGGGTGGCGCCAAACAAGAGAGAAAAAACTCATCAACGCTAAAAACGCATAAGAAAAAAGAGCCATCCAAGAGGCTGGGACATGAATATACATAATGCGCATCGCATCACCTTGAATATAATCAGGCGGCGAGCTGATAAGACTTGTATAAAGCCCTACTCCAAACAGAAGAGCTGTTAATGTAAGCGATATTGCTAAAAGAAGACGTGAAACGGAGAGAAAAAAGTTTGGCTGAGCCCATTTGTGTTTCATTTTTATCCCTCCACTGCAAACCTGAATGCCCAACTCCCAATACCTATTGAAACGATGAAGAGAAAAATGGACGTACTTGTAAGGAGACAGAAAGAAGCTGAAGAATCAAGCCCTAATCGCACCATTTCCATTACAGATATAGTGAAAAGAAGAAGAGGAAGACTTAAAGGAAAAATTAAAATGGAAAGGAGAATACTGCCTCCTCTAGCATGGAGAGTTAAAAGACTCCCTAAAATACCAAGTGCACTTAAGGCAGGAAATCCAATAAGAAGCGTTAATGAAAGCACAACGATTTCATTCATTGAAAGCGCAAAAAAAGAGGAAAGAAGCGCTCCAAGCCCAATCAAGGGAAGGCCTATGAAAAGGCATTCTGCTCCTATTTTAATTAATAGATAAGAACAAGGAAGGGAGGGTTGCAGAATAACCTCGTCCAAAAGTCCTTCTTGCTCTTCTACTTTTAAGAGATTCGGCGTTGAAAAAAAAACCGTGAGAGCAATTAAAATCCACAAAAATACGGGGGCGGTACGCCTCAAAATTGCTTCCTCAGGACCAATAGCCATGGATGCACAAAAGAGCATCAGAGCAAAAAAACTAAAGGAATTGAAAAGAGATCCTATCGACAGGAAAAAAATCCTAAATTCTCTTTGAATCATAAAGATATTTCTCCTGTTGATGCAATCTCCTCATGTGTTGCGATAATAATTTCCCCTTCTTTTTTCAGATGTTGAGAAATGGTATGGAAAAGAAGATCTTTTCCTCTTTGATCTAATCCAGCTTGGGGTTCATCCAAGATCCATAAAGGACGCATAAGCCAGCTACAGCGACTTAAACTAAGGCGTTTTTTCTGGCCTTGAGAAAGATGAGAAATCTTTTTATTTTTAAAAGAATCCATCCCCCAAACTTCTAATGCAGCTTCTATAGGTTTTTGAGAAATCCCATAAAGATCTCTCCATATACTCATTTGGTCTCTGACGAGTGCTTCAGGATGAAGACAAAGCTTGTGCCCTACATATAAAAGACTTTGTTGATAAGAATTTAAATTCTCACTTGATAGAGGAACACCATCCCAAAAAAGGGTATTAGGTAAGGGTCGAATGAGGCCCGCAAGAATTCTAAGGAAAGTTGATTTTCCTGCTCCATTGGCTCCTTTAACCGCAAGTATTTCTCCTTGCTTTAAGAGAAAAGAAAGGTTGGAAAAGAGGAGTAAAAAGCTTCTTGTGTATGTAATATTTCGTCCTTCAAGCATGGGAAAAAATTTAACGAAAATATCAAGATTTAGAAACAGAAAATTTAGTTCATTGTTATTTAATAAGACATAGCAAGCTCAATTCACGAATCTTTAATTAATTTTTAGCAATATTATCAATGCAAGAAGCCAAGAAAAATATTGGAGGCAAGGCGCTATGATTGAAATTAAAAATGAAAAAGATAAAAAGCTTCTCCATTTTATCTGTTCTGGAAAAGTGACTCATGAAGATTATCAGAAAGTTGTTATCCCTATTGTTGAGAAAAAAATTAGGGAAAGTGGGCCTCTCAGAGCCTTCTGCGATTTACGAGACATGAAGTCCATTCAACTCAGAGCCATTTGGGATGATTATAAATTAGGTATTAGACATCTCAGAGACTTTGATTGCTTAGTCACAGTTGGCAATCAATGGTGGATGGGCCCTCTTATGAAAGTTTCACAACCTTTTTTTAAGATTAAACTCAAGCATTTTAAAAGCCATCAATATGATGAAGCCTGGGAATGGGTTAAGGTGAAGAAAGAAGACTTATTCATTTCTTCATAAAAGACCTCGAAGAGAACTATGGATATTGCTCAACAAAAACCTAACCATATGAAAAGGCTGAGAAAAAAATATGGAGACACATCTTGACTTAGGCGCTATTAGAGAACTCAGGTTAAATATGAAGTATACGGAGACCTCTCTTTACCTAGAATATTTCGATTTTCGCCGTTGCAATCATACTTTTCATTTATCTTTTTTCACCACGCATCCGGAAATCAGCCATTTGGGATGATTATTTTGAAGCGATTTTCTCCGTCCCTTGTTTTTCGATCCACTCAACAATCTTTGGCCAATTGTTTGTAAGTGCCTTGGTTCCCATAAACATCCCAATATGCCCGCCTTTAGCCAGGTCTTTTACCACGAGGTGCGTAGGTGTTCCAAAATATTCTTCTGCATTAAATACTTGCTCCTTAGGGGTTATGTCGTCCTGTTCACCTGCTAATAAATATAATGGACAAACAATATCTTTGGGATTCAGTTTCTTGCCAAGACCAACAAATTCACCCTTCACAAAAAGATTTTTCTTGAATAATTCAAGCACAACCTGCAAATACCAATGTCCTGGTAAGTTGATTGTGCTTTCAAACCAACTCTCAAAATTTTCGGTACGTTTTACATAAGTTGGATCATTGATATGCTCATAGAGTTCGCTATATTTCTCCACAAATTGCTTCTCTGGGTGCATACTTTTAAAACCCTCAAGCATGTAAGCCCCTTTTAATAGACCGCCCCCAGTAGCCACCAAATTCTCAAAAAAACTAAAAGGTAATTTATCAGCATATTTCTTAATTACACCGTGGCCTGCCTGGGTATCGATGGGGGCTCCTGCAAGCACAAGAGAAGCCACTCTTTCAGGAAAACGCGCAGCATAAAGAGCAGCCATCCATCCGCCTTGACAGAGGCCAATAAGGTGGACACGCCCACCAAGGTCACTTATAGCCACATGTATTTCTTCGAGATAATTATCGATGTCATAATCCTTCATCTCCAAAGTAGCGCTGTGCCAATCGGTCAGAAAGATACGCTTAATGCCGCCTTTCAATAGCGTTTCCACAAGGCTTTGCTTTTTTTCGAAATCAGCAATCACTGATGTATGTCCAGCATAAGGAGGTAATATGAAAACAGGAGTTTCATGATCTGCCTTATTTGGAGAAAAATCACGAAGTGTAAAAGTATGTAATGCATATAACTCTTCATTCGGACTTGCCCACTTTGGCTTCGGTTTTTCAATTTCTGTTTTATCAACCTCCTCAAGGAACTTCATATTCCTCAGTTCAAGGTCTAATGCTTGTTCCTCCATGCTCATCGCGAGACCGAATGGCCAGAAGAACGGCACACCAATCTCAGGATAATGGTGAGCACTTTTAAGAAGTGTCATAATCCAATCTTTCTCTCTATACGCGTGAGATGCTTTTTATGTCCCGGATGGCGTAAATTAAGTCTCCTTACGAGATTCACTTTCATTATGTCGTTGATCATGAACCAGAGAAGTGCATAACCCCATATAGCTAGAGCATATATCCAGCCGATCGGTTCCATGAACCACCCATAAACCGCTGCCAGAGTGCCGGCTACTTGCGTAACTTCCACGGCACCTATGAATACAAGAGATGGCCATGGGGGACTCCAAAACCAATTATAGTCCCGTGTGATATAAATCGTCAGATGGCCAGCTACTAATAGTTTGAGAAACATTATGGTTTGAATTGTGGGGCGCTCTAAATGCATCACATATTCGATATACCAAAACAACAAAAATGTGCTGATAACTCCAATAACTCCTAGAGCTGTTGCTACCGTTAAAACACGATGCATATCCCAACGAACAGGCTTTTGCGCCACAGCTGCATTATCAAAAGCAATCATCATAATCGGGAAATCATTGAGCAATGCCAGGAGCACAATCATGATTACCGTCACTGGGTAAAAATTAAAGACAAGAATAGACAGTGTCATAAAGAGAAGGACACGTATGGTTTCGGCAATCCGATACGTGGCGTAGCTGAGCATACGATGGAAAATACGCCTAGCTTCGGCAATGCCACTTATAATAACAGAAATTCCTGGTGCTGTGAGGACAAGATCAGCAGCAGCTCGGGCTGCATCCGTCGATCTGGAAACCGCAATTCCTACATCGGCTTGCTTGAGGGCAGGCGCATCGTTGACACCGTCACCTGTCATACCAACAATGTGTTTTTTTTCCTGTAAGCTTTTGACGATATTGTATTTGTGCTTTGGAAAGACTTCAGCAAAACCATCAGCCTGTTCTAATGCCTTATCAAGAGCGTCCCTTCCCATCCCCTCACCAAAGATCTTCGATGGGATTACAATGTGTTGGCCTAAATGTAATTTGGCCGCAATTTGGCGAGCAATAGCAACATGGTCACCTGTAACCATCTTGATAGCAACGCCCATCCCCCTGGCTTTATCAAGCGTATTGGCTGCATCCTTTCGAGGAGGATCGAATAAGGGGATCAGTCCTCTGAATTCCCATTTATCGCCCTCTTTTCTTGCCACACCGATGGTGCGGTAACCCTCAGCGGCAAAGGCATTAACTTTAGCAGTTACCTCATCACTGTAATTGCACATTTTTGCAATCACTTGAGGGGCTCCCTTAGCGATTGAAAAGGTTTTTTTACCTTTTTGAATTTCAGCGAGTGTATGTTTTCTCACCGGGTCAAAGGGTTCAAAACGAAGAACCTTATACCCTTGTGGCAATTTTCCTGCAGCCGTAATGATGGCATGATCAATCGTATCAGCACTTTCTCCACTACTCGAAAGGGCGCCTTCATATAAAAGCTCAGCGTTGTCCACGCCCTTGGCACACCATAACTCCCCAACGGTTAGTATATTTTGTGTTAGTGTGCCCGTCTTATCAGCACACAAAACATCCATTCCGGCTAATTCCTCGATGGAAACTAACCTTGATACGATAGCCTGCATTTTTGCCAGCTTCTCAGCGCCGACGGCCATTGTGACCGACAGTACAGCAGGAAGAGCTACCGGAATAGCAGCAACGGTCAAAATCAGGCAAAATTGTAATGTTTCTAAGAAGGGGGTATGCCTGAACAATGCGACCAACAGAATCAATGCAACTAATCCGATCGTTATTAAAATCAAGAAATCACCGATTTTAAGCACCGCGCGTTGAAAATGCGATACTGCGCCTGCCATCTCCACAAGCTTTGCTGTTGTTCCAAAATAGGTATTGGCTCCAGTAGCCGTAACGATCCCTTGCATTTGTCCTAAGCGGACGATTGAGCCGGAATAAACGGTGTCTCCTCTTTTTTTGTCCACGGGAAGAGATTCACCGGTCAACTGTGACTGATCAACACTTAAGTAATCACCAGATTCGAGTTTCATGTCAGCAGGAATGATATTACCCAAACGAAGAAACACCACATCACCAGGTACCAACTCGCGTGCCGGAATATCCCGCCACTTCCCATCACGAAGCACGCGCGCAACCAGCGCTAGCTTAGCCTTTAGCAGCTCAATGGCATTATCTGCCTTATGTTCCTGCCAAAAAGCTACACCCGCGTTAACAAACAATAACGTAACGATGATACCTAGATCCCACCAATGTTGCATGATGCCAGACAATATGGCTGCTGCCTCAATCATCCAGGGTATTGGTCCCCAGAAATAAGATAATAGCTTCAGGACTGGATTTTTCCGTTCTTCTGGCAGAGCATTTTCACCATATTTATTGAGGCGAAGAGCGGCTTCTTTATTGCTCAAACCAATAGAAAGATTTGTTTTTGTTTCCTTGGATGGTGGGATCATATTAATTTAACCTTATAACGATCTTTCATAAAGAAAAGGGCAATGGCTGAAATGAGGGAGGCAAGCCCCAGGTACAAAGCAGGAGCTGCATTATTGTTTGTGAGGTGAATGAGCCCAGTTGCAATAAAGGGAGCCGTGCCTCCAAAAATAGCCATGCTGAGACTATGGGATATGGAAAGGCCTGAGTAACGTACCGTTAAAGGGAATAACTCAACCAAAGTTGCAGGTATGGGCGCAAAGAAAATCCCCATAATAAAAGAGAGAGCTATTTGTGCAAGAAGAGCACTTGTAAAATCTCCTTGAAGAGCGAGGAAAAGGGGATACGCAAAAAACGTAAAAGCAAGCGACCCTGTAATCAAGACAGGTTTTCGACCCATCTTATCCGAGACCCAGCCAAAACAAAGGATTGAAACACCCATGGCAATCATACTCAAGGTTGTCATCATGAGACTCGTCACCATATCTGTTTTGAGGAAGGCCGTCAGGAAGTTATTGATAAAAGTGACGATCAGGTAAAAGCCAATGGAAAGAGTCAGTTCAATGGTTACAACATAAGCAATGGTTTTAAAATGATGCTTAAAAAGTTCAAGAACAGGAGACGCGTTTTCCCTGTGGTGTTTTTTTGCTTCAACAAAATGTTCAGGTTCATGCATTACCCGACGCATCATTGATCCGATATATCCTCCCACCACACTTAAAAGGAACGGAATTCTCCATCCCCACACTAAGACTTGGTCTTCTGAAAGTATATAACAGGTTGTCGTTGCAACGGCTGAGCCCACGAGAATTCCGATGAGAAGGCTAAAGACAACCCAACTCCCATAGAGCCCTCGATTATGTTGTTGTGCATTCTCAACCACAAAGATCATGGATCCTGTAAACTCCCCTCCCATGGAAAGTCCCTGGGCCAAACGAATAAGGGTTAAGAAAAGAGGTGCCAGCCACCCAATTTGTTCATAGGTAGGCAATAAGCCAATAAGAGTCGTGGGAATGGCCATCAGATAGATCGACCAAAGGAGGGCATTTTTACGACCAATTTTATCCCCTATATGACCAAAAATAGCTCCTCCCAAAGGACGCATGATAAAGCCCGCAGCAAAGACACCAAAGGTGGCCATAAGTGAGGCAACAGTACTGAATTTAGGAAAAAAGAGCTGACCTATGGTTGTCGCGAAATATCCATAAAGGGCAAAATCATACCATTCAAGGGCATTTCCAATCATGCAAGAGAGAATGACACGTTTAATATAACTCCCTTCTTGCGGCGTACTTATTGAATCATAGGTAAGAGTTTCAGATGTCATTACTTCCATCCCAAAATTAAAGATAAGGTGTTTGACACCTTTCGTTTCAATTATCCATAAGGTGAGTTTGAAGTTATTTTTTTAAAATTTAGTTAAAGTTTGAGATATGAAAAAATCCGAATTTTTAGGAAATCAAGAAGGCTTAGATAAAGAGCTGTACTCACAAGTAGCCATAAAATTAAAACAGGATTAATAGGTGTTACAAGGATCCCATAAATAGCCATCACACTTACAAAAGCAATATCTAAAAAGGTCACAAGAAGCAGCCAATTTGAAGGTCTGGAATTCCAAAAATGTTTGCGTTCCCTCACAAGGTAGATATTACCTTGTCCCGTAAAAACAAGCACTAAGAAAACTAGTGTTTGAAGTTCCTTTAAGGACAGGTGAAGGAGTTCTTTACCAATGAGAAAGACAGAAAATGAAAAGAACAGAATAAAAAGGGCTGAGATACCACCTGCCATCATGAGTTTACCAATTTCCCAACGTTCAGGCTTTGGGGAATAAGCAACACGATCTGTTGCAATGGCCATGGTCGCAAAGTCATTCGTAAAAAGGAGGATAACAATGAGAAGCGGCGTAATGATTAAATCATTTGAAAAAATAAACCCTAAACTTAAAAATACGATAATTTCAAAACTTTTCAGTATCTTATTCAGAATATAGGTCAACATTCGTTGATAGATACGACGACTGGTTCGAATTGCTGAGAGAATCCCCCTAAGCCCTGGCTCAACTAAAATGAGAGAAGCTGCGCTTTTCGCAACTTCCATAGCATTGGCAACGGCAATACCAACTTCAGCTTGTTTAAGAGCAGGCGCATCATTGACTCCATCACCTGTCATTCCAACAATGTGACCATTTTCCTGTAATCCCTTAACCAAGTTAAATTTATCCTCGGGGAATATGCCGGCAAAGACATCACAGTTGAGAATGTCTTCAGTCTTATTTTTATGAATAAGATCGGAAGAGCAAACGCGCTTTCCAAGCCCAACTTCAGAAGCAATGGTTGTAGCCGTTTCTTTACTATCGCCTGTAAGCATGAGCATACGAATTCCTAATTTCTTAAGAGATTGAATGATTTCCTTTGACTCTTTTCGGGGAGGATCATAAAATCCAAGGAGACCCACCAATTCTATTGATTTATCAATATCATTCTCCACAGCGACAGCAATTACGCGATATCCCTTTCTTGCCATACGCGATGCTTCCTTTGAGAACTCAGAATTTTTAGCCGCTAATTTTGAAATAGTAAGAGGAGCTCCCTTTAGAACATGAATTTCTTTCCCCTCTTCCTCAATGAAAGCTTCTGTCCTCTTGAGTGCAGGATCAAAAGGGATATATCTAATGCTCTTTATTGTTGAAAGAGAAAGGTTTTTGGTGCGAACAGCCTCAAAAATCGCCAGATCAATAGGATCTTGAGTAGATTCTCGACTTGCAAGAGCTGCTAATATCAAGAGACGATTTTCTGAATAGGGAGCAAATGAAAGTATTTCGGCCAATTCAAGTGAATTCTGGGTAATTGTTCCTGTCTTATCGATGCAAAGTCTATCCATTGTGGCTGCTTCTTCAATGGCTGATAAACGCGTGACAAGCACCCCCTTTTTTGTGAGATGAACAGCCCCAAGAGCTGTTGCAAGGGTAAAGGTCGCTGGAAGGGCAATGGGGATAGAGGCCACCAATAAAATCAGGATAAAGGGAATGATGCTTGTAAGAGGGTGATTGATATAAAGAGCATAGCCGAAAACAATAAGGACAAAGAAAATATCCACTGCAACAAGGTATTTAATAATCGTAAAAAGGATCTCTTTAAGGTGGCTCTTTGTTTGGGACGTTTCTAATAGACTCACCGTCTTTCCAAAAAAGGTCTTTTCTCCTGTTGCTGTAACTTCTCCCGTGGCTTCTCCTTTTTTTATAATAGATCCTGAATAAATTATCCCGCCAGCTTCTTGATCAATGGGTAAAGATTCGCCTGTGAGAGCAGACTGATCAATAAGCACATTTCCTTCAAAAAGATGAATGTCAGCAGGGCAAATATCCCCCATCCGGACATGAATAACATCTCCAGGAACGAGCTTTTCAGAAGATAGCAAATACCAAACTGAATCCCTTAAAACACGCGCTTGAATGACAAGTTCCTTCTTTAAGATTTCAAGCGCTTGATTGGAGCGTTCTTCTTGAAAAAAACTGAGGAGAGAATTGAATATAAGTAAGGCAGCAATGATAATAGCTTCATCATATTTTCCTATGATTAACTGGAGAATAATTGTAACTTCAAGCATCCAAGCAATGGGGCCCCAAAATTTCTGAAGGAAAATGAAAAGGCGATGCTGTTTTTTCTCCTCAACTCGATTAGGACCATATTTTAATAAAAGTTCCTCAGCTTCTTTTGATGTAAGCCCAGTCATTTTTATCATCGGTTTTGAATTGCTTATATGTGTCACTTTATAAATCTCTTTATCTCTGTTTTTTCAGTGCATTTCAGAGGCCCCTAATTATACTTTATCCATAGAAAGTTAATAATTTAACAAGGAATTCTGCATGTACTTACTATTAAGAAAAAGAGGCCTTAAGACCGTTGAAGATTTACGATTTATGCAGAAGCTTGCTATCTGAAATCTATTATAGACTTATCTCCTTTTGATGTTCTTTCTCAATCTCTCGATTCACTTGGGATACTGTATGCTCCAATGAGGTTCTCGCCTGGATTTGATCAGCTTTATATTCCAAGGCAATGATTTCTTTGTCCTCGTGGCACCGCTCTCTGAACATGGAGTCTCCATTCATACGGCGCATGTAGGCCAGGTTATGAGAGCCCATATCTTTTTCATCAAGGTTTCTGTATTTCTCTTCCAGCTGATGGGCAATTTCGGCCATAGCCGTCATTTGAGTAGCTGTTGGTTTTGATCCATGGGTTTCTTGGTATGTGAGGATGTTTCTGGCGCATTCCTTGGTGGCAGTTCTTGAGAGTGAATATTGTGAACTAAGTTGCTGGGCAAGCGCTTTGGTTTCAGCTTTGTGAGCTTTGAACTCTGTTTCTGCTAATTTTGGAATGCTGGAGGACGGTTTTGACCCCATCTGTTTTGCTTCAAGATATAATCGTCCTTCGATGGAAGCAAGACGCGCTGCCATCATATGAATAAGCAAGGGATCGCGCTGTTCATTAACATTGCCTTTACTATGCCAGGCTTCTGAGAGTTGCTCCTTAATTTGTGGAATGCGATCAAGCTCGTACTTTGCCCTTAATAAAGAGAGCTGGGTTTCTTTTTCAGTGAGTTTTGTACCCTTAAGTGTATGTGCATAGAAGATGAAATGCGCGGACTTTTCGGCTTGGAGAGGAATACGCTGCTTAAGCTCGTTCGTAAGGGGGATGCTCTTCATTGCCAGATGGACATAGAGGTGATTTTCGCAGTTTCTCACAATTTGTTGAAAGACGGCTTGCGCTCCTATTTTGACCAGAGAAGGGCTTGGATCCTTTTCTTGAGAAGATTGAGCAGGAGCAGGATCCGGCTCCTTAAACACCGACACAACAGCAGCCTCTTGCGGGAGATTGGTTTCTTTCTCAAACTGATAAAAGGCTTCATTCCGATGAAACCTATCCTTGACTTTGGTTACCAAAGTATCAGCTGCTTCTTTTACAGGTGTAAGGAAGGTCTTTTCTCTTTGTCTTGTTTCAATATCCTTGAGGGTATCAAAGGAAAGGCTTGTACCCTTTTCTTGGCGGCGTTCTATTTGGCTAATGAGGTGCCCAGTAGAAAGCGTTTCATCATGAGAGACATACAATGATAGAGACTTTGTTTGGCGCGTCAGACCTACGTAGTTTGTGGCTTGATCTATGGTTTTGCTATGAAGGATATAGACTGAGCTTAATGTGGCGCCTTGGGTTTTATAAACTGTCGCTTCATACCCATGACGAAGACCGTCGTAGGTGTTGGGATCTACCTCTTTAACCTCTCCATTGTCCATGTGAATCGTCATTATTTTGGTTTTGGGGTTAATTTTCTCAAGGGTTCCAAAACTTCCTTTTGTAAGTCCTTGGGTCGCATCTTTCTTTGTAAATTGAATACGATCTCCTGCCGCAAAGGAAACTCTTCCTCTCTGAGTTGAACAGATGATTTCTACATCCCCTAAGAGCCCTCTTTGACGGAGAACATCCCTTGCGCCCTGGTTAAGCGCATCCACATCCACATTTCTTTGGGCAATGATTTGGCGAGTGTCTTGGGGGTTAAGAAGGGTATCTTTTGTCCAGTCCTTGAGAAGATTCGTGAGGGACTCTTCCTTTGTTGTGTTCCAAGCGATTGCCTTATGTTCTTCCAGTAAATGAACCGCTTTCTTAATATTACCTTCGGCAAGAGCTTCGGAAACTTCTTTTTGCCATCCAATCGTTTGGCGCCTGACCTCACTCAGTTCTGCAGCTCCATAGCGATCAGATAGAAACCGGAACATTCCACCTCGCTCAACTGAGCTTAACTGACGGTCATCGCCAACAAGAAGAAGCTTGGCACCATTGTTTTTAATGACATTAAAGAGCTCAACAGAAAGAGTTGTCCCGAGCATTCCTGCCTCATCCACAATGACAAGCGTCTTGGAATCAAGCGTTTCTCTGTTGTTTTTATAGGCGAACAAAAATGAGTGACAAGTTTTAGCTTCAAACCCCTCTTTTTTAAGGTCCATGGCAACTTTGTTTGTAGGTGCTAAAGCTAAAACACGATAACCTTCGTGGGCATGGGCTACACGAATCGCATCTAACAGATAGCTTTTTCCAACCCCTGCGCGACCTTGGATAATGGACAAGTTCTTTTCCGAACTCACACAAAGGTCATAAGCGGTTTTCTGTTCCTCACTTAGCTTTTTGTTTTCTAAGCCTTTCTCAATAGAGTAGGAAGACAAGAGAGTTGGTGTTTTATTCGCAATACGATCTGCAAAACGGATGAATTTTTCTTCTTCCTTCCTTACACGTTGAGTTGTAAAAAACCCTGTCTTACGTTGCGTTTCCTTATCATAAAGAGGCATGATTTCCGAATCCCCCAAGACTTTCTCTAACAATTCTTCCCTTTCACTGGTAGGAACATGTTTTTGTAAGAAAAAGCTGATATCCTTTTGCGTAAAAACGGCTTGAGTTCTGGTCATTTCCTCGAGAATGCTCAATGGATCTTGAGCCAATTCCTCATTCGCTTTTTGGAGCAGTTGAGATCTTAAGAGAGCATCATTCAGATGATGACGCATCCGAACAGGACCTAAGTGTTCTTGAGGAATAATCCCGATAGGATCAACACGGACATCGTAGCCCTTTTCTTCAAAATAGGAATTTTGAAGATCACGCCAAACTTCTCCCCAGAGATTCGCCTCCACGACAGATCCTCGTCTGATCGTCGGATCCAAATCACGAGCTTTCTCATCCAGGGTTAAACCATCCTGTGAAAACCTCCTTGTCGTCAAAAGCAAATGCGAGTGCCAGTTTTTATCCCCATTATGCGGAGCATGTACATCGAATTGTACAGCAACTCCCCCATCCACAAAGATCTTGGAAAATCTTCGGCTAAGTTCAACCCGATCTTCTAAAGTCACCTGCTTATCATCGGGGAGGGCAATGACAAATTCCTTGGCGACTTGGCTATTGATGCGGCGCTCACAAGCCTCAGCTTCATTCCAAAGGACGGTGCTGTTTTTGAATTTTTCATCGGCACCCTCAGGGAGAAGAATCTCATGATGAACATTTCCCCCTTTTTCTTTAAATGAAAAAACTTCTCCTGTCCGCTCACAGCGGATAGACTCTCTTTGGTTATAAGCAGCTTTCCGGCAGGCATTGCCTCCCGAGCTTCGTGAAACGTATTCACAGCGTGCAAATTGAATAGCCACGGTTACCTTCAGGACGTGAAATTGCTTTAACGTATGAATGACGTAAGATTTTTGTGAAACGCTTCTACGAGCGACCCTATGAACTTAAAAAGAATGCTCTTCCTCATGAAAAGGATTCTCAAAGAACAGTTGGGTGAGGTGTCTATAACAGACCGTTTGTATGAAAATTATTTTACGCTTCTTCAGACTTAAGCGCAAACTCATTTTTGAGTTTGCATATTGCGTAGTCGAAAATTTTTCAAATTTATCTCCTAACGCTACTCGCGATTTTCTCCTTATATACTTTTATCGCTGATTTATTTTTATGAAATGCAAGTCATTTTATGGATTTTAATAGGTGATTTCAGTATACTCTTCTTAATAGAAACAGCTTTTCTGTTGGAGTAGCTCATGACACAAAAAAATCTTATCGAAAAACGAAAAAAGCTTGAGCAACGGAAAAACCGCCTCAAGCAATTGGACGCTGCCTTAACCATTCAAGAAAGAAAAAATCGCACGAGAAGGCTCATTGAGCTTGGGGGACTTGTTTCAAAGGCACAACTTGATCATTGGAATACAAATGCCCTTTTAGGTGGCCTTCTCTTTCTCAAAGAAAAGGAAACAGATGCGAGCCAAATGAGCACATGGACGCATAATGGAGGCGTTGTGTTTTCTCAGGGAAATTCAAAAGCGACTGAAGGTAAGTAGGAGAAGGCCCTCTTAGACCCACCTAATTTGAGTTCTTCAGCGGAGAGTTCTTAAGTTCTTTAGTTACTTTCTTAACGTCTTTTAAAAGTTCAGCTTCTAGCTCCTCGATGGTAGGTAAAGAAGACTTTAAATTATCAGGTAACGCCTCTGTTAATCTATATTCTGCTAACCCAATTGGTTTAGTCATGTCCCTTAGTGCGTACTCTGCAAGAACGCCTATTTTAGAGCGACATAAGATCATCCCAATCGAAGGATTATCACCAGGATGTCTAAGTAAATCATCAACAGCTGAAAGGTAAAAATTTAGTTTTCCTGCATATTCGGGTTTAAATTCCCCCGTCTTTAATTCAATCACGACATAACAACGTAGTTTGATGTGGTAAAAAAGCAAATCTATATAAAAGTCTCTATCTTCAACTTGAAGATGATATTGCCTCCCTAAAAAAGCAAATCCCTCCCCAAGCTCTAATAAAAAGCGTTCAATATGTGAGACAAGAGCTTTCTCTACTTCTCGTTCATGGGCCTTTTTCCCAAGCGATAAAAAATCGAACAAATATGGGTTTTTTAAAGTTTGTTGTGCTAAGTCAGATTGAGAAGAGGCAAGCCTGTTCTTAAAATTTGAAATAGCTTTTCCTTCGCGTTTATATAAATCTGTCTCAATTTGCATTGATAAAACATTTCTAGACCATCCATGTTGGCGAGCTTTTTGAATATAGAATTTTCTCGCAACAGGATCCTTTTCATCTACAAGAATTGTTACTAAGTGAAACCAAGGCAATTGGTCAGCAGATTGCTGACTAATTTCTTCATACGTGAAACTCTCAGCAAATAAGCGCATATACTTGAGGTTGGTAGAACTAAATCCTTTCATATCTGGAAAAGCAGAAGTTAGATCCTGGCTTATTTTATCAATAATCTTGGATCCCCATTTATGTTCTTTCTGGCGGCTCAGAATCTCGGTCCCAATATAATGATAAAGCAAAATCAATTCGCGATTTACTGCGCGCACAGCTTTGTATTGGCTAAGAGATACACGTGTTTTTAGAGCTTCTAAAAACTCTGTATATTCGGGGGAGAGAAAATTCTCTTTCATAAAACTTCCTTTGATTGCCTTAATAAGTAACTCTTTATTTTCACAAAGTGAACTTCTTTTGATTCATATGCCATCATATCAGTCATTTAAAGTATTGAGCTTGAAGATTGAATTCTTCTCTTCAGTTCCTTTTGCTTTCTCCGTTGCTTGAGCGTTTCCTGCATTTAGACTCTGGATAACCTCATCATTTGCCTTATTCATTTCTTGCTGACAGAATGCACAGAGGGATTCCCATCGCTTATTTTCTTCTTGGGGATCAAGAGCATGACGACCTATGAAAAAATGACCTACGACAAACACATCAAAAGCCTTAGAGATGTTAGGATCGTCAAAAGGGTTAATATTCTTTGCAGCTCCATTCATATACATCCCTCGATACACATTGCACGACTTAAGAATAGAGGAAAAGCTATTGAGCTTGTTCTCTAATTCCGTCTGATCCAAAGTACGTCCCGCATACAAGCCAATCTCCTGGGTGAGCTTTTCTACAATCTCTTGTCGATGAGTTACAGATTCTGAATTTGCTTTCATGAATTCAGCAATCTTTTTGAGATTATCCTTAAGGACATCCTCGTTCTCAGCTTTCTCCTTTTCCTCTATGCTTTGTATTTGGATCATTTCCACCGGTTGGGATTTAACGTGTGATTCCCCTCTTTTTATCGAAAGCACAATAAACAAAGCGATTAAAAGGAATATAACCGATCCGATAATAATCCCTGCCCACTCCTTAATCACCTTCCCCCATACCCACAATTTGACAGGAAAGTTATAATCTCCCTTAAGGAGATTAAGCATTTCTTTCACAGATTCTTGTTTTAAGCTCTCTTTCATTTTATTTTCCTTTACTCCCTGCCTTTTCAGGCTATCTTCTTTTTCAATTTTGTTTCCAACCATCTCATTATTTTGACTTTTTGTCTTCTGCTGTTAACTTTTTTACCCGACTGCCAAAGAGTTGCGCCGCTTGACGTAAAGGTTCATCGGCTAAGTGAGCATATCTTTGGGTTGTGGAGGCTTGGGTATGCCCTAAAAGCTTTCCAACAATGCTTAAGCTCAGGCCGCTTGAGACAAGATGAGACGCATGGGTATGGCGCAGATCATGAATCCTCAAATCAGGAAACCCTGATTTTTTTCTTATTGTATCCCATGCTTTTTTAATTTCTTGAATGGATTTTCCTTCTACTTTTCCAGGGAAAAGAAAAGGAGAAGAGGATTGAGATTTCATGGATTCTAAGATTTCAAGAGCTTCAATGGAAAGCGGCAAATGCTCCTTCTTCTTTTGCTTGGTCAAATGGGAAGGTTTTGTCCAAACGCCTTTCTCCAAATCAAATTGATCCCACGTTGCCTGCAATACTTCTCCCCTTCGAGCTCCTGTTAAAATGAGAAGCTTAAAAATGCAAGCTGCAGATTGATTTGGGTATTCATCTAAAACTTTCCAAAGAACCTGTAACTCTTCTTCTGTTAACCAGCGGTCCCTTTTTTCTTCGGGATAACGTTCAATTCCCTTTGTAGGATTGTCTTCTCGCCACTCCCATCCGATCGCCAGTGAAAACATTTTCGACAATAATGCCAAAACCCGATTCGCTTGATAGGGTGTTTTTTTATGTTCACGATGAAGAGTTTCAATATCACGTCTTGAAATATGAGCTATCTGCTCATTTCCTAAAGCAGGTAAAATGATATTCTTTAGAAGTTTTTGGTCTTCTTGCAAGCTTTTCTGTCTTTTCTTCTCTCCATGATGTAAAACATAATCATGAGCAAGGTCATTCATGGTAGGAAGATTCCTATTTTCTTTCCTCACTTTTGCAGGGTCATGACCATGTACAACCCTACTCAAGTATTTCTTTGCCAAGGAACGGGCTTCTTCTGTGGTAATTTGCCCATGCGTCCCAATTTTAAACATTTTCTTCACACGCGCAGCATTTCTATATTGGACACAATAGGTGCGCCTTCCGCTGGGCAGAATGATAACGCCAAAACCTTTCAACTCTGAATCCCAATGCTTTATCATTTTATGAGGATCAGGTATGATGGATTCAACAAATCGCTTTGTAAGTTTAGACACTCTTCCCCCACTGATTCACATAAATGGAGTATAGCATGCTTAATAAAAATTTTCACCAAACTTTCACCAACGTAGCGAGAATTAATGAGGTCAAAAGTAGGATAATGAAGGGCAAAAAAGAATAAAAAACCGTTGCAATTGCAAGAGAAAAATGCTAAAAGCTAGATGAGACATGGAATCAGGGAAAGCGCTATAAAACTGATTTGTAATCAGTAGGTCGTTGGTTCGATTCCGACATCCGGCACCATTGAATTTTCTCATTTTCTCAATATTTCTCTTGGTTTCAGAGAATTTTGCATCAGCAGCATAAACAAGCGCATCCCTGATGTAAACCATCCACTTAAGGTGATTTACTTTTTACACTAACATGATATTTTCTATATAAGAGGCTCACAATTTTATAATCTATTCCATTGCCTGAGTAATACATTTAAAGGAAGATCTTATGAGAATAGGGAACAATATCATGCTTAAACTTGGCAAAATAATTTGGACATTCATTGCATTAGTATTTTTGAAAACTTCTCTTTTTGCAATGATTCAGTCTGAGGACGAACAAAACTTAAGCCCAAGTACTATCCAAGCTCTTCAAAAAGAGGCCATAAAGGACATAAATCCCGATTCCAATAAGAAAAAAGAAAGAAAACCCCGTAAACGCACTAAGAAGAAGTTTTCCTCCAACGAAAATCATTTAGAGCAATCAATTCAGCAAGAAATTCCTAGAGAAACTTTAACAAGAGAGACACCCATAGGCCCGCAACACAATAAAGTAACGAATCACAACAAAGAGGAAGTAAAGCTAGATCTAAAAATACAATCCGCACGTCAAAATCTACCATCTTCCCAAAAGGGTGCACAAAAGAAACTCGAAGTAATGACTGTTGACAGACCACAAGCTAAAATTAAAACTGGGGAACACGAAGACATCAACGTAGGTCAAGAATCTACCATCAATTTACCTACAAATTTTCCTGAGAAACACATCCCTATATTGGAAAAACTCATTCTGCAGGTTATTGAAGAAAAAAGAGAAGATCCTTTAATGGTCAACATACCCATGGATAAAGTTGACACAGGAACTTTTCATACACTATTCAGAGATCTTACCAAAAAATACCCCTTTCCATTTACCTGGAGTTCAAGAAATGTAGGGCCTCAAAATCCCAAAGAGGAGAGTTCTCCTTATATCATTCAGGTAAGTCTTTATTCCCTCGCTAAGGAAAGAGAGAGGATAGAAAAAGATTTTGTTTACCAAGTTTCTCAGCAAGAAGAGAAGGAGGTCAATTGGCCTCTTGTTTTTGATGCTGCTATGAGGTCTAAATTTACGCTTGAAGATTTTAAATTTAATAATTCCATAAAAGTTAGATTGATTGACCTCCAGGGGGATAGCGAAGAAAAAAGCTTAGAAGAATTTTCTCAATTTTTAGAAACCAAACTACCGAAAGATAGAAATCCTTTTCATATCCTAGGTATTAAAGTAAATAAAAAAATTGTGGGGTCTCAAGGAAGGATTCTTGAAGGATTGCTCAAAAAGGTAAGTGAGCTCAATACTGGGTTTCATACGCGTGGTGTAGTTAGTGATTCTCGAAGTGGTTCCATCTATATCTGCTTGGACAACATTCATCGGAAAACTCTCGACCTTCACGGGAAAAAGCTCCCAAGTTCAGGAGAGTATGAAGGAAGATCAGTAAAAGAAGCTGGTGATGAGACGCGTGACTTTATTATTCAGGCTTACGAGACTTTTCAAGATGATGTGACTGTACTTACAGGTCGTGGAAATCATGTAAATACAAATGGAAGAAGAGGAGCCCTGAAAGAGGCTTTTAGAAAAGAGTGGATGAAAGATAATCTTCTTGGATCAATCATCAAAAATTATTTTCCTTTGGAAGGTGAGGGCGGCTACAAGATTATTTTTATAAAGCCGGAAATTCTAGACTTAAACAATAAAGGCTATGAAGAGTCCTTACCTCTCATAAGACAAACTATAGGCGAAATGATCGAGAAAGAGAAAACACGTTTACGTATTCTCCTAAATTTTAAAGATAGCTCACCTTCCCAGAACTTAGGGTTTAATTTAATAATGCGCATTTCCCAAAATCTATCATCCCACGAACCTGGGTTGAGAAAAGCCTTTTTTCCCATAAGCTTTGAATCTTCGTCAGAGGAGCTAAAGATGATCTTTAGGAAAGAACATCCAAAATGTCCATCCTCATTTTGTTTTTCAAGTAGCTATGGGAACACGAGCGTATTTGGAACGATTCGGTAGTTGTCGCGGGCTTTATCGAACCGTCAATTACGCAAAGGCTTTGTGAAACTACAAGCATTTCCTTTTCTGCTCTGAATATAAATCATATTTCTCTGGTTGTTTTTCATTTCTCAGAAGAATTTTGGGGATTATTCTCGATAAATCTTTGAACAGAGCGTGGCATTATACCTTTTAAAAGAAGGGCCATAGAATATCCTAATTGGGCGGCTTTGTTTAAGTAATAAGAGGCTTTTTCTTCATCAACCTCTTCCCCAAGAGAATAGAGCTCATAAAGGGCATAAAAGGCTCCTCCATGGTTATAGGTTGAGGCCTTTAGATAACACTGTTTCGCTTTTGCCTCATTACGAGGAAACCCATGAGATCCAAATCTATAACAATGCCCTAATTCATATAGGGCATTTAGCTGTCCGTTTTTTACTGCTGCTTTAAGAAGATTCTTCGCTTCATCTGTATGGCTAGGTTTTATTTTTTTTGTATTTATAAGATCATAAAGATGGTATTGAGCATCAGCTACAATCCATCTCAATCCGGATGCCGCTGCTCGTTTAAGCCAAAGTGCAGCTTGCTCATACTCTTTGGGAACTCTTGTACCATTTTTGCAGAGGAGTCCATACCTTAATTGTCCTTCAGCTATTCCTGCTTCAGCCGCTTTTTTCAACCATTTGGCTCCTTCAATTTCATTTTTTAAGACACCCCTACCATCGATTAGCATGCACCCTAAATTTACCATGGCATGGGGTTCGCCAGCTTCTGCTCCTTTCCGGTCCCACAGAACAGCCATTTCATCACTTGGTAAAGTGCCTAGTCCTTTACGAGTCATTATACCTAGTAAATTATAAGCCCTAGGGTTTCCTAATTTTGCAGCTAAACGATAGTAATAATGTGAGGTTGTATAATTTTGCTCTACACCTTCACCTACATAGTACATCGTACCAATATTTAAATAGCCATTTGAGATCCCATTTTTCCCAGATTTTTCATATAATTCAATGGATTGGAGAGGGTTATATATTGCGCCTTTTCCCATTGCTGTCATATAGCCTAAGCGAAATTGAGCTTGCCCTAATTCTTGGTCAGCTGCCTTTTTAAGCCATGAAGCGCCCGTTTTATAATTCTGTTTAATAAATTTTCCCTCAATGTAAAGCTCGGCTAGCAATAATTGAATTTGAGGGTTACCTTTATTTGCGAGTTCTTCAATAATATCAATCTTTAAATGGTCGCGCTTGATTTCCGGAGAAATTTCTTTTGAGCTTTTAAGGACAACATTATAAGTTCCAAGTCCTTTCGTATAATGGTCAATAAAAGAAGCCATCGAAGGATCGCTTAACCATGTAGGCATTGCTTTCCAAATAACACCCCGTTGCCCATTTTTATTTACATGATTTCCTCGTCCGCAAATGAAATGAATTTCATGGCTATTTAAACCATAAGCCTGTTGTATCATATTCATGACAATATCTTGGGCATCTTTTAGAGACTCTCCATGTAAATCAATGCGCAGACCTGTTACATCAAAAGAAAGTTTTTCCTGATCTCCTTCCATAGTAGGAAATTCTTCTTGTTTTAATTGAGAAATTCCTGACCTTTGATTTGAAAAATCTTCTTCAACTTCCATCATAGCATATGCGGAAGGCCTTGAGAAAAGGGCAAAAAAAACTAATAAAAGATAAATTGAATAAGAATATTGCTCATGCCTCATATAAATATTTCCTTCTTAGGTTTAAAAAATATAAAACAGAAACTCGATCAGAGGAAAAGCTGGCAAATACAGAATATTCTTCCTCTTCTAAAAAATGTTTGTTAATCACCAATTTTTTCGAGAAGAGAAATAGGAATTGTATCGCTGATTGAGCGGGTTCAGAGGTGAGCTAAAAAGGCTAGAACTCCTATGATGCTTAACGGTGAAGACACTCTGGAGATCACTTCTTTTATGCAGTGATCCTGCTATTTCCATGCCAGAGCTTTTGCTTGAGCCAATCCCAGAATCTCGATTGCGTGAAGTAAAAGACTTAAACGTAAAAATTTTCCAATTTAAGGATGACATAATAAAACTTCCCCTTTTTTCTTCTTTAATTTCATTTTGTTGGGCATAGCCAAAAAAGTCAATCTCTACGAAAAATTGGGGAAAAAAGTTATTTGCCAAAGGGCACGAACATGATAAACTTCTTAGCGCTGCACATGGGCGCTGAAACACCCACGTACAGCTAACCACAATAACCCCTTTCACAGAAGGAGTATACTATGGCTAGTGCCAAGCTACATGCATCATCAGATTTTTTCAAGCAGTTATCCCTTGAGTTTCAGCAACTGAAGCTCACGATTCGAACCCTTGAGACCTTTACTTTTCGAGCATCGGTGAGAGGACATGAATTAGGAGATAACAGATTACAGTTGATTCTCGGACAGTTAGAGGTTTTTATTTCAACCGCTAAACATCTCTTGGAGAGTCTTGAAAAGCTCTTGCATATGGTTGTATAGCAAAAACATATTATAATCGCACCAAGAATGAAGCATCTATAGCCGTGTCATGTTCATAGCCTCTTTGTTTAA
>DAIDHR010000026.1 GCA_027459605.1 Alphaproteobacteria bacterium
TTTCCCTCCCTTCTTGTCAATTTTAACTCCCGCTCTAACTTCCTTCTTCATTCAAACACTTTTGCAGCAGGTTCTTTATAGGATAATTGCATGTTAGTTTCACTGTATGTTTCTTGAGAACTTTTTAGTTTATACTAAAAGATGGATATATTTAACATAAATTTCAATAAACCCATTGTTTTTGCCAATGAAATTACCCAAGGATTCCTTTTTATTGACTTTTTCTTTGAATCTCTTTAACGAAAATAAAAGGCCCAGGTGGCGGAATTGGTAGACGCGCTAGATTCAGGTTCTAGTGGACGAAAGTTCGTGGAAGTTCGAGTCTTCTCCTGGGCACCAATTCAAGGTATACTTCCTATATATAAAACCTGATTGAAAGAAATTTATGAAAATTCATTATCATCGGGGAGACATTCCTCCTAGTCTTAGTTTTGGACATTCCGTTGCAATCGATACGGAGGCTATGGGGCTTTATATTCCAAGAGATCGTTTGACACTTGTCCAGCTTACATCCGGAAATGGCGAGTGTCATTTAGTTCATTTTCCGCTAAGTTCCTCCTATGAGACTCCTCATTTAAGGAAGCTTTTGAATGACAAAAATGTTGAAAAAGTTTTTCATTTCGCTCGGTTTGACTACGCAATTTTAAAGTATTATTTAAAAGTTGACTCGAGCCCCTTATTTTGCACAAAGATTGCTTCTCGATTGTCTCGGACGTTTACGGATAAGCATGGCCTTAAAGACTTATGCAAACAACTCCTAAATGTTGAGATTTCTAAACAAGAGCAAACATCTGACTGGGGATCTGAACATCTTTCCGAAAAACAGATGGAATATGCAGCAACTGATGTTCTTTATCTTCATCGCCTTAAAGAGGCCTTACAAGAGCTTTTAAAGAGAGAGGGACGAGAATCCATCGCAAAGGCTTGCTTTGAATTTATTCCTGCTCGGTGTGAACTTGATATTCAAGGATGGAATGAGGTTGATATTTTCCAACATTAAGTATAAATAAAAAACATATAATAAATTTATTTTTTAGGATGACGTTTTTAAATGCGGCAAGCAATAGTCTCTTCTCTCTCCCCTCAAGATGATTTCGCAGAAGCGCAACGCGTATTAAACCTTGAGGCTGAGGCCCTCTGCCAATTAGCTCGAAGCTTAGACCATTCTTTTGAGGGGGCTGTTGATCTTTTGATGAAAACCAAAGGACGTGTCATTCTCTCAGGAATAGGAAAAAGCGGGCATATTGCAAATAAGATCGCCTCAACCTTTTCCTCTACTGGAACCCCAGCTTTTTTTGTTCATCCGAGTGAAGCAAGCCACGGGGATTTAGGAATGATTACTCTCCAAGATACCCTTATCATGCTTTCTCTTTCGGGAGAGACGGCTGAGCTTTCAGATTTGATTAATTATGCCAAGCGTTTTGATATTCCTATCATTGCCATAACGCGTAAAGCAGAAAGTGTTCTTTCAAAAGCAGCCATTCATTCTCTTCTTCTCCCGACTTCTCCTGAAGCGTGCCCCATGAACCTTGCTCCAACAACTTCAACTACCATGATGCTTGCTCTTGGAGATGCCTTGGCAGTTGCTCTTTTAAAAAGAAAAGGCTTTTCAGAAAAGGACTTTAAAAACCTCCACCCAGGCGGTCGATTGGGAAGGAAGCTCTTACATGTGGTTGATATTATGCGCCCCTATAAAGAGTTGCCGCTTGTCATGAAAGATACGTTAATGGGAGAGGCTTTAGTTGTCATGACAGAGAAGGGGTTTGGTTGTATTGGCGTATTGAATGAAGAAGGAGACCTTGTTGGAATTATTACCGACGGAGATTTGCGCCGACATATGAGCCCCTCACTCTTAAGTCAAAAAGTTGAGGAAGTGATGACACACTCTCCAAAGACTGTCTTCTCTTCCACCTTTGCTGTAGAAGCTTTAGGCATAATGAATCGTAAATCCATCACCAATTTGTTTGTTCTCGAAGAAACAACAGGCCGCTTAGTTGGGCTACTCCGTCTTCATGATTGCTTAAGGGAAGGCCTTGCATAAATGACACGCTTTGCATCTCAAGGTTACTCTCGCTACGTTAGTTTAATGAAGGTTTTATTACCAGCAGGGATCCTTATATCAATTGGACTTGCAATTGGTTGGCCTTATCTTCAGTCTTTGAACAAGGAGAATGTTGCTGCTGTTGATGCATCTCAACCCGACATTCGTGAAAATCGAATGGTAAAACCCCATTATACATCCACGGATAAAAAAAATCAGCCTTTTCAAGTTGATGCCGATTGGGGAACTCAAAAAGATAATCTCGCAGACCTTATAAACCCTCATGGGTCTATGGCTATGCTTGAAGGGCAAACGTTTAACCTTAAGGCTCAAAAGGGAAAATATGATAGTCAAACCAAAGTGTTAAATTTGGAAGGAAAGGTAACCTTGACAAGTACGGATGGGTATCATGTACAGACGGAAAGGGCCAGTGTCGCCATAGATAATAAAATTATCGAAGGAAATGAGTATGTTGAGGGAGAAGGACCAGCGGGAGAAATTATGGGAACCCAAGGGTTTAAAGTAGAAAACAGACCCCAAGGAAAAAAAATCATAACCCTTAAGGGACCTTCACGTGTTGTTATCAACGAAGGTATTAAATTGAATAAGCGAAAGAAACCAGATGCGCAATAATCTCCTTTGCCTTTTCTTTCTTTTGATCTGCTCTTCTTCCTGCTATGGGCAAATCTTTGATCAATTAAGTAAGAATAAGGATGAATCCCCCATTGTCATTGAAGCTCAAAATTCAGTCGTTTGTGATGAAACAGCTTCTAAATGTGTGGCCACAGGCCTTGCTAAGGCTCAAAAGGGAGATAATTCTGTTTATGGGGACATACTAACTGTTTATTTCACAGAAGGAAAAGACCGAGAAATTACGTCCATGACTGCTGATGGCCATGTGCGTATGGAAACCCCAAATGAAAAGGCTTTTGGTGATCATGCTCATTATGATGTTGCCCTCGACAGAGTACTTATGACAGGGGGAAATTTAAAAATTGTTACCCCAAAAGAAACCCTAACCGCTCGTGATTCTATTGAATATTGGCACACAAAAAATAAGGGAATTGCAAGGGGAAATGCCATTGCTCGGTTTCAAGACAAAGAGCAGCTTATTCAAGCGGACACACTGGTTGCTTATTTCAAACCTTCTTCGGAAAAAAACAAAGAAGGGCAAGAGAAACTCCAAGTTGATCGAGTGGAAGCAGAAGGAAATATGCTGGCCTCAGGTCCAAATGGTGTCGTGACAGGCGATCGAGGCGTTTATTTTGGCAATACAGAAATTGTTGAAGTCTTTAATAACGTCAAAGTTACCCAACAAGGAAATGTGATTGAAGGGGGGTATGCTAAAGCTAATCTCAAAACAAACGTCGCTGAAATGTTTCCGAGTCCCCCTCATGTTTCTCAATCAGGACCTATCAAGCGTATTTCGGGAATTATTATTCCAAAAGATGCAAAGAGGATGAAAGAAAAAAGCGCTGAATCTGGAGAAAAAGGCTCTAAAAAGAGCAAAGGTAGACATGCATTCCCGGGGTCTGCTAAAAAGAAACAAGATAAATCCTCATAAGTTAAGTAAGTTATGATATAATGGCAGTTTCAGAAAATAAAGTGGTTGCGATGGGCGATCTTCGAGCGGAAAATATCCGGAAATCTTATGCCCGGCGTATTGTTGTTGGCTCCGTTAACCTTCATGTAAAACGAGGGGAAGCAGTGGGACTCTTGGGCCCTAACGGAGCTGGAAAAACCACATGTTTTTCCATTATCACAGGTTTAATCAAAGCAGATTCCGGATCTGTTTTTTTGGATGACCATAATATCACATCCCTTCCCATGTATCGGAGGGCACGTCTTGGCATTGGTTATCTTCCTCAAGAAACATCCATTTTCCGAGGCCTTTCTGTTGAAAATAATATCCGAGCTATCTTAGAGCTTGTAGAACCTGATTATGACGTAAGGGAAGAGCGTCTGGATATGCTTCTTGACGAGTTTTCCATTAAGCACATTCGCCGCTCTTCTGCTCTTTCTTTATCGGGAGGGGAAAGACGCCGAACCGAGATTGCAAGAGCTCTTGCAAGCAATCCTCATTTTATGCTGCTGGACGAACCATTAGCAGGAATTGACCCCATTGCTGTTGCGGAAATTCGAGATCTCATTGCTCATTTGAAGGATAAAAACATAGGCGTTTTGCTTACTGACCATAATGTGAGAGATACTCTTGGTATTGTGGATCGGGCCTATATCATTAATGAAGGGTTGGTTCTGAAGGAGGGAATTCCTGAAGAAATTGTTGCAGACGCGGCTGTCCGCCGTGTGTACTTGGGCGAAGAGTTTAGACTTTAAGGAGACAAAAACATGCGTTCTTCCGTCTATTTTTATCCTACTCTTAAGGAAACTCCACAGGAAGCACAAATTGCCTCCCACCGTTTAATGCTGAGGTCAGGGATGATGACCCAAGTGACTTCTGGTATTTATGCATGGCTTCCTTTAGGGTTGCGTGTTCTTCAAAAAATTACCCAGATCATTCGAGAAGAACAAAACAAAGCAGGAAGCCTTGAAGTTATGATGCCCACCATCCAACCCGCAGAACTTTGGGAAAAAAGCGGGCGTTATCATGATTATGGGAAAGAAATGCTTCGTATGCAAGACCGTCACGAACGTGAAATGCTTTACGGCCCGACAGCAGAAGAAGTCATTACTGATATCTTTGCTCGTTTTGTTAAAAGTTATCGCGATTTGCCCAAACGCCTTTACAATATTCAATGGAAGTTTCGAGATGAAATTCGCCCCCGTTTTGGTGTTATGCGCGGGCGGGAGTTCTTGATGAAAGATAACTATTCCTTTGACCTCACCTTTGAGGGGGCTAAGGCTTCCTATCAAGCTATGTTGGAAGCTTATGTAAAAACCTTTGCTCGCATGGATTTAACGGCCATTCCTGTCAGAGCTGCTTCTGGAGCCATTGGGGGAGAGTTAAGCCATGAATTCCAAATTTTAGCGGAAACAGGAGAGAGCGAAATTTTCTATGATGTTGATTATAAGAATTTGGATGTAAACACCTTAACCCTTGATCGACTGCAAAGTCTTTATGCGGCTTCAGATGAGCTTCATGATCCTAAAATTTGTCCTGTTCCTGAGGAACGATTAAAGACGGCTCGGGGAATCGAAGTGGGGCATGTCTTTTATTTTGGGACAAAATATTCTATTCCTCTTGGAGCCTATGTTATGGGGCCTGATAACAAACAAGTTCCAGTCGAAATGGGATCTTACGGTATTGGCGTCTCTCGTCTTGTAGGAGCCATTATAGAAGCCCACCATGATGAAAATGGTATTAAATGGCCGATAAGTGTTGCCCCCTTTAAAGTAGGTCTTTTGAATTTAAACGTTAAAGACAAGGCTTGCACAGAGCTTTGTGACGGCTTGTATGAAAAATGTCTCCAAGCAGGGGTTGAGGTTCTTTATGATGATCGGGATATGGGGCCAGGGGCTAAGTTTGCAGATATGGACCTTATCGGTCTTCCTTGGCAAATTATCATTGGTCCTCGTAGCGTAGGATCTGGCCAGTGTGAAGTTAAAAATCGTCGGACGGGGGAGAAAATCGAGCTTTCCCTAGAGGATTCTCTAAAGCAGATTGTTTAAAGGCTATTATTTTTTGTTGGGCGGCTAAGAAAATGCTCTAATAATTATTAAGTAAAATTATGTGTTTTGGAATCCTTTCTTTTCAAGAGATTACCCTCAATTTTTCTCCTTACTTCTTAGATCACTATTAAAAATGACGGGTAGAGCAAAACTGGAATTAACCATTTAGAAACGTTTTTATGTTAAAAAAAAAATATAAATGAGAAGGAGAAACAAAATGATCAAAAAAACTTTACAATTAGCTGTTTTTGCCTTGCCCTTTGTCCAAAGCTTGGCACTAGGAGAGGCAACAATTAAACCCGAAATAACTCCTATAGAGGGAGGAGATGGATTTCTTTCCATAGATACATATATCAATTTTTTCGAGGATAAAACATCACTAAGGGCGGGCAACCACAAAATAATAGGGTTGTATCAACATGGTACGGATGCAACGAGGTCCTGTCATGAAGAGTACCATTTTAAAGATGGAAAAAATTATGTAGCAAAACTTACCCCAAATCTTCCGAAGGGATCTATTTGTACTGTTGAAATATCTGAAATTACTGAATAGCTCATTTTTTAGGTATGAATCTTCTTTCGGATAAAATTGGATCACCCAACATAGATGCTGAAAGGAGTGGTATAAAGTAAGATTATGCTTCACATCACCAAAAGTCGTGCAAGGTTTTGTGATACATCGAGCTTTTGCATAAAGGTTATAGAACTTATTTGGATAAGCCATTACTTTTTTCATTGAAATACAAAAAATGAGAAATGCTCTCTAGATTAATAATTTTTAAAAAGTTTTGTGTAATAATAAGAACATTATACTCTTTACAAAAGTCAAACCTGATGTTTAAGAGCTACAAAAAAACAAAGGTTTTTGAATTTAAAAAAGATTTTTACAGAGAGTATATTAAAAAAAAATTTTAACAGGAGGAAAACTGATGAAATATTCTAAAATACTATGTCTAGGTCTCGCTCTATTTTTGAGTGCAAATCTTGAAACTCAAGCTACAGGGGAATGTGTTCCTTGCCCAGATGCAAAAGATATTCAATTAAAATTTTGGCATACTTTGAGTAGATATGACGCAAAAGCACCAGGCGATTGGGTGGGTGCTACCGTAGGAGCCGCAACAGAAGGCCTCAAAATCAAAAGTGGGGTGTTATATCCAGTTGATCGTTGGATTTCTCATGAAGGAAACCCAGTCTGCGAATATAAGACAAATCAAACGACAGGGCATTCGAGGGTGCTCGTTCAGCTAAACAATTCAAACTACACCTGTAGTTCCACTAAATGTGGCTGGAAAGGTGCTTTTTCTTGCTCTACCACTCCCGAAGCGCCTTCTGAATAAACATGGTGAGCCGGGGCATCCCTTAGTCTTATAGATCATAAACAAGGAGTAAGGAGCTGCCGTAGATTGTTTCCTAATCTACGGCAGCCCTAAATTTTTAGTATATTGCTAAAAGAGTGGAGCCTTTTTTATCTCATTTCATAGCAAGCTTCTTAAAGGGGATTTTTTAACTCAACTCCTGCATCCAGAAGCGTATGTTTAATTCTGATCAAATCCAGCCAGGCCTCCCGCTTTTGACCAGGGGAGCGAAGGAGGTAGGCTGGATGAAAGATAGCCATAACTTTCATTTTTTTACCAGCCTCCGACGTATAGTCTTTCCAACTACCGCGAACACGCATGATTCCATCACGCCCCCCGAGAAGGGTTTTTGCAGCGACCCCTCCCACAAGGATTAAGAAATCTGGGCTTATAAGGTCGATATGACGCCTTACAAAAGGTAGACAAGCATCAGCTTCAGCAGGAGTTGGTTGGCGGTTTCCGGGCGGACGCCAGGGAATAATGTTGCTAATATAAAAGCTCTCTTGTCGGGTGAGACCAATAGCCGCAAACATACGGTCCAAAAGTTGGCCACTTTGGCCGACAAAAGGCAAACCCTGCCGATCCTCGTCCGCTCCAGGGGCTTCCCCAATGAGCATAAGGCGCGCCTTGGAATTTCCGTCCCCAAAGACCAGGTTTGTTGCTGTATATTTCAGAGAACATCCTCCAAAGGAAAGAAGGGATGTCCGCAATTCTTCCAGGGTTTGGGCTGATTTTGCAGAGACTTGAGCTGAGCTTGATGCAACCTTAGGAGAGACAAGGGGGGCAACAGGCGGTTCTTTTAAAACCTTTTGTTGGGGCGGTAATGACTCAAGAGGAAGGGTCTCTTCGATTTCTTGAAAACGGCTGTGGGTAGTTGGGGAAATAACTTCATCCACCCCAGCATCTTTGAAAATTGAAACGAGCGTTTTTATTTTTGTGTGGTCAATCATGCCTTTTCTTAACATAGATCAGATTGAATCGTCATGTTTTTTTGAAAGGCTCAGAATAATAACATTTCTAATTTATCTTCACATAGTGCTTTAGGAACAAATCCCGGCTTTCCCATTTTAAAATGTTACCCTTTTGCAAAGATTCATTAAATGCAAACGAGTTTTCTCCATGTAAAGCCGGGGCAAATTCACTGCCATGGCTTATAAGAACAATAGCCACGTAGTTCGGATTTGGATCTCCCTTTTGAGGAGGAGCTAATACAGGCGTTCCATCTTCCCTTTTGACGGTAATGTAACCTCCTGACTCACGTGGTAAATCTGCATCTCTCTTTGTAAGATTAGGCTCTACCGCATAAGCCATCAGATGATTAAATCCATCTTTGGCATAAACTTCGCTGATACCAAGGGTTTTAAAAGGGAGAATTCCTTTTGCTTTATCACCCTGGCAATGAAGACGAGAAATTCCGTAGGTTGGTCCTAATGAAAGAGAATCACCAGGGCAGGGAAAGCGGCGATTTTTTTCAACGTATGCAGCAATGGCATGAAGAGCATAACTTTGGTTAGTACGTGTTTTTTGAATGGCTGATCGATTGATTTGAGAGGTAAGAAGGGGAAGACTTAATCCTCCAATAATTCCCAAAATAACCAAAACAATAGCTAGCTCTAACAGCGAAAATCCCGCCTCGTTTAAGCTCTTACAATTGGAAGAGGAGGGCACACGCAGGCTCATGATTTTCAAGATTATATGTTCCCTGTTCCTTGACACAGGAATGAGGATGTACACCAGATCCATCAATAGCTCGAACTTTTCCCGAACTGGGATGACCATTATCCATTTTCTTATCAATGGACATTGCTTGTAAAGGAGTCAACAAGGCTCCATCCCCATGATCTCCTTGCTTTGTGCCAAGAATAAACCAGAGTCCACTTAACCCATGGGGATTATTTTCAACTGAAAACCCTCCCCCTAAAGATGACTCGGGAGCTCCTTTGCCAAAATCGCCTGTATTTTTTTCTTCGAAGGAGCCAGGTCGCCCAATAAACCCAGCTTCTGCTAAATGGGACCAAAAGGCTAAGGCTTCGCTATTTGACGCAAGACCAGCCCCTTCCACAATACCATTGCCATTCCCATCGTGCAGACCTGGCTGAATTAGGGAAGATGCTTTGTTAAAATCACCAGGAAGAGCATCATATTTATCCAAAAAAGAGCTTGTTGCCACTCGATATTCATTCAACTGAGCGATGACACGTTTAATGCGGGCACTTTCGATTAAGTCCCTTCCTTTAAGTATTCCTCCAATAAGGAGTCCCATGATGATGAGAACAATGGCTAATTCAAGGAGACTAAAACCTTCTTGGGACAAATTTTTATACCATTTTGCATTCAAACAATGAGCAGGAAGATGATGGGAGTTGTGTTGCGCGTATTTTAATACGTGAGCATCTCGAGCCCGAAGTCTGACGAACTCATTGGAAGAATACGAATTGGTATTATGTGATTTTTTCATGCCCACTCCCTCTAAGCAGTGTGCTTTTAATTTTTAAAAATGTAAAGATTTATTTCATGAGATAACATAAAGATTCAAATTTTTTTGAATTAAATTCACTTATGAAATTCTGTCACAAACTAGAGAGAACTTACGAAGGTTTCTAAAGTTAAATAAGGAATCCCTTCAAGATTTCTGCGTCCCCTGCCGGAAAGGCTTGGATGCTTCATGAAATACTCATGGGCACTAAATCCCTCTCCTGGCTTGCCCACTGGATGATAAGTTCCATCTTTTTTTAAGTGCCAACTTTGTGCCTGATCCTTGAGATAAGCGACCATAATTTGGTTCAAAACTTGTTCCTTCACTGTTTTGTTTTCAATGGGAATTAAGGTTTCAAACCGCCAATCAAAATTTCTGGGCATCCAGTCAGCTGAAGAAATAAAGACCTTGGCATGGGATGAAGGGAGGGGATGGCCATTCCCAAAACACAGGATTCGAGAATGCTCTAGAAACCTTCCAATAAGGCTTTTAACGCGAATATTCTGAGAAAGGCCTTTGACTCCTGGACGTAGACAACAAATTCCCCGAATAATTAAATCAATAGAAACTCCCGCCTCTGAAGCTGCATACAGAAGGTCAATGATCTTTTCGTCCACAAGAGCATTCATCTTAGCCCAAATGAATGCAGGTTCTCCTTTCTTGGCTAAATGAATTTCCTCTTTGATGAGCATTTCAACTTTGTCGCGCATAGTCAGGGGGGCGTATGAGAGCTTTCGCAGTTTTTTGGGATGAGCATAACCCGTTAAGTAATTGAAAATTTTTGAAGCTTCTTCTCCTATAAGAGGATCTGCTGTAAATAAGGATAGATCGTCATAAATGCGAGCTGTAACAGGGTGATAATTTCCCGTACCAAGATGGGTGTATATTTGAAGCTTCCCATCTTCCCTTCGTGTTACAAGTGAAATTTTTCCGTGAGTTTTGTATCCCAAGATTCCATAGAGTATCATAACCCCTGCCCGCTCCAGATCTTGTGCCCACTGGAGATTGGCCTGCTCATCAAAGCGTGCTTTAATTTCAACCACAGCAGTGACACTTTTTCCATTTTCTGCTGCATCGATCAGGGCTTGAATGATGGGTGAATTATTAGATGTGCGATAAAGCGTTTGTTTAATAGACACGACTTGAGGATCTCGAGCTGCTTGTTTTAGAAACTCAACAACTACATCAAAGCTTTCATAAGGATGGTGAACAAGCAGGTCCTTATAAGCAATGGCTGCAAAAAGGTTTCCTCCAAACTCTCGGATTCGCTCAGGATATCGTTCATTGTAGGAGGGATAGCGCAGGTCAGACCGTCCTGTTCCAAGAAGTTGTTCCAGGGCATCAAGGCCAAGGGGTCCATCAATTGTCATGACGTCCCCGATTTCGAGATTAAGGTTTTCTTCAACAAACTTCCGGAGTTTTTGAGGCATATTTCCTGTTATCTCAAGGTGAATAACAGCCCCCCGTCTCCGTTTTTTAAGAGCTACTTCAAAAAACCTAACAAAATCTTCAGATTCCTCATGATACTCAATCTCGCTATCTCTTAAAACACGGAAGCAACCTTGAGAGTGAATTTCAAATCCCGGAAAAAGGTCGTGAATATGAGCAAGAATAACCTCCTCCGCTAAGATGAATCTTTGAGTTATTCCTGGAAGTTTAATAAAGCGCGAGATTTGGGATGGAATTGGTATAAGGGCTTTCAATTCCTTGTCATGTTCTCCAATAAGATCTAAGGCAATTGCAAGACCCATATTAGGAATAAAAGGAAAAGGGTGAGCGGGATCAACAGCGAGAGGAGTTAAAACAGGTAACAAATTGTGTGTGAAATAATCCTTTAACCATTTCTCATCGGCCTTGGTAAGCTCCTCAGAATCTACTATGGAAAAATGCTTATTCCTAAGCTCCCTTTTAAGATCTTGCAGAAGGCGTTGCTGATTTTGAATTAAAATGAAGGTGCGATCATAGATGGCTTGTAAAAGATCATCTAGGTTATTTCCAGTGGTATCACCAACATCGATCCCGGCCACTTGCTGATTTTTAAGACCTGCTACGCGTACCATATAAAATTCATCTAAATTCATGGCCGATATCGCAATAAAATTGAGCCGCTCTAAAACGGGGATTGATTTATTATAAGCCTGAGCAAGGACACGCTCATTAAAAGCGAGCCAGGAGAGTTCACGATCAAAATAAAGGAACTGTGATCCTTTTTGTTTCATGGTGTGCTCATATAAAGAAGGTGCGATTTTACATTAGGCCGCCCATTCCCTATAAATAAGACTAATTAAGAAAGGTAAAGATTTTATAAATTTGGTGCTATTAAAATGTTGTTGTCCATCCTTAAATCCGCTTGACTCTTTTTAAGTTCTCTCCTATGTAATAAAAAAATGAACAGGGAACCTTTCATGGTTATAAAAACTCCAGGGCTTAAGGCCTATATACCTATTTTATTCGTGATGATAGCGGCTTATGCCGAACAAAAGGCCTTTGCGGATCAAAGTAACCCTTGTTGTTGTCCCAAATTAGCTCCTTCTGCTAATCCTGATTCTACAGTTCGGGAACGAAAAGCTTTTTTTAAAATTATGTCTGGGGCTTCGTTTTCTCAAAAAGCGGATATATCTGTGGACCTAACCTTTTGGGATCCAGCTTTACAAGGGTATAATAATGATTTAGGTACGGCTCCTATTATTGGAGCTGGGTTTGGGTATCAATTCCTTAGTTTTCTTTCAGCAGATGTTTCAGTAGCTTATCGTTGGAATTATGAATATAAAAAATTTCAAACTACTCCTCCAAACCCAACAACACCACAACCCCTCCCATCAAAAACCCGCCATTTTGATCTTGATAGCACAAGCGTGATATTTACTGCACGTTTCCATGGAAAAGGAATTGATGGCTGTTTTTACACAGCCGATAGTGAAGGAAGCTACATCGCCCCCGTTCTTGGAGCAGGAATCGGATTTACTTATCATAGGGTCAGTAACTTCTTTTCGAAATTTGCGCCGACTTCTATTACAAAACCAGAGCCTGGGGCTGGCTCAATTGGATCTAGTACATCAAAGACATCCTTTACATACCAATTAGAAGCTGGAGCTGAATATAAATATAAGGGCACCTGGGGAGTAACCGTTGGGTATCGTTGGTTTGACGCAGGTAAATTCAAAACTCCTAATCATATCATTGGAGGAACAGGATTACCCGGTAATCCACTTGCTGGATCAATGGTACCTCCATGGACAGGGAAGTTACGTGCTCATGAAGTCTTTGCAGAGCTAGCCTACTATTTTTAATTTCAAAGAATCGCAAGCCCTTGTTAGCCAGGGCTAGCTATCCCAAAAGTTTTGTGGAAAAAGCTATAAGTGACCCTGAGCTTGAGTGAGGCGCGACACCACTGAAACTCTACAAGGATCACCTTCGCCCCTCTAAATTATTCAGCACATCATTATTTCAAAGCTGTAAACTAAACCTGTTCTTTTCAAGACTTAATGTCTTTATTTCTTTAATAGGTACCTTCCACGATAATTCCTTCCAAGAAAGGAAGCATTTAGCAAACAGCCCTTTTTTCTTTGTCGCACTTCTCACAATCAGCTTTGCATACTCTGCAAGCTTCGGCACACTTTTTGGCTGCAGCAGCACAAGCTTTTGCGTACTCATGATCAATTTTTTCACATTTTTTTGCACACTCATCGCAATATTTAGCGCAAAGTTCATAAAGATCTGAGCAGCAATGTCCACGGGCTGTCAGGCGGCCAACAAGGTTACATACTTCAGCACAAACAGATGCACAGTCATGACCATATGTGCATTCTTTTGAGATCTTACACCCTTCATTGGCACAACGATCACAAGCTTTGACGCAATCAAAGCAAGCATCAATACAATTTTTGTAAATTATTTTTCTCTCCTTATGTTCAAGATTCATCCCGGCAAAATGAAGGGATTCACCCAAAAATACATCTCAAACAGTTAAAAATTGATTAAAAAGATGAGATCTTATGTTAAGTTTTCTTGGACCACTGGAAAACTGACCCAAAAGGTTGTTCCCTGTTTTTCCGTACTTCTAAAACCGATTTTTCCTCCAAGAGCGTGAATAATTTGCTTTGTAATGTAAAGTCCAAGTCCAGCTCTTTCTTGAGGTTGCCCAGGAATTTTATAATATTTTTCAAAAATTTTTTTGCGGTATTCAGGAGAGATAAGGGGCCCTTTATTATTAACTGAAAAATAAATAAAGCCTTTTTTCTCTTTTAACCTAACTCTGATCATTGATTCTCTATCTGCGTAATAAATGGCATTACGGAGGAGGTTTCTTATAACTGTTTGAATTTTATTTTTATTTGCTTTAACTTTACTTAAATATGGAGGGGATTCAAAATGAATAAGAATTCCTTTTTCATGAGCTCCTAATTGTAAAGAATCAACAAGAAGCGAAACAATGTCAGCGACATCTATCTCTTCCTCCTTAGGACTTGGCTTTTTTTGATTTATCTGTGAAAGATTTAATAAATCCTGACATAGCTTTTCAAGATCCTCGCATTTTCCTTGAGCTTCATAGAGAATATCTTCTTGTTTTTCAGTGAGAGGCCCAGCTAATTTTTGAATACAAAGGTGTATAGCCATATGAACATCTATAAGTGGAGCTTGAAATTCATGAACAAGCGATTCATAGACATCTCTTTTGCTCATTTCTGCTAAAGGTTGCCGCATGAGATCTCGGAGAATAATAATGACCCCTGCGATCTCTTGATAACCATTTTCTATCCTCTTCAGTATTGGGTATGCAAACGGCAAAAAATGTGTTTTTCTGTCTTCCTTTTCAAGGATAATAGCTTCTTCTGCCTGCTCAGGAATAGATAGCATTTTTGTTTGCAAAACTCGATTTGCAATTGTAATTAAGGATTCTCTTAAATCATCCCCCCTTTGGAAAAAAGAAGAGGACAACTTTAAATCAGGTGATCCACCGAGAAACTCCTGAGCCGCCCGATTAATAAAAATAATATTAGTCTGTCTATCCAAAAGAAAAATAGGATCTGAAAGAGCATCTAAAGCAGATTTTAAAGTTTGATAATCTGTCATGAGTTGCCCAATAGAGCCTTGATGATCTTCTGTAAGCCGAGTAATCATTGAGTTAAATTCTTGACACAGTTTTTCAATTTCTTCAGGACCCTTTATATGTAAAAGAGTTGTTCTTTCTTCTTTCCCAACCTGACTCATACTTTCGGTCAAAATAGCCAAAGGGCTTAGTGCAAAACCCACATAAGACCATGATAAAAATAACCCCATCGAAAGAGCGCCTATCGACATAAATATTATTAAATAAATATTATTAAAAATGAATTCATTTAACTTATTTTTATTGCGCAAGATTTCATCTTGATTTAACCCAGCAATTTCTGAAGATAACTGACGAACCTCCTGATAGAAAGGTTCTAGAGAAACGCTCGAAAGATATGAAAGATTCTGATAGCGGCCGTCTATTTTTGATCTATAAAAGCCCCATTTCTTATGTAGCTCTTCCGTAAGATATTTTTCTCCCTCAGTTTTGGTATTTTTAATTTGAACAATTATCTGTTTTTCTATCGTATTTTCTAATACTTTTATTTCTTTAATATCTTCTTCATTATAACTTTTTTTATCCTTAGCGAATTCATTCAACTTCTCTAAAGATTTTTCAAAGGCGTGCATAGCACGAATACTTTTAAAGTTATCAACTAAAATCTGGTCAGTTTGCTTTTGAATGGAGGCTAAAATAGAAGCAAAAAAAATAGTAATCAAAATAATGATCCCAGCTATTGGCAATTGAGCCAGAAGAATATTTGATCTCATTTTCATGAAGGCAAGTCCTCCCCCACTTTTCTATGGGAGCTCGTGATATAAAGATCAAAATTCTTTGATTTCCTTAGAAGAGAATAAAGAATGTCTGTTCTTAGTGTTTTCTCCCAAAAACTGCCTTCAAGACGGCCAATAATAATTTGGGAAATCCCCTCCTTTTCGGCAAAGTCAAGCCATGCTTTTACGGGGTTTTCTGTTTTGAGATGAACAATGTGGGCCCCTAAATCCTTTGCAAACTGCATGTCTGAAAATAAGTACCTTTGTTTTTCGAGATCTATTTTCTCAGGTCTATCCTGTGGAGTTTCGGCATAAACAACGAACCATTCTTTGTTTAACCTTCCCGCAAGCCTCGAGGCTTTTTTTAATAGAGTTCGTTGACTCCCCTTCTGGGGGACTATACAAACCATTATCTGATTGCTGGCAAAGAGAGCTGCTTTTAATGGTTCTGTTTTTTTGAGAGACAGATGAGAGGCATGCTCGATTGCTTCTGCAACTTCTCTTAGGGCGATTTCTCTTAACTTTGAGAGATTTTCTTCCTTAAAAAAATTTTTTAAAGCAACAGAAACTTTTTCTCCACTATAGATTTGCCCCGATTGTAACCTTTCAAGAATATCTTCAACTCCAAGATCGACGTTGATGACTTGATCAGCATGCTTAAGAAAGTTATCTGGAATCGTTTCATGGATTGTCACATTTGTGAACTTCTTTATAACATCACTGAGACTCTCCAGATGCTGAATATTAAATGCACAAATCACATTAATGCCTGCTCTGATAAGATCGACAATATCCTGGTATCTTTTTGAGTTACGACAAAGGGGAGCGTTAGTATGGGCAACTTCATCCACAATTGCAATTTGAGGATTGCGTTTTAAAATAGCCTCCAAATCCATTTCTTCAAGAACCACCCCTCGGTGGATGTATTGTTTTCTTGGAATGACCTCCAAGCCAATTAGAAGATCTTCTAACTTTTTACGCCCATGGGTTTCTATATAACCCAAAACAACATCAGCTCCTCGTGATTTAAGGGAATGAGCTTCCTCTAGCATTCTGTAAGTTTTGCCTACACCTGCTACAGGGCCAGTATAAATTTTTAAACGCCCTCGAGTGGCCTTTTGGAGAAGTTCAAAAAAATCTTCCTGATCGTTAGGAGGCGCCTCTTTCATTGGGTAGAGTCCTGAGTTTCAAGATATTGATCGAGAGCGAGGTTCAACTTCAAAACACTGATGCGCTCATTCCCAAATATATAAAATTGTGGAGGCTCCTTAAATTCTTCTATAATCGATATGATTCTTTCTAACGAAACCCCTCGTTGCAAAGCAATCCTAGGAGCTTGCCAGATAGCTGCTTCAGGGGTGATGTGGGGATCAAGACCACTTCCTGAGGATGTAACCAGGTCTAGAGGGATAGGCTCGGAGTTATCTTTTTTAAGCTCATCAACTCTTGATCGAATCTGTGTCAATAACTCTTTGGAGGTCGGACCTAAGTTTGAACCTGAAGAAGCTATGGCATCATACCCTTTGCCAGCAGCAGAGGGTCGAGAAAAAAAGTACCCTGAAGTTTTAAAATTCTGTCCGATGAGATCCGACCCAATAAGGATATTTTGGTCATTAAAAACGAGGCTTCCCATTGCTTCCTTATAAAATAAAAGATAGGCAACCCCTGTAACAGCAAAGGGATAGATAAGGCCCGCTAGAAGAAGCGTGAACAAACAAACGCGCAAGGCTATGAAAAAAACTTTTAGCATTTAAGTAAGCCCTACCCTATTAAGAAGAATATCGATGAGTTTGATCCCCAGAAATGGGACAAGAATTCCTCCTACCCCATAAATGAGAAGTGACCTCGCTAAAAGACTCTTAGCACCCAGCGGTCGATATTTAACACCTTTTAAGGCAAGGGGGATCAAAGCAACAATAATAAGGGCATTAAATATAATCGCCGAAAGAACGGCACTATAGGGAGAAGATAGGCTCATAATATTTAAAATTTTAAGCTCGGGGATGTCTAGGACAAAAATAGCAGGTATAATAGCAAAATACTTTGCTACATCATTTGCAATCGAAAATGTGGTGAGACATCCTCGTGTCATTAAAAGCTGTTTTCCAATTTCAATAACCTCTAATATTTTTGTTGGATTACTATCTAAATCCACCATATTGGCTGCTTCTTTGGCTGCTTGGGTTCCCGAATTCATGGCAATTCCTAAATCTGCTTGAGCAAGGGCAGGCGCATCATTTGTTCCATCCCCTGTCATTGCAACGAGGAAACCCTTGGCTTGCTCCTCCTTGATAAGTTTCATTTTTTTCTCAGGTGTTGCCTCTGCCAAAAAGGTATCTACTCCCACCTCTTCAGCAATAGTTTTGGCTGTTAAAGGGTTATCTCCTGTAATCATAACCGTGCGGATACCCATAGCTCGTAAACGTCTGAAACGGTCTCGAATGCCAGGCTTAATAATATCTTTGAGGTGGATCAGGCCTAGAATTTCATTTTTCTCAGCAACAGCTAAAGGCGTTCCTCCTTGTAGCCCTATTTTCTCTACAAGTTTAGAAAATTCAGCGGGAGCCTTTCCCCCTTTTTTCTCAATGAAATTTAAAATGGCGTCACAAGATCCCTTATGGATAGATATTGATTCGCTATCACATCCGCTCATCCGTGTTTCCGCACTAAAAGGACTAAAAGTTAGGCCAGTTGTATCTTTTTCATCAATAAAGTTGCCATAATTTGTTTGAATAAACTCAAGAATTGATCTTCCTTCAGGCGTCCGATCTGCAAAACTTGCCAATTGAATAGCCTTTGCCAAGTCCTTGATATCAACCCCCCCAAAAGGAATTAATTCCACTGGCATTCGGTTTCCTAAGGTTATTGTCCCTGTTTTATCTAAAAGTAAAACATCAATATCGCCTGCTGTTTCAACGGCCTTTCCACTCATGGCTAAAATATTTTTTTTCAAAGCCCGTTCAATTCCAGAAATTCCTATGGCTGAAACAAGTCCTCCAATTGTTGTTGGGATAAGACAAACAAGCAGAGATACAATAACCGTTAAGGAAATTTTGCTCTGAAAATAAAGACCAAAAGGAATTAAGGTTGCGCAAACAATTAAAAAAATGAGAGTTAATCCTACCAATAGAACTTGAAGAGCAATTTCATTGGGCGTCTTTTGCCTTTTTGCAGCTTGGACTAAATTAATCATTCTGTCTAAAAAGCTTTCACCAGGATTGGAAATGACCCGGATAAGAAGGGAATTCGAAATTATCCTTGTTCCTGCAGTTACTGATGAGCGATCGCTATCACTCTCCCTGATGACAGGAGCTGACTCCCCAGTAATTGCTGACTCATCAATGGCTGCAATTCCCTCAACAATTTCTCCATCAGAGGGAATAAAATCTCCAGCTACAACTCTAACTAAATCACCCTTCTTTAAATCAGCTGCGGGAATTGTCTCTTCTGCACCGTTTTTCAAAACCCGTTTTGCCATAATTTCTTCTGCAAGAGCTTTCAAACTTGATGCATGAGCCTTACCTTTTCCCTCTGCAATAGCTTCTGCTCCATTTGCAAATAAAAGTGTAAACCATAACCAAAACGATATAGAGGCTGTAAACCAAAGAGGTTCGTGAAAGAAACCAACCAAAAAAAAATCTCTCAAAAAAAGAAGAGTTGTTAGAGTTGCTCCAATAAAAACAACAAACATGACAGGATTGTTTTGAAGATATAAGGGATTTAGACGTTTAAAGGTCATGATGAAAATATCTTTGACCATTGTCTTTGCAAAAAGAGATTGAATTTGAAGCTTCCTTTTTTCCATTAGAAAACCTTTCCCTGAAGGAACGAGAGATGTTCAGTAAAAGGTCCTAATGTCAGGATGGGAAAAAAAGTCAAAGCACCCACAATGAAAATAATGCCCATCAAAAGGCCTACAAATAAAACTCCTTGGGTAGGGAAAGTGCCTGCACTTGCAACCAACATTTTTTTACTAACCATGGATCCTGCAATCGCAAGTCCGAGAATGATTGAGAGAAAACGGCCAACAAACATAGTAAGAGCCAGGCTTAGGTTATACCAAATTGTATTCGCATTCAGTCCAGCAAAGGCCGAGCCATTGTTCTGGGCTGCACTCGTATAGGCATAAAGAATTTCACTCATCCCGTGAGGCCCATGATTTAAAATTGAAGAAATGCCATACGGAGAAAGGGTTGACCAAGCCGTCCCTAACAAAATAATTAAGGGATAAAGGGCTACATACAAAATCGCAAAACGAACTTCTTTACCTTCGATTTTTTTACCTAGGTATTCAGGGGTTCTTCCAACCATAAGCCCTGCAATAAATACGCTGATAATGACAAACATCAGCATTCCAAACAAGCCTACCCCAACCCCTCCAAAAACAACCTCCCCAAGGAGCATATTGATGAGGAGAATCATTCCCCCCACGGGTGTAAAACTATCATACATAGAATTACAGGGTCCACCGGAGGTATCAGTTGCTAAATTTGCAAACAAGGAAGATCCCGCCAGCCCGAATCTAACCTCTTTTCCTTCAAAATTTCCAAGCTCGTGGGTAAGTGGAAGATGATGGAACAAGGGGCTCACTTGAGATTCAAAATGGTAGATAAAGGCAACTCCTAAGAGTGAGAGGATAAACATCGCAAATAAAAGTGACCAACCATGCTTTTGGTTTTTTGCGATTTTCCCATAGGTATATGTTAGAGCAGCGGGAATTAAAATCAAGGCAGCCATTTGAAGAAAATTTGAAAAAGGAGTTGGATTTTCAAAGGGATGGGCTGAATTGACATTAAAGAACCCGCCCCCATTTGTCCCTATAATCTTAGAAGCCACCTGGGAAGCCGCAGGCCCCATAGCAAGAGTTTGTTTTGTCCCTTCCAAAGTGGTTACATCAAGCGCTGGAGAGAAATTTTGAATCACACCTTGAGCAACTAAAAGAAGAGCAAATATAAAACATCCAGGAAAAAAAACATATAAAAAGGATCGGATAAGGTCGACCCAGAAATTCCCGATGAAACCTTTTTCTTCTACAATTGGCTGATGCAAGAGCCCTCGAGCAAAGGCAAAAAAAGCAGCCATCCCCGTTCCTGCAGCTGAAAAATTTTGCCACGTGAGCCCCGCCATTTGGCTAAAATAGCTTAATGTCGTTTCACCACTATAAGCTTGCCAATTTGTATGGGTAACAAAGCTCACAGCCGTGTTTAGAGCTAAGTCCCAAGGAACACCAGGAAGATTTTGGGGGTTTAAAGGAAGATAATGCTGCGCTATTTGAACCAGAAAAACAATAACAATTCCCATGATATTAAATAGGAGGAGAGATAAAGCATATTTTTTCCAATCCTGCCCTTGTCTTTCTATTCCACAAAATCGAAAAATCCTATTTTCAAGAAATAGTAAAAACTTAAATTGAGGATGGCGTTCATAGACATAGTAAAGATAGAGCCCAAGAGGTTTTGTTAAGGCAAGAACGACGAAGAAGAGGAGTGTAATTTCAAACCAGCCTAAAAGGGTCATCTTTTCATTCCCTCTACGATGATGAAATATCAATTAAAAAATAGACCAGGTACCCTAACAAAAATAGGGATACAATAAGACCAATACTGTAATCTAACTCCATGTAAGATTACGCCCCCTTGTTTTTTAATAATTATGCCAGAAAATAGAAAGAAAAACAAAGTCTATCGGCAAAAGAAAGAGAGGATAGCTCCTTTTATGTATGGCTAGAAAATGTTCACCGCTTGTACACAGCTCCATCTTAAAACACTGGAATACAATTGAGGACTTACCTAGCCAGCCACCCATGTTACACTGCAATCGTATTCGCAGTCTGAGTAGACGTCATTACATCGCTTTGTCCAATAATCTATGCTGTACTCGTAGCTATGGTCAAACCAATGAGCGGCATCCGTCTTTGCCACATCGTTATTCCCATCCGCCACAAAGCTGTGAGTTACAAGTTTGAAGGGATCATTCCATTGGGTGCATGTGATTTTCGAGACTTTAAGAGTTACTGCACCTGCTTGATCCCCGCACATGATAGTGAGTAAGATAATGGCTGCATGTGGAATATGTCTGGAGTTAAATATCCAAAATTTTTTATCCATGGCTGACCCCCCCTTGTTTAACGTAAGTTGGTTGCTTAAGGAGAACAACGCGATGGATTTAACTTCTTTTGATGTTCTCCTGTTTAAAACATTACTCGACTTGGCTTAAAATTTCGCTAAGACTAACTGCTTGTTTACTTCCAAAACATGATAAGATGAAGCAAAATTCTGGCGCGTCCTATCCAAGGAGATAGAAATCTCTGCAGTAAACTTCAAGCGTTAGAGAATTTCTCTCATCTGAGCTTCAAGAACGCTTATGAAAATAATTTCCCCACCTGAAAAGTACAATTTCTCATTGGAATAAAGCGAATGATTATGAGACCATGAAGATACACCGCAGGCTACCTTTAAAAAGGTAAAAGGGTACCTATAAAAGTACCCTTGCACTTCTCCCTCTTTTTGAAAAAGAGGTTTATAACTCTCAAATGTTATAGATATTTACTCTGCTTTTGAAGTTGTCTCTGAAGTTTGTTCTGAAGTTTGTGCAGGTGGTACCTCTTCAGAAGTTTCTGTCGTAGGTGTTTCAGATGAAGCACCGTTTTGCTTAGTCTCTAACAGTCCCTGATTCTCAAAATTTTCAGTAGCTTCTGTTCCTTCATTTGTTTCATCTGCAGCATAAAGTGCTTGTGCCCCCATAACACTCAGGATGGAAAGAACTAATGCGGTTATTTTGATTTTCATAAGTTAACTCCCTTATTTGGTTTCGACTTCTTTGAGAGACTACCTCTCAACAAAGTTCAACATACTCTCCATCTCAAAGAAAATCTACTTTTTTTAAAAAAATCATGACTTACTTTTTATAAACCATCGGAACATGGGTCAAAGGATCCTCATCAGGATAAAAAAAAGAAGGACCTGCGACTTCAAATCCTAAAGATTTATAGAAATCTTGTAAGTATTCTTGGGCGTGAAGATGCAAAGACCATGATGAATATGTAGCACGCCAGTACTCAATGGCCTTTTCCATTAATTGACGCGAAAGTCCCTTACCTCTTGATGAGGGGATCGTGAGGACACGGCCTATAGAAACTTCTTTTTCTTCTGGATAAAGAATCATGCGAAGATAAGCTAAAAGAATGGACGGCGTATCTCCTTGAATCCAAAAATGAATTGATTGAAAATCTTTTTCATCAAGATCCCGGTAAATAATTCTTTGTTCAACAATAAATACATCCTGCCGATTTTTAAGGATGGAATAAAGCTCGTGTAGAGTTAAACTCTCAAATGGTTTGATTTGAATTTCCTTTTTCATGTGACGTAAATGATCTGACTTAGGTTATTTGCTTTTACACTCTTTATCCAAAAAGCCGCGCAAGGGCTTGCTCTAGTTTTATCCTTGCAAGTCTGGCCTCTTCTAATCGCTTTTGTTGAGTTTCAACAACTTCTTGAGGTGCACGGGAAATAAAATCGTCATTGGAAAGCTTTTTCTCAAGGCCTTCGATCTCGCCCAGGGCTTTCTTTAATTCTTTTTGAAGACGCTCTCTTTCCGCTTCAATATCAATAGATCCAGCTAAAGGAATAAGAAGCGTTGCCTCATTGACCACACCTTGAACAGCACTCTTCGTATCTTCTTGAGAAAGAGATTCTGAATAGGCTTTAATGTGACGAAGACGAGCCAACCTAAGAAGTAGATCTTCATAATCCCTCATTCGGCGATGCGTCTCTGGAGCTGCATCATAAAAGCTGAGGGTAAGATGAGCTGCCGCAGGAATGTTCATTTCCGATCGAATACTCCGGACTTCAGAAATGACTTGAATAAGCCAGCTAACATCCTCACTTGCTTCTGTATAAGATGTCTCTATGGCCTTTGGCCAAGATACACCCATAAGAAGGCCTTCTTCAGGATGAAGATTTTCCCACAAGGCTTCTGTCAGAAAAGGCATAAAGGGATGGAGAGTCCGCAACAAGTGATCTAAAACCCAAGCAACTGTCTTTTGAGTTTCTATTTTTTCCTCTCCCTCACTGACAAACTTGGGCTTACAAAACTCAAGATACCAATCACAAAAAGTTCCCCAAACAAAATGATAAAGAAGGTGGGTTGCCTCATTAAATTTATAGGCTTCAAGAGCTGTTTTTATCTCATGCGATAGGGTTGAAATTTGACTCACAATCCACTGATTAATGCTAACTTTAAGATCGTATGGAACAAACTGAGGATCAAAAACACACCCATTCATTTCTGAAAAACGAGCTGCATTCCAGAGCTTTGTCGCAAAGTTACGGTACCCTTCAACGTGCGATTGAGAAAACTTAACATTTCGTCCTGGAGCTGCAAGAGAAGCAAGGGTAAACCTGAGAGCATCTGCCCCATAGGTATCCAAAAGCACCAAAGGATCCACAACGTTCCCTTTTGTTTTTGACATTTTTTGGCCTTTTTCATCTCGTACAAGGGCATTGATGTAAACAGTCTTAAAAGGAACATTTCCTGTAAAATGAAGACCCATCATCATCATTCGCGCAACCCAGAAAAAAATGATGTCATGCCCAGTTATCAAAACATCAGTTGGATAGTAACGTTTATACTCCGGAGTTTCTTCAGGCCAGCCTAAGGTTGAAAAGGGCCATAAAGCTGAAGAGAACCAAGTATCGAGAACATCTTCATCTTGTGTTAAAGAAACGTCCTTTTTATAGAAAAGGGCTGCATCTTTATGGGCCTCAGCTTCACTAAGAGCAACAAAGACTCTTCCATCAGGTCCATACCACGCAGGAATTCTGTGCCCCCACCATAATTGCCGAGAAATGCACCATGGTTGGATATTTCTGACCCATTCAAAGTAGGTATTTTCCCAATAATGGGGAACAAATTTCGTCTTTCCTTGTTCAACGGCCTGAAGAGCAGGCTTAGCCAATGTCGCTGCATCTACATACCATTGATCCATAAGCCAGGGCTCAATAACAACTCCTGATTTTTCACCATGGGGTGTTGGAATCAAAGAAGCTTCTTCTTTTTCGAAGAGGCCTTTGGCCTGCATCTCTTCAACTACTTTTTTCCGCGCTACAAAACGATCAAGCCCTTGATATTCAGACGGAACGTTTTCATTTAAAGTAGCATTTTCATCCAGGATATTAATTAAAGCAAGCCCGTGGCGGCGAGCGACTTCAAAGTCGTTAAAATCATGAGCAGGGGTAATTTTAACAGCTCCGGTAAACTTTTCAGGATCGGCGTGAAGATCTCCAACGATGGGGATCAATTTGTTTGTGAGAGGGTGGCGGACCTCCTCCCCAATAAGATATTGGTATCTTTCATCTTCGGGATGCACTGCAACGGCCACATCACCAAACACAGTCTCTGGCCTGCTAGTTGCAACTGTTATGAACTCGCCGCTTTTGTTTTCAAGCGGATAATGAAAGTAATACATTGAACCCTGAGTAGGAATATTTTCAACTTCGATATCTGAGATGGCTGTTTGAAGCTTGGGATCCCAATTAATGAGGCGCTTATCCCTATAAATAAGCCCCTCCCGATAAAGCTTAATAAAAACGTATCGAACAGCAGCACTAAGGCCCTCATCAAGGGTAAATCGCTCCCGACTCCAATCTGGAGAAGCTCCAAGACGTCGCAATTGGTGGGTGATCATTCCCCCTGATTCCGCCTTCCACTCCCAAACTTTTTCTAAAAACTTGTCACGTCCCAAGTCATAGCGAGACAAATTTTTTTGTTCTAGCTGCCGTTCAACCACCATTTGTGTTGAAATACTCGCATGATCCGTACCTGGCTGCCAAAGGACGTCTCTTCCTTGGAGACGGTAAAAGCGAATAAGAATATCTTGGAGTGTAAAAGTAAAAGCATGCCCCATATGAAGGCTTCCTGTAATATTCGGTGGAGGCATCATAATCGTATAGGGAGTTGCATCAGCTCTGGAGCCAGCAGCCATTAATCCTGAATTTTCCCAAGCACTATAAAATTTTTCTTCATAGGAAGAAGGAGAAAAGGTTTTATCTAACATCCGTGTTTGCTATGCATAAGTGGTAGTAACTAATTAACGATCTTAACTCGAAGAATTAAACTTTCCTTGCGGTGCGTCACAAGACGAAACTCTTCCCTGATGAATAATTCTTTCCACTTGTTCATTTACAACCCAACGAACAAGTGCGGGCAAATTCGCATCTAACCATTCCTTTAAGAGAGGCTTTAACATGTTTCGAACAAGATTTTCAACGGTTTGCCCAGAAATTTTCTCGTTTAAAAAATAATCTGGAGATTTGGGCTTTTCTTGAGTAACCTTATTGAGAGGAGAAAAAGCTTGTACAGCTTCTTTGATCGTTGCTTGTGAAATGAACTGGTCTTCAAATCTTGGGTTTTGAGTGTATAACTGGTTAGGTTCAGAGACCCCCTCTTTTTTTTCATCAATGAAAGCAATTGATTTCTGAGATTTTTCAAAAGTAGAGAGAGAGTTCTCTTCCTCAGGAAGAACATTGGTAAGATCTAAAATGCCCTCCTCCTCATCTTCTCCTCCTAAGGAAGTTCTTTTTTCCTCACACTCATTATTTGAGATAATCTGGCGAATAGATGCCAGAATTTCGTCCATGGACGGTTCAGAGGTAGATGTTTCTAGCTTCATTTCTTATCCCCATCTTTGACATAGCGCCAATCTTTACCCTGCCAGAACTGAATCCAAGCATTTTTGTACTCATTATAATAAGCATCTGGATCATAGTATTTAACCTTAAGTTTCAAATCACGGGCTGTCAGCCTACCCATGGTTTGGATGACCTGGTAACCTGCATTGACAAGCTGGGCTTGCGATTGGGCCAGATTAATCTGAGCACTGATTAAGTCTTGCTGTAAGAAAAGAACGTCTATAATTGTTTTTGTGCCAACGTTTACTTCTTCCATGGCCCCCTCAATAGATAACTCCTGGGCTTTGACTTGGGCTAAAAGTCCTTTCACACTTTCTCGAACTGCAATCAAGTCATCCCAAGCGACTTTCACGTCTTGTTCAACTTGTCGCATAGCTTGAACCAAAAGAACTTTTTGTTGGGCAACAATTTGATAAGCCTGACGAACCTCAGAGTTCGGAATGCCTTGGGAATAAATGGGGATGTCCAAAATAGCATCGAACTCGAAGTTAGTGCTTTTTGAGATCGAACTTGTCCTTGTTCTTCCAGTTCGGCTATGTTGAACTGATCGGTCATTTCCAACGGACGCTTCCACATTTAACTCGGGTAAAAGTTGAGATAACTTTAAGTTAACGCCATAAAGAGCCGCTTCTAACTCATAGCGCGCGAGAATAATCTGAGGATTATTTGTTTTAGCAATCTCAAAAGCATCTTCGTAAACCTTTGGAAGCTCTAGCATAACATTTGCGGTTGCTAACTTCCCAGGAGGGCTTCCCACTTGTCTTAAATATATGGCCTTATCAGATTCGAGTTCTCCAATGGCCACACTCAAATCAGCCTTAGCTCCTTCATAATCAGCTTTTGCTGCCTCAACATCTGTACGGCTTCCCTCCCCAACTTCAAAGCGAGCCTGAGCCTGATCCATGATTTTTTTAAGAGAGTTCATATTTTGTATGCGATACTTAACGATGGCTTCATCTTGAAGAATGGTTGTATGGGCGCCTATAGCTGTAAAAAGAGTTTTTTGTTCTTGAGTAAAAAGGCTAGCTTTACCTGCGAGCACATTACTTTCAGCCTGTCCTATAGCTGCGATGGTTCCGCCTCCGTTATAAATATTTTGAGTAATCGTTGCTGTATATTCTGTCAAACTATTGTGAGCTGTGGTTCCCCTTCCAATAGGGTATTGTTGTTGCTGCCTTTGCACTCCTTGAACGGATAGGCTCGGTCTCCATTGACCAATGGCTTGGGATACCTCTTCATCTGTTGCCCGTAACTGAGCTCGAGTAGCATCAAGATCTGTATTTTGCATATAAGCTCGCTCCAAGGTTTCTTGGAGAGTTACTTTTGGTTGCAGGTTTTCTTCTGACTGTTCGCGTTCAAAGGCCCTTAAATAAGCTTCAAAAGAGGATCCTTGAAGAGCCTCACTTCTCTCCGGAGACTCCTCTTTTGCCTTATTTGTTCCACCATTGTTTAAAAGGTTAACTGGATCAGCTGGGTTTCCATAGCAAGGTACACACAAAAAAGTGTTCGTCGTTAGTACCAGAAGTAACTTAAGAAATTTTTTATGTTGCATCATCATTTAATTTTTTCACTTTAGGCTTTAAAGCTTACCTTGTTTTTTTCTAACTTTCACTAAAAAATAAACTCTTTTACCCCATGAAAGGCTTCAAGGCGTGGCGCAAATGCATCAAACAAGGTAATCTCTGTAAAAACTCCACCCATTTTTACATACTTTATAGCTTTACTACCCTGGTTGTTGCAATGTTTAAATGTTGTAATGACTCCTCTCTCTTTTAATTGCAGGGTTAGAGATTCAGGAATACGTTCCACACATCCTTCGATAATAATTTTGTCATAAGGAGCTTCTTTTTCCCATCCATCAGGAAGAGGTCCTAACACAACGTTTATTGATGATAGGTTTAGCTCTTCAACATGGCGTTCAGCTTCTTGGGTGAGGATATCTTCTGAGTCAAGTGCCACAACATGGTCAACCATTTGACTTAAAAGTGCGGGTCCATATCCTGTTCCTGCAGCTACGTAAAGTATTTTATCTGAAGGTTTTGGCTCCACAGCGTTTAAAAGTTTAGCTAAAGTCGCAGGCCTTAAAAGAAAACGCCCAATATTAAACGGAAAATTTGTATCCATGTAGGCAATATGGGAAAGTTGACGAGGAACAAACTTTTCACGAGGAATCTTTAAAAACGCATCTATAAGAAGGGGGTTTGTAACATTTTCAGGTAAAATCTGCCCCTTCACCATATTTTGACGCATTATAAAAAAATCAAACATGGGATCCTTACTATTTTTTTCTTGTTTATATACCTCATTAACCTGGTAAGCAACTTTTGCTTAATCGGTTGAAAGCTGATCGAGGATAAACACTATGATATGTATTTTATTTAAGCGCTTTATAGTTAGAAGAATTTTCCTTGTTCAAGAGCAGATTTAAGGTTTATAACCCCTGCACCAAACTCATGAGGAGAAAGGTCCGTTCCATTCAAAGAAACTTTTCGAGCGGACGTTAAAAGTAGAAAGACAATATCTTCTGCCTTTAAATAGGGGAATGCTTGCTTAACAAGGCTAGCTGCTCCCACAACCATTGGAGCAGCCATAGACGTTCCTGATTTCTCGCCAAAAAGATTACCTGTGATCGTGGATGTAATACGGTCTCCTGGAGCTGTAATGAAATAACTTTGTTCAGATCCAAACGAAAGGCTTCCTGGATAATTACTAAACTCGGCCAAGGCTTCCGTCCCATTTTTGTACGAAGAAGCTCCTGCTAAAAGAAGGCGACCCTTCATTTGGGGATCATGGGCTAGTTCAATAAGGCTTGCCGTATATGGACTTTTCATCAAAGGACTGCTCTCATTTCCGGCTGAAATAACAATTAATTTTCCAGTCTCGGCAAGGTCTATAAGAGCTTTTCTGACATTTGGGCTAATTTCTCTTCCTGTATAACTTAATCGCATGGATATATTAACAATTTGAGCGGGAGATAAGGCTGCTATGTGAAGCGCTTTAACAAAGACTTGATCTCCTCCAAACCCATCAAGTTTTATTGGAATAATTGTCACCTGAGGAGCAAGATTTGAAATAATTCCTGTAACATGGGTTCCATGACTTTCAAATTGATAGACTCCATCTGCAAAAATAAGACTTTCAGAAACATCTCGTGTTTTATTCACTGTATTATAACGATAGGGACTTAATGTCGACTGGAGTGAGCGGTGGGAGGAGTCAAATCCCTCATCAAGAACAGCTACAACAACCCCTTTCCCATCAAGGTTTTGATTACGGGCATAAGAAATATCCATTATGGTTTGGGGAGATAAAGTGGTCTCCCTCCATACTTTGTATCCGATGAAGATAAAAAGTATGCTGCCAAATAACCCATAAAAAAGACGTTGAAGCATATGAATCACCATCTATATACTCCTATAGAAATAAGAGTCTAAAAGATAAATATCAAGGGATGGCTATCTACTTAAGACAAAAAGACATGAAATCCTATTGCCGCTGAAATGAGCGCATCAGCCAGAGAGTATAAGAACCTGCTGCAAAAGTGTTTGAATGAAGAAGGAAGTTAGAGCGGGAGTTAAAATTGACAGGAAGGGAGTGAAAT
>DAIDHR010000027.1 GCA_027459605.1 Alphaproteobacteria bacterium
TTTCACTCCCTTCCTGTCAATTTTAACTCCCGCTCTAACTTCCTTCTTCATTCAAACACTTTTGCAGCAGGTTCTAACTAATTAATATAATAATAACAAATGACACCATTAATCTCTTTTGAAGAAAGGCGAGATTCTTTTGGCAAGTCGTGCTTCTGCTTCACAACAAAGGATCCATCTTTGTTCAAAGCAGCAACTCCATGCCAGGGCGTTATCAATCCTGGGACCAAGGAAATTCCAACCTTCTGACCTAGATCATTTTGGTAATGAACGGAAAGCCGAATGGCTTCAGGAAATTTGCTCTTATAAAGGGAGTTTATTTTTTGGCTTCTCTGATCCATTTCTTCAGCAAGGGTTGCTAAAGGATTTTTCTCTAGAAGGATTTTACCTTCAGGATAATCCAGCTCCTTTAAAAGTCTTTTGCTTAAAACGTTTTTTCCGGTTGCGGTTAGCCTCTTTAGAGGAATTTTCTGGTTTCGAATATAGGTTTGAATCTCTTGAGGTGACAGATTTGGAAATAAATCCTTACAGGTAACAATAGAAAGAGATGGTAAATTTGCCGCAAGCTTTTTAAGAGTTTGTTCATACCTCGCCACCTCGTCTAAAGAAATTCCAAGCAGGTCACAAAAGGCCAGACCATCGGTGTATATAATTAAATGAGCTCCAGGTTTATAGACTTTATGAATTTCCTCCATAAACCTTTGGAGGGTCTCAAGGGCAAGACGCTCTGCTTGGTCGGGAAGAGCTCCTATGACGTTTTTTTGCTTATTTCCTGATTTAAAGGGAAAACCGACAAGTGTGAATGGTAGAGGTTGTGATTCTTTTATAAGGTCCCGAATTTTTTTCTTCAGATCAGGAATACCCTTTTGATTGGGGAATTTAGAGGCAACACTTACATTCTGAGCATCAATGTCTCTTGTTAGAGCATATCTTAAAATAACTGTGCAAATTTTATCAACAATTTGCTCGTTTTGAGAGGCGTCTACAGGAAGAAAAGCTTCGGGAAACGGGTAGCCTCGAGCATGAAAATAATGAGTTGTCAGCATCAAGCTGAGCGTAAAAGATACAGCTAAAGAGGGCGCAAAGGCCCCAGATCTAAAAACTTTCATAATATAACCTAAAAATTTGCAGTGGACGAAAAACGGCTTAGATCAAACTTAGAAGGTGAACTGCCATCGCCAACACTGTAAATATAGGTTACGCATAAAAATTCCTTTGCTTAATATCTATTATTTAATGAATGTCATCAAAATTTCAAGAGAATAAATTGTAGACCATTTGTACATTTCCTCTTAAAATAACCGAAGGAAGTACTGACCTCTCTTACTTTGCACCTACAAAGCTGTATTTACGAAAAGGAATCTCTTTTACAATTGGACACACGTATTTTCTGTTGGGAGGGAAAAGAATGACTGATGGTAAAAAACGCTGTTTTGGTGGAGAGCCTGGCAAGGAGTTTTATGCTGAGTATCATGATCATGAATGGGGCGTTCCTTCTCATGATGACCAGCATTTATTTGAAATGCTTATCTTGGAAGGAGCACAAGCTGGGCTCAGCTGGGAAACCATCCTTAAAAAGCGTAAGGGATATCGAAAAGCCTTCCATCAGTTTGATCCTGCCAAAGTTGCGGCCATGAGCGATGATGAGTTGGAGGTCTTGCGCCAAAACCCAGAGATCATTCGTAATCGATTAAAAATCTATGGCACCCGTCAGAATGCATGGGTCTTCCTGCAAATTCAGAAAGAATTTGGGTCTTTTGACCGTTATGTATGGAGTTTTGTAAATGGAAAGCCTATCAAAAATCATTGGCACCAGTTTGAGGATGTCCCAATTACACTGCCTGAAAGTGATGCCCTCTCAAAAGACCTAAAAAAACGCGGGATGACTTTTGTTGGATCAACGATCATTTATGCCTATATGCAAGCAGTCGGTATGGTCAATGACCACCTTACCGAGTGCTGGCGTTACGAGGAGCGGTAATTGGCCTACATTAAATCCAGTCTCAAGATGAAAATTTGAAGGAATCAGGAAAAAGCGATTGAGAGGATTCAGCAGGATTATGTGCAAGGAGGCACTCCGTCTCTGAAGGAGTATCCCCGTGCCAAGCACAGGGACAAGCCTGGGTCGTTGGAGAACCTGGGCCCAGGGAGCCCTACCTGGCCAAGGAGGGATGTTAACAAAATTTTAATTCAACTCATATATCGTGCACAAAATAAACAACGGCGAAGACCTAAAAATCGAAGGCCCAGCTCAGCTTGGCTGAAAACTACAGTTAACAAAAGAGATATCTGAACCATGGATAAAAAATTTCTCCGGACATTGTTAGTAGGAGCTGGGACATCGACAATGATGGATGGAGCCACAGCAAACGCGTTCAAAAACGGATATGGTGGTGATGTAGGGGCTGTGGCGGGGGTGATGAGTTCCCTCATCATTTTGGCGGGAAGTCTCGATGCGGATGTTAAGGGAGGGGGGGGGTGAAGACATCGTTTGACTTATTTGGCCGGCCGGATGAAATGGATAAGATGCAAAGTTTCTGCGAGTATGTGGGCGTGTCGGTAAACAATCAATTGCCCGCAACTTCATGCTCTTTGAGTGATGCTTGTTACACGTCGACCAAAGGGTATACTTGTACATGTGTCTGCCAGCGGTAAAGGGAACGGATGATGAGGAAGATCCCACCCCCCCGAGTGAAGGGTTTCAGTACACGTGGGAATGGGGGAGGACTAACACGCTTTTAGGCAGGTCCCTGGATAAGAGAGGGCCTCAACGAGTTACATACCCGAGATAGGATGGTGACAATGGCTCTCCGAGCAAACCCATTTGGCCATCTTCAGAATTTGCAGTTTCTTTTAAGCGAAGAGGTGTTTTGTAAAGGTCAGCATTAGGTTCTTTCTTTTTTGGAACAATGCCTACTTTCTTATGCACTCTTTTCCTTCTGCTTGTAACTTAAAATCGTCATAAAAAAACTTGCCAAAAGATGACAATTTGATGGCAATTTTAAAATGAGTGTTTTGTGGATGTTAAAAAACCCTTATAAACCCTGGTGCCGAAGAGGTGAATCGAACACCCGACCTACTGATTACGAATCAGTTGCTCTACCGACTGAGCTACTTCGGCATAGGTTTGGTTTTTACAGAAAAGACGCAAATGACGCAAGGAAATTCATTCAAAACTAAAACTCTTTATTATCTATCCACTGCAAGACCGGTGCGTGTCATTACGGGAGTAGAAGCTACTTGACGGAGGCCACTCTAATGGCCGATGAAATTAGCCGCATCCGAGAATACCTCAGCCGAGCATTTCCAGACTTTAAGTGTAACGTTTCCCTTGACTTGAGTGAGGGAAAATATTTGGTTTTTTCTATAGACTTATGAGGCTGGAGAATCAGTCCGACGAGGTCAGATATAGTTTTCCAAAAAAGGTAAAAGCTTATCTTGTGACAAAGGCTTGCATATAAAATTCCCTTGCCCAAAGTCGCACCTCGTTTTTTTAAGATAGTCAAGTTTACTGGCGGTATCTATTCCTTCTGCAACAACCAAGAGATTGAATGATTTTACCAATGAGAGAATAGCGTCTATAATTTCTCGGCTTCCTTTATTGTGCTCTAAGTCCTGAATAAACGATTGATCTATTTTTAATTTATGAATAGGAAGTTCTTTGAGAGACCTTAAACTCGATTGCCCCATGCCAAAGTGGTCAATTGCAACAGTGCTTCCCAATTTCGTAAGTTGATTTAATGTGTGTATCACAGCATCTTTATGTTCCATTGCTAAATGCTCAGAAAGCTCTAGCTCAAGAAGTGAAGGATCAACCCCTGTTTCGTTGAATATTTCCTCATAATCTTCAATAAATTTTTCATTTGTAATTTCTTTAAAAGTTATGTTTACAGATATTTGAAATGTAGATTTTTTAATTATACTTAAGTGATCGAAATACTCACAAACTTCTTTAAATCCACGTAATCCGATTGAATAAATAAGCCCAGTCTCTTCAGCAACGGGAATAATTTCAGAAGGCTTGATAATTTCATTGCGCAGTCCTTTCATCCTTAATAAAGCTTCAACCCCAACTATCTTCCCTGTTTTTAAATTTATTATCGGCTGATACACGAAATAAAAAGTTTTCTTTGATAAAGCGTTTCTTATGCAAGATTCGATATAAACTCTTCGGCTTAAGGCCGTATTCATTTGAGCTGTATAAGATAAAACGAGGTCTCCCCCTTTTTTCTTTGCCCTATACATCGCAATGTCAGCATGCCTTATGAGTTCATCGGAGGTCGTCCCTCCGCTGGGGAAGATTGAAACGCCAATGCTGGCAGTACATATTAATTTATAATTTTGTAAATCGTAAGGCTTCCCTAAGGCATTATTAACTTTTTGGGCGATGGGAAGAATGTCCTTTTCTCGTTTTAAATTTGAAATAAGAACGATAAACTCATCACCGCCTATTCTGGATATGGTATCTTCTTCTCTTAAAAGTTGCTTTAATCGTTGAGCGACAAGTTGTAAAAACACATCTCCGAAGGGATGACCGTGGGTATCATTAATTAATTTAAATCGGTCAAGGTCTATGAAAAGAATTCCACAATATTTTCCCTCACGCTTACTCGATAAAATGACCTGGTTAATTCGGTCTTGTAGAAGAACGCGATTAGGGAGCCCTGTTAAATTATCATGCGAGGCTATAATTGTTAGTTTTTCTTCAACCACATGGCGATGCTTGATTTCCTCTAAAAGATTTTTGTTTGTCCGTTTTAATTTTTCATTTGCTTTTTCCATTTTTTTCTTTGAGGAGGCTAAATTCGAAAGAATGTGTTCTTTTTGATGCTGGAGAAAAAGGGCATCAAAATGCATTTTAAAGTAAGAGCTTGCTGTGATAATCATGAAAATCCCATAAACCATAATACCAAAGCTGACTAAGATGTAAGCTGGCCCCTGAAAAATAAGCCATAAGCATATTGGAATACAAAGAACAGAAATAAATGACAAGTTCCATAAAGGCATCAATGAATAGCGTAAATGAGTTGCACTTGAAAAAAGAAAAAGGGCTAAGAATGTAATGATCTTTGACTGAATAGGATATCCCTGAATCACAATAAAAAAAAGAAAAACCCAGCTAAGAGCACTCATGGCTCCCCAAATAATAATTTGGATAGAAGAATATCTTATTTGTTTACTTTTTTTCGTAAGGAGCTTGGCTTGCAAGTAAAGGTAGCGAAAAAGAAAACGAAATCCATACAACAGAGCATAAAGCATAACCCACAAATGGAGTAACCAATCATGCTCAAAAATGAGTAAAATTAGATATGTTAGAATACCAACGCTTAGGCCTGACCAAAGAGGGGTTGTTTCTTTATAATAGGCTTGGTCAATAAGCGCCTCATAAACGCCTCTTTTGACCGGAGACTCATAAGAAGGAGGCGCTAAGTTTTTTAAAAAGTGAAGTACATTATAATTCATAGGATAGAGTATTTTTTGATTATCTAAACTTAGTTTATATCCAAACTCTTAATATATATTTAATTGTAAATGCCTCATTTTTGCATTTTTAAGATGGAAAAATTTTAAAATTTGACTAAAATTGTCCCGAAATTAGGGAATTGCTATTCGTGAGAAAATCATACTCTTTTTTGGGACTGTTTTTCTGCGGTTTCATCATGCCGGAGGAATCATTTGCTAGTGGCTTCGCCCTTCGCTTAAATAGCGCAATTTTAGAAGGCCAAGCTAATGCTGGTAGTGCTGTTATAGATGACCCTTTAGCTATGTTTACAAATCCCGCCACAGCAATTCTCCACGAACGTGCTGAAATAGCTTTGCACGGTGTGGGACTTTTCCCCGTAACAAAATTTAGAGGTACCACGACAAATCCTCTTTTCCCTCCCATCATAGACAAGGCTAATTCCCATAATGCAGCTAAATCTGCTTTAATTCCGTCCATGGCTTTTGTTATCAGACCTCATGACCAGCTTTCTTTAGGGGTGGTTGGCACATCCCCCTTTGGTTTGGGCTTTGATTATGGAAAACATTGGGGGGGAAACAGGTATGTTGTTCAGTCCAATTTGAAGACTATCAATGTCACCCCTATTGCTGCTCTTAAATTAAATGATAACTTCTCAATCGGCGGAGGAGTTCAAATTCAGAATTCGGGTGCGCGTTTTACATCTCAAACAGCAAGTCCAAATCCTCTAGCTCAATTTCTATTCCAAGAATCAGGAACACGCCAAAAAGCAAAAGTACACCGATGGAATGTTGGGTGGACAGCAGGAATCCTATTTCAGCCAACTCCCTCTCTTAAAATCGGATTTTCCTTTCGAAGTCAAATAAGGTCAACCTTAAGAGGCTTTCTTACATTTACAAATGTTCCTCCGGTTTTTAAGGAGAACCTCTTTTTACAAGCAAGTCGAGTCAAAACAAAAATAAAATTCCCAAGTGTATTTACCCTTAGCACAAGTTATGACTTAACCCCAGAGTGGACTGCTTTAGCGGATATCACGCGAACGAACTGGAGTAGTATCAAGCAAATCGTGCTTTCTACCCCCCTTGATCCTTTGGCTGAGATCATCCAGCAAAAATGGAAGGATACGTGGTTTTTCGGCGCAGGCATTAATTATAAGCAGTCTGACAAATGGGTTTTCCGAGGTGGTTTTGCATTTGATCAAGGGCCAAGCCGCACAAAATACCGTGTTCCTGGAATTCCTGACTCGGATAAATATATAGCATCTCTCGGTGCCACTTATATCTTCAATGAAGAGTGTCATTTCAGCTTTAGCTATGTTCATGAATTCTTTAGAAAAGCAGGCGTTAACCTTAAAAATTCTAATATTGGAAATGCTGGGAAAGGAAATCTTAAAGGGCACCTTCGAACTCATGTTGATTATATTGGGCTTCAAATTAACTACAAAATATGAGAGCATGCCCCCAAAGGAATGGGCCAATGATTTACAACCGGATAATGATATTTGGACTTCCGGGATCGGGTAAATCAACCTTTGCAGTTCATTTAGCACATCAACTAAACTTGCCCCTTTATCATTTAGACAAATACTTCTTTGTAAAAAATTGGATTGAAAGGGATAACGAAGAATTTCTTTCCTTTCAACAAAAAATTATCAACCAAAGTCAATGGATTATTGATGGAAACGCCCTTGGTTCTTTGGAGATGAGGTATGCTCGAGCGGACCTTGTTCTGTATTTTTGTTCCTCTCGCCCTCTCTGCTTTGGAAGACTTATTAAGCGCCGTTTTTTCAAGGATAAATCTATTCAGGACCGTGCCATAAATTGCCCAGAGAACTTACGCCCTCGCTTAATCAAATATATGTGGACTTTTGATAAGCGGATCCAACCTCTGCTAACAAAACTTCATAACTCTTATCCAACCACACCTTTTTATAAAATTAGGTCTTCCACTGATCTCGAAGAAATAATACAGACTTTTTCAAACCTTTCCTCGGCCAAGAAACACAATAATTAAAACCACATAAAATTATTAATAAATTATGAACATATACATTTATTATACCAAAAAAATTTATAGATTTTCAACGAAAAATATGATTCAATATTGTAAAAGATGCAGGAGAAAAATATGAAAGCCCTTCCTTTACAATTATCGAATGCTATCGATCGAGAGCTGGCTTCTTTGCATCCAGATAAAATTAGGAATGCATGCTTCGAACTGACCCAGCGATATGCGAATGGTCAATTTATTGAAACCCAACTTCATAGGCAAGCCTACATTGCAGCAAGACTGCCAGCAACCTACGGAGTAACTCAAGATGTTTTTCGCCGGATAGGCCCATTTTTAAAGCCCGTTAAAAGTCTTTTAGATTTAGGAACTGGCGTTGGAAGCTTGGCCTGGGCAGCAGCAGATGTAATGCCCCGCCTTAAGCGCGTTACTCTTTTTGACCGGGACATAGAACTTTTAAGGTTGGGACAACACTTAACCCAAAATAACCTCGACCCTATACAGCTGGCCTGGTGCCGAGATGACATTGCAAAGGAAGAAGTTTTTCCTACCCATGATGCCGTCGTTTTATCCTATGTTCTCAATGAACTTTCCTTTAAAGAGCAAATTCAGGTCTTGCAGAGAGCATATGGAGCTGCAGATAAATTTTTAATCCTCATTGAACCAGGAACACCGCAAGGGTTTGAGCACATTTTAAATGCTCGCACACTTCTCACCGAATTGGGGGCAAATGTATTAGCCCCCTGCCCCCATAATGGCCCCTGCCCTCTAGCGTCTGCTTTCAAAGAAGGGAAAGATTGGTGCCACTTTAGTGTTCGCATCCCTCGAGGAAAATATCATAGACGCGCAAAAGAAGGGGCATTGCCTTATGAGGATGAAAAATACTCTTATCTTGTTGTCTCCCCTCACCCTCAACCCCATCCCAAAGATCGAGTGATCAAAGCCCCCATAAGAAAAACAGGGCATGTCATACTCGACCTCTGTTTGGAAGAGGGCTCTATTGAGCGGCAAATTATTTCAAAAAGTCATGGTAAGCAATACACTACTGCACGGGATATAGACTGGGGAGATGAGTGGAATGACTCATCTTACCTCTCTCCTCAAGAATGAGCTGAGTAGACACCCAAAAATCCACGAATTTTTCAAAGCCTCTTTCAGGAAATTTAAAAAGCTTTTGGTGATATCGCATCAAAGATTATCGGCTGACTTGTCAATTTAATGATAAATAAAAATCATATACTTACTGCGAACTGCCCACCAGAGTTCTATCTATAAATAGCATCACTCGATTGACGAAAAAAGAGAAGAGGAGTAAAACCCTATCAATATAAAACAAGAGCAGAACATGATCAAAGCATACAAGGAAAACCGCCCTCTTTCACCTCATCTTCAAATTTACAAAATTCAAATTACTTCTTTTCTTTCTATCCTTCACCGGGGAACGGGCATCATTCTTTATGGAGGGGCATTCCTGTGGGTGATTTGGGTTGTAGCTCTCGCAACAGGTCCTGAAAATTATACTAAAATTCAAGCCTTCTTAATCCATCCTTTTGGGCTCTTTATCCTCATGGGCTGGTCCTTTTCTTTTTTTTATCACTTGTGTAACGGAATTCGCCATCTTTTCTGGGATTTAGGAGTTGGCTATGATATGCCAACTGTAAGGCGCACGGGGTGGATTGTAGTTATAAGCTCGATCTTTCTAACCGGTGTGTCTTGGACTTTAGGAATTCTTGCAGGGGAGATTTTTTCATGACATTTGAAGCTGAGCTGCACGCTGCTCAAGGATTAGGCTCAGCCAAAAGTGGGCTTCGCCATTGGTTAGTGCAAAGAATCACGGCTGCCCTCTTAATTCCTCTCGGGGTGTGGTTTGTCCTTTTTTTTATTCTTCTTCTCACAGCCCCTTTTGATGTGGCTTATGGATGGCTTTCCTCTCCTTGGACAGCGTCTCTTTCAATTTTATTTATTATTTCATCGTTTTACCATGGCTATCTTGGAATGCAGGTTATTTGGGAAGATTATGTTTCTCGAGAAACTTTAAAGTGGGCTCTCATCCTGGGCACTAAATTGCTGAGCATTGTCGCGGCACTTCTAGCCATCGTTTCTATCCTAAAAATTTTCATAAGCTGAAGGCACCATTCATGACAAAAGAGTACAAACTGACAGATCATATATACGATGTCATTGTTGTAGGTGCAGGAGGGGCCGGCCTCAGAGCTACTTTAGGGATGGCAGCCCAAGGTCTTAAAACGGCTTCTATCACAAAAGTCTTTCCGACACGAAGCCATACAGTAGCCGCTCAAGGTGGGGTTAGTGCTGCTCTTAACAATATGGGAGATGGCGACAACTGGCGCTTTCATATGTATGATACAGTAAAAGGTTCGGACTGGCTTGGCGATCAAGATGCCATTGAATACATGTGTCGCAATGCTATCCCCGCCATAATCGAGTTGGAACATATGGGTGTTCCTTTTTCTCGCACGAAAACTGGCGCAATCTATCAACGGCAATTTGGGGGCCATACACTTAACTTTGGTGAGTCTATGGCAAAAAGGACTTGTGCCGCTGCAGATAAAACGGGGCACGCTATCCTTCACACCCTTTATCAACAAGCGCTTAAACATAAGGCTCAATTCTTCAACGAATTTTTTGTGATCGATCTTATCATGGATAATGATGGGACTTGTCGAGGTGTCATCGCTTGGTGCTTGGAAGACGGAACGCTCCATCGCTTTACTGCGCATATTGTTGTCCTTGCCACAGGAGGATATGGACGAGCTTATCTTTCATGTACATCCGCTCATACCTGCACAGGGGATGGAAATGCTATGGTTTTACGAGCTGGTCTTTCCCTTCAAGATATGGAGTTTGTTCAATTTCATCCCACTGGAATTTATGGCGCAGGTTGTCTCATTACTGAAGGAGCTCGAGGCGAAGGTGGCTATTTAACGAATAGCCTTGGAGAGCGATTCATGGAACGCTATGCCCCCACAGCAAAAGACCTTGCCTCGCGTGACGTTGTCAGTCGAGCTGTAACGATTGAAATTAAAGAGGGCCGCGGGGTGGGTCCGAACAAAGAGTGCGTCTATCTTCACCTAGAGCACCTTGATCCAGCCCTTCTTCATCATCGGCTTCCAGGAATTTCCGAAACGGCTAAGATTTTTGCGGGTGTAGATGTTACAAAAGAGCCTATTCCAGTCCTTCCCACTGTCCATTACAACATGGGAGGAATTCCCACAAACCACCTGGGAGAGGTTGTTAACCCAACTCCCCAAAACCCAGAGAAAGTCGTGCCGGGACTGATGGCAATAGGCGAAGGGGCTTGTGTCTCTGTCCATGGAGCTAACCGCTTAGGAGCAAACTCGCTCCTCGATTTGATTGTATTTGGCCGGGCTGCTGCTTACCAAGCAAAAGAGGTTATCGATCAACAAAAATCCGTGAAGCCCCTTAAAGCTCGAGATGGAGAAGAGGCAATTGCAAGGTTTGATTGCTTGCGCCATGCGAAGGGATCTTTAAAAACGGCTGACATTCGTTTAGCCCTCCAACGAGCCATGCAAAACCATTGCGCTGTCTTTCGAACTCGCGAGCATTTAGAGGAAGGAATTCAAAAGATAAATGACGTTTATGAATCTTATTCAGATATCCAAGTGAATGATCATTCACTTATTTGGAACAGTGACCTTGTGGAAGCCTTAGAGCTTGAAAACCTTATTCAACAATCTCTTGTAACAATTCACTCAGCCTTAAACCGTACGGAAACTCGCGGAGCCCACGCCCGCGAGGATTACCCTGACCGAGATGACAAGGAATGGATGAAGCATACAATTTCTTTTCTGGAAGGGAACAAGGTTTCCTTTACCTATCGACCTGTTCACCTTTATACTTTGACCCCTGAGGTCGATGTTATTCCACCAAAAAAACGTGTTTATTAAGGGAGCCTGATCATGGTGCAATTCCGCCTTCCGCCCAATTCTAAAATCCAAAAAGGGAAAAGGTACGCTTCTCCCATAAAAGGCCAACGGATGAAGCTATTTCAGGTTTATCGCTTTGATCCTGATACAAAGGATAATCCCCGCTGGGATACCTATGAGGTGAATTTAGATGAGTGTGGCCCCATGGTTCTCGATGCCCTCATTAAAATTAAGAATGAAGTGGATACAACCCTCACCTTCCGCAGGTCATGTCGGGAAGGAATTTGCGGCTCATGTGCCATGAACATCGATGGAACCAATACGTTGGCCTGTATCAAGGCTATTGAGGACTGTCGAGGAGACCTTAAGATTACCCCCCTGCCCCATCTTTACGTGATTAAAGATCTAGTTCCAGATCTAAATTTCGCCTATGCTCAGTACGCATCAATTCAGCCATGGCTTCAGTCCGACACCCCCCCTCCACCCGATAAGGAACGTCCCCAATCTCAGGAAGAAAGAGAAAAACTTGATGGTCTCTGGGATTGTATTCTGTGTTTTTGCTGTACAACCAGCTGCCCCAGCTATTGGTGGAGTGGAGATAGGTATTTAGGTCCAGCAACATTGCTCCAATCCTACCGCTGGATCGTAGACAGTCGGGATGATGCAACCGGAAAACGCTTGGATGAGCTTGAGGATCCGTTTAAGCTTTATCGCTGCCATACCATCATGAATTGCACGAACACGTGCCCAAAAAACCTTAACCCAGCCAAGGCCATAGGTGAGATCAAGAAAAAAATAGCAGAACGAGTGGGCTAAGGGAGCTTGCGCTCGTCACACTGATGGTAACTATTTGTTTTATTATATAAAACACAATCCCTTGTCCAAAATTCGAGTGACTTATTTTTTCCCTTCTTGATTCCACTCAAAGAGCAATTTTTCAAAGGGCTCTGATGAGATGCCTTCTCCCAGTCTATAGAAGGGTCTGTCAAGAACAATTACAAGCAAAAGCATAAGCCCTGTGCCTAGAGCATACAAAACTTGTAGAAAATAATGAAAAAGAGAGTTCCCTCGTATAGCAAGGCCAAGGATCAAAAAACTTATTAAATTACAAGCAATCAAAATGACCCACATGATGGACGTCAAAGAAGAAGCCGCATTTAATATTCGAGATCTTCTTTTTTCAGTCGCGTCTGTTGCGATCTTATCCATTTGAGCTTGAATAAACTCTTCCTTCCTATCCGATGGTTTGTATTGATAGAGAATATGAAAATTCCGGAAAAGATATCTATCTGCAGTTGAGCTATATTTTCCTTGAGGAAGAAGGGGCCACTCTACCTCGATCACTTCTTTAACATAGTCCCTTAGATTTTGTCTCAATTCCTTCCGCGATACCTCGTTCAGGTATTCGGCTTGCTGATAAAGATCGCTCAGATAATTAACCTCACTTTTCACATAATCATCTGTTTTGTCGTAAGCTGTCCAAGCTGTAACGATAATAAGTCCCAATAGAATCGCAAAGGCAATACCAAAAGCATCACTATAAGTTTTTAATTTAAGAGCATCCTCATCTGTCTTTACGAGTTTTATAAATCGTCTGCAAATCCAGACTAATGCTAAAGAAATGGCAATGGTGCCTAGAAGTACCAGAGCGGTTACCAAGAGAGGGGAAAGCTGATAAATGAAATTGATAAGCATTCACTTTTCTTTCTATATGTAAAATTAATTTAAAATTATACAAAAATGTTAAGCTATTTTGAAGGATGAATCTAGAATTCATCTTTTGTTTTGTGTATGATCCGCCAAATATTTAAAATAATGAGGGATTATGGCAAAAGTCTTATTCGTAGATGACGAGCCTGATCTTGAGCTTTTGGCTAAACAAAAATTTCGGAAACAAATTGAAAACGGGACCTTCGACCTTTTATTTGCCCAAAATGGCCAAGAAGCCTTAAATCTTATTGAAGACGAGACTGACATTGCCGTTGTCGTGACGGATGTTAATATGCCTGAAATGGACGGCCTTACACTCCTTGAAAATCTTAAAACCCGCAGTCCTGCAACAAAGGCCATTATTGTTTCAGCTTATGGAGATACAAAGACATTACGTGCTGCTATGAATCGAGGTGTTTTTGATTTCGTAACAAAACCCGTTGATTTTAGCGAATTAACGGACATTATTTTACGCATATTAGCCGACTATCGTCCTCCTGTAACTCGGCTTTATACTTATCAACTCTTGCTCGCAACTTTATTCCCTAAACGCATTGACTTAAGCTACTCTCCTCAAGAAAATAATTTATTGTGGGATTCCTTCCAAACCCCACCTAACACAATAGTCTTGACAGGGGTATCCATAATCCCATCCCCCATTCCCCTTGAAATAGGGATATGTACAGCCTATGGAATTCTGAAAGCCGTTTTAAATGATGTTCCGGATGCCTCTTTAAATCTAATTGAAGAAAAACTTCTTGCAGTCCTACCTTTTTTAAAGGCTTACTTCGTCGTTGGTCAGTACCACTTAGAATCCCATGTTTTTTCGTATAAAACCCAGGGGGAATTTAAGGCCCACCATATAGGACACAAGAGCAAAACCCCTTTAAATCCCCTTGAAAATGCTCTTCTAAATATAGGGGATATCATTACTCTCGAAGATCCCTCAGGGTCACACCTTTCTTTGTCACGCATTGACAGGGCTTAAGCGTTTCTTTCTTTTCATCCACAAGTGCATAGGTATCCCAAAGATAACAAGAACCAAGGAAAACATTACCATTTTAAGGCTAGCAGCCCATAAAGCCCATGAGGTAAATGTGAGAGCGCCAACTCCAATAAAGAGTTGCAGTAGAGAGAACTTTTTTTCTTTCCAAAGGAGCTTAAAATAAGCCAAAATCGAAATTGTGTAAACAATTAAAATAAGAGTAACCGCTATTTCAACAATAAAGTTAAATTGCTCAAGTAACGAGCTCTGCAATGACATATACAAGAAAGGAATAGCACAGGTAGAAGAGATCAAAACGCCCCAGTAAGGGGTGCCATGGTGCGTCCTTTTTTTGAAAATCTCTGGGAATATCCCATCATGAGCTGCTCCATAAGGAATACGGCCAACCACGATCAGCCAGCCGTTCAGAGTCCCAAGACAGCTTATAATAGCAGCTATAGCCACGGGTGTTCCCCACTTCCCACCGAAAATAGCTTGAGCAGCATCTGCATAGGGTGCTTTTGAGACTATAAGATCTTGAGGAGACACAACTCCCATCACAACAGCAGTTCCTAATATATAAATCACGGCTGCTATCATCGTTCCAATGATCGTTGCAAGAGGCACATTTCTTGAGGCGTTGTAAACTTGTCCTGCTGGAACAGTCCCTGTCTCGAGTCCAACAAAAGCCCAGAGAGTCATAAAGGCTGCTGAAGTGAGAGCCTTTCCAAAAGACAGTCCTGAGACGTTGATGTGGGTAAAGTTATCCAGGTTGATAAAAAATAGCCCAATAAAAGGAATAACAATGAGGGGAATAACTTTAATCACGGTGATATAAAGCTCCGCTTTGCCTGTGACTTTAAGCCCTAAAAGATTAAATAATGTAAACCCGGCAAGAATCCCTAGCTCTAAGATGAAATTCGTCCATGGACTAAATCCACCATAAATAACAGAGATATAACCCACCGCACCTATAGCAAGAGTAGGGTTACTGATCAGCGATAACACCCAATACCCCCAGCAAACATAAAACCCAACTGTATTTCCAAAAGCTTCACGAGCATAAATATAAGGCCCCCCAGTTACTGGAAGCTTCGCACTCAGTTGAGCAAATACGAGAGAGAGAAAAATTGCGCCCAGAGATGTCAGAATCCACCCCAAAAGACTAATAGTTCCATAGATAGCCAGAGCGGCAGGCAGTAAATAAACGCCAGATCCAACTAAATTCCCTGTAACGAGGGAAATCATTGGCCAGAGCCCAACTTTATCATTCACAAAATGCGTTGTCATCATATACCCCAAAAAGAAAATGACAGGTTTAATTTAAATAATAGTTAATCAACTTCTTTTAAAGTTGTTAGGCGAAAGTAAAAGAGGAAGGGAATAGATGGCGCGCTTAGCAGCGCTTTTTTAGAAAAGCACACTTAAAGAAAGCTATAAGTGGTAGAAATGCCAAAAATCTCTCCTTAAGATTTTGAATAATTTTTTGAATTTTGAATTCAGATCCTTTGTTGTGTCAACAAAAAAATGACACAAGAAAATGAAATTATATGAATTTTATCTTGAAAGTAGTATCAAAAAGTGATACTATAAAAAATGAGAAGAAAACATGCTCGAACCCTAAACGCCATTTTTGCTGATCCTATTCAGTCACGCATACTATGGCGCGATATTGAGACAATTTTGGAAACTTTAGGAGCAGAAATAAGTGAGAGAAGAGGATCTCGCATTTGTATTTCTCTAAATGGAGTTGATGCTGTCTTCCATCGGCCCCATCCACGTAAAGAAACGGATAAAGGAGCTGTAAGCTCTATGCGGCGTTTTTTAAAAGAAGCAGGAGTTGAACCATGATGGAATACAAAGGCTATGTTGGACATGTTACTTTTGACGATGACGCAGACATTTTCCATGGAGAAGTTGTAAATACCAGGGATGTCATCACTTTTCAAGGGAAGTCTGTAGAAGAGATACGCCAGGCTTTTCATGACTCCGTTGATGAATATCTTGAATGGTGTAAAGAACGAAATAAGGCACCAGATAAGCCTTTTTCAGGAAAGCTTATTGTTCGAATTCCTCCAGCTCTTCATCGATCAATCTTCCTTTCTGCAAAGCAAGAGGGGAAAAGCCTAAATAAATGGATAGAAGATCATTTAGCAAGTTCATTCTCCGATTCATCCGAAGAATCATTAGCTCGTCATCATTAAGAAGCTTCAAGGCATTGGCCAGTCTTTTTCTTCTATGAAATACTTGGTTCAACACCATGGACGTAAAAGCCATCAATCTGAATCGCCAATCTCCACGTACTAAATTTTCAATCATTTTAACGAAATAATAATATTCACATGTTACCTTTTTGCATCAAAGGTTCATTTAAATAGGTTAGCTACTATGAGAAAAAGAAACTTAATATTTTCATTTCTGATCATACCTACCCTCCTATCCTATCCTGCTTATTCAAAAGAATCAGGGTCTTCATCTATTCAAAATTGCAACCTTAAAGTTCTTTCTAAAGCATCTTGTGATAAGACCGGTTTTGTATGTATTGGGCTTACAACAATTGGTGGATGTGAAAAGGCTATCCCCTAATCCTTAACTTCTTTTTATTTTCTGTTCTTCAAAGCCTTCACGATCGTATCCAAATTAAAAGCCATCATCTTAAGATAGGTATCAGCTTCAGATCCTGGGGGGGAAAGAGCATCTGAATAGAGGACGCCTCCAATCTTCATACCTGATTCGCTAGCAATTTGCTCGATTAACCGAGGATTTGAAATGTTTTCAATGAAAATGGCTTGTATATCTTCTCTTTTAATTAGGGAAATAAGTGCAACGACTGATTTTGCGGAAGGCTCGGCTTCCGTACTCAACCCTTGAGGAGCATAAAACTGAATATTAAACTCTTTCCCCAAATAAGCAAAAGCATCATGACCCGTGATTACTTTCCGTTCATTGATGGGAATCGTCCTTAACTCTTCATGGATTTTTTTCTCAAGATCCTCGAGGGATTTTTTATAAGTCTCACCTTGTTTTTTGAAAAAGGAGGCATCTTTTGGCAAAAGTTCAGAAAGCCCTCCGACGATATTATTTACATAGACTTGGGCATTTTTTAAGCTGTGCCAGGCATGAGGATCAACTATTTTTTTTCCATTGAGCTCTCTTTCTATAGGAATAATTCCAGCTGTAGCCGTAAGTATTTTCCCTTGAAATCCAGAAGCTTCGATGAGTCGATCTAACCAGCCCTCGAATCCTAAACCATTAACAACGACGAGGTCGGCTTGACTGAGATATTTTGCATCTTGAGGTCGAGGTTCATAAACATGGGAGTCTTCGTTCGGGCCTACAAGAATTTTAACAACGACTTTATCGCCGCCAATTTGATGGACCATATCTCCCAAAATACTAAATGTGGCAACTACAAGAGGCTTCGCCCAGGAAGATGTTGTCAACATAAGAAGAATGAGTAAAACACGCATTAGGCCATTCCTTGTTGTTGTTTTAAAGCCCCAAAGGGAGCCATGATAAGGGAAATCCCGTAGATAAGGCCCGCGATCAAGATAATGGAAGGTCCTGATGGCCACTCTAGATGATAAGAAAGTAAAAGACCAAAATATCCAGAGATAACCGCAAAGATGCTCGATAGCAAAAAAAGAGACCAAACATGCCGGGCCCAAAGTCTTGAAGACACAGCGGGAAGCATCATCATCCCTAAAGCCATTAATGTTCCAAGAGCTTGAAAGGTCGCCACAAGATTAAGGGCTACGAGAATAAGGAAAAGAAAGTGATACAAACTTCCCCACCCTCCTATCACCCTTAAAAAGCCCGGATCAAAACATTCAATCAAGAGAGGTCGATAAATTAAAGCCAAAACAAAAAGAGTAACTGTTGTAATACTCGTTACTATGATAAGGGAAACGCTATCGACCGCAAGAATAGTTCCAAAAAGAAGGTGCATCAAATCAACTTGGCTCCCATGGGTTGAAACAATTAAAACCCCAAACGCTAAAGAAATAAGGTAAAAGCCAGCAAAGCTAGCATCTTCATTCAGAATGGTAAATCGTGAAATTGCTCCCGCCAAAAGAGCCACGAGAAATCCTGCTAAAAACCCACCAAGCCCCATGGCCGGTAAGGATAGCCCAGCCACGAGATACCCAAGCGCAGCTCCTGGAAGAATGGCGTGCGCCAGAGCATCCCCCATTAAACTCATCCTTCTTAAAACCAATAGAACTCCTACAGGTCCACAGCCTAAAGCCAAAGCTATACAAGCCATCAAAGCTCGTCTTAGAAAAATATAATCCGAAAAAGGAGTAATAAAAAAATCTATCATAGAGCCCCTGACTCCCAATTTCGGGCAGCAATTGCAGCCTCCCGTAGGTTTTCTTTTGTCATAACTTCAGACGTCGGGCCATATCTATAAAAATGACGGGCCAAAAGAAGAATTTGATTGACATGATCTTGCACTAAGTCCAAATCGTGTAAAACAACAAGCACAAGCCGCCCTTCCTTTACCCAATCGTGCAAAAGATTCATCAGATCGTCTATTGTCTGCCCATCAATCGCAGAAAAAGGTTCATCTAAAAAAATGACGGGAGAATCTTGCAAAATAAGGCGAGCAAATAGAACACGTTGGAATTGCCCTCCCGACAAAGCTTGAAGCGGTGTCTTGGCAAAGGAAGAAAGACCTACTTTATCAAGAGCTTCTTGCATTTTGAGTCGTTGTTCTTTTGTATAGCGTCGAAAAATACCAACTTCGCGAAAAAGTCCCATGGCAACAGTATCCCCCACGGTAAAGGGGAACCTTCGGTCTAATTGGTTTTGCTGAGCAAGATAAGCAACATCACAAGGGCAAACCCCATGAAACTTAATCGCGCCAGCACTCGGCTTTTGGAGTCCTAAGAGAGTCTTTAAGAGTGTACTTTTCCCAGCCCCATTGGGCCCGGCAATAGCCCAAAGTCCTGGTGCTTCAAAATGGCAAGATAGCTTTGAGATAACAGGATTGTGAGAATATCTTATAAGCAGGTTCTGAATATCAATAGAGATTGGCCCTTTAGGATCGAGCTGAATGGCCGGATGGTTTATCTTAAATCGGCTCCAAAAAGAGGATGATTTATGTTCCATGGAGTTTAAAGAGCCCAGAAAACCGCGGTCCATAGTCCTAATAAGACCATCATCAACAAACTAATCCGATAACCAATACCTTCTAAAAGAGGATTTTTATATTTTTGCATTTTTGCTTTGCAATTAAGAATCATTCTCAAATAGAAAATAATGAGCTTAGAGTGAGGCTAAAGTCAAGAAAAATATGAGCTTGAGCTCAGCCAAATTTTTATCAATAAGGACCGATAGGATATCTCTCAAAAGAGGAGGTTTCGATGAGTAACCTGTCCTCCAACTTATTCAAAGATATCAAAATAAACAGAATTATTTCTTGGTAGATACAACAGATGCCTTTGACTTACCGGCCGCAGCTTCTTTTAAGGGTTGCTTGGCTGGAACGACAGGTTTACCAACTGGTTTCCCTGAAGCAGGATTTTTCACGGGTCCGCTAGGTTTTGCACCTGATTTTGAGTTTACAGGTTGCTTGACTGGAACAACAGGTTTACCCACTGGTTTCCCTGAAACAGGATTTTTTACAGGTACGCTAGGTTTTGCAGCTAACTTTGGGTTTACAGGTTGCTTGACTGGAACAACAGGTTTACCCACTGGTTTCCCTGAAACAGGGTTTTTTACAGGTACGCTAGGTTTTGTCCCTGACTTCGGGTTTACAGGTTGCTTGGCTGGAATAGGATTTGCAGGGCGTTGAGGAGTCGTAAGGCTTGCATAAATCTTGGGGATATTATTTGAATCACGCGAAATATCTCGAGCAATATTTCTCATATATTGGGGGTCTAGATAAACAGTTTTGCGCCCTGTCCCATCCCCGTTTCCGCGGGTTTGAAAGATATAATTTTCATCAGATCTTGCTTGAGCTTGTTTACCAGACACCTCTAGGTTATGAATATGGCGAGCTCTTTTAAAGAGATCGTCCAATGAAAGTACGCAGGCATTTTTATTTTCCTTAAACCGCTGCGATAGCCTAGGATTCTTAAGACAATTTGCCATAGCGGTTGAGATGTTCGTTACAGAAGCTTTATCCATCCGATAAAAGAAAAGCTGGGTATAATTTTTCCCGGGAGTATTTCTGAAAGCATTATCCCCACTATATACATAACCGCAGTAATTTTTATCTTTTCCAGATACAAAAGAACGTGAAGGAATATCTATTGCTTTTCCTGTTTCCTCAAAAAGTTCTTCCACCGCTGTGACTGTAGAAAATGAATCATTTTTTTCACAGTTGCCTGCAAAAAAGTTGACATAGTCAATCTCTTGGTTTTTCCAAGTAAAAGTTCGGTTTGTATCTGCTCCTACAATAACTCCATAGCGAAGGCCAGAAACTTTACTTGGTCCGAAATCTTTTACAAGGGCAACACCAGCTCGCTCAACCCGCCCAAATGTACATTTTAAATTCTTAAGACCACCCCGATCTGGATCTCTATCAGAAGGGTGTGCGCGCAATGACTGAGTAACTATTGCCAAGAGAATAAAAGAAAAAAAAGTAACTTTACGCAACATCGTCTAAGGGCTCCAACATAGTAATACTAATACTAAAGATGGGGATACTACCCAAATTTGTCAAGGTAACCCCCCCCTTTTCCTAAACCGAGAGGACAGGAAACGTTAATTCTATGTTGAAAGGCAAAGGAAGATTTTCTTTTCCATGACCGCAGCCACGCAAAGAAAAAACAGGAACATCAATTGAGTGGGCAAAGCGCTCCAAAACAGGAACAACAAGAGACGACCCGTCCTTTTCTTCGCCTTTTGTAAAATCTCCTAAAACAATAGCTTTCACTCGGTCGAATAAGCCCGCTTGTTGAAGATGGATCAACATGCGATCAATCCGGTAGCCTCGTTCGTCAACGTCTTCCAGAAACAGAATTTTTCCTTCAGTTTGGGCCTGCCACCTGGTTCCGATGCTTGTTTGAAGAAGGCACAGATTTCCCCCCACTACAAGCCCCGTTAATTTATTTATTTTCTTTGCTTTTTTATTAAGGGGAGATAAAGATGGCGGCTGATATGACGAGAGCCCCTCATTCACAAACTGGAGGGTTTTTTTTATAGAGGTGACATCGACAACTTGGCGCGCTGCCTGAAGAGCTCCTATTCCATGGAGCGTAGGCCAGTTCCAGACTTGGTTTAAAAAGATGTGCAAAGCCGTCCCATCACTAAACCCTATGAAAAGCTTTTCTTTTTTTGGTCTTGGTATATGAAAAAGGTCCGGCATAAGTCGCCCGAGGCCATAGCCTCCCATGAGCAGCCAAATCACATCGACAGAAGGGTCCTCGAAGGCGGATTTAAGATGGAAGAGGCGTACCTTATCCTGGTGAGCGCACAAGAGGTCTTCCCCAAAAAGATCTTCTGGAGCCGTCACTTTCATTCCCAAGGTCTCAAAGTAATTTTTTGTAAACTTTGTATTCTCCTCGGATACACGAGAAGAAGGGGCAACAAGGGCAATATGTTTTCTCAAGATTCCCTCTCAATCCTCGGAAAAAGGGGGGTCGGTTCAGTCAACGGAATACCTGATTTTAAAGGTGTGGTTAAAGCCACAAATGTTCTCTCAGTTTGGCCCAGTTGATCAAGTATTTTTGAAGCGGAATCGGGCATCAAAGGCTGGGTGTAAATAGCCACATGGCGTATAACTTCCGCAAGCACATAAAGAACTGTTTTCATCCGTAAATGATCTTGGGGGCTTTCTGATTTTTTAAGTGACCACGGTTTTTGCCCGTCTATATAGCGGTTTGCCTCTCCAATGACTTCCCAAATATGTTGACAGTAAGCCTGGAGGGCTTGAGCCTGCATATCATCCCGAAGCAGGTCATGGAGATGGCCTGCCTTTGCGAGGAGGTCCCGATCTACTCCTAAAAGCTCATCTGGCTGGGGAATCTGAGCCTCGGCATTTTTATAAATGAAGGAAAGGACTCTCTGAACCAGGTTTCCTAAATCATTAGCTAGATCACTATTGACGCGGCTTAGCATTGCTGCCTCGGAATAATCTCCATCTTGACCAAAGGGAATTTCCCTCACAAGAAAATAACGAACGGGGTCTAAGCCATAGACGTCAATTAATTTAAATGGATCGATTACATTTCCAAGCGATTTTGACATTTTTTCACCATCATGAGTCCACCATCCATGAGCAAAAATGCGTTTGGGTGGGGGAAGGCCCGCCGCCAGTAAAAAGGCAGGCCAGTAAACAGCGTGGAAGCGAATAATATCTTTACCAATTAAATGTAGGGATTCAGGCCAAAAGGTTTGCAACTCCTCTCCCTCCACATTGGGATATCCTAAAGCTGTAATGTAATTGGTAAGGGCATCAATCCAAACATACATCACATGCTGAGGGTCTTGAGGAACAGCAACACCCCAGCTGAATTTTGTTCGGGAAATTGATAAATCTCTGAGTCCTCCTTTAATAAAACTGAGGACTTCATTTCGCCGCCCAATTGGGAGAATAGCTTGGGGGTTAGCTTCATAATATTCAAGCAGTGGCTTTTCCCAAGCCGAAAGCCTAAAGAAATATGAGGGTTCCTCGACCCACTCAACAGGGGCTCCCGTCGGAGCTTTTCCTTCAAAAATTTCAGATTCTTCGTAATAGGCTTCATCACGAACAGCGTACCATCCAGAATAGGTACTTTTATAAATTTGGCCTGCGGCTTCCAATTTACTCCAAAGAGCTTGGGCTGCTTCATGGTGACGTTTTTCCGTTGTCCTTAAGAAAACATCATAGGAGGCATTAATTTTTTGAGAGACATCGAGGAAAAGCTTGGCCATCCGATCCGCATAAGCCTTTGGCGTCTCTCCAGCAGCATCTGCTGCTTGGGCCACTTTCTGGCCATGCTCATCAGTTCCAGTCAAAAATTTGACGCGAGCCCCTGCAAGACGCCAATACCGAGCAAGCACATCTCCTGCAATGGTCGTGTAGATATGCCCCAAATGGGGTTCTCCATTTAAATAATAAATAGGTGTTGTGATGTAACGCGTTGTCATGAATGAGCCCTATTCTCTAAATTTGCAAAAATACATGTGAGAGTTGCCTTTCGATCGAGTTGGGCAAAACGGCACTCATCGAAAAGACGTTGAACTTTCTCATAAACGTCAAGAGCCCGATCCAAAGATCTTTTTTCCTCTATCGCTGAGAGGAGGCGTATGTGAAGATGCTCTCTTAAAACGTCCTCGATAAGGGCGTAAGAAGCCTCTTCTCCTCCATATTTATGTATGAAAGAAGCAGCTGACTCTCCTTGGAGAACGTTTTGAAGATCAGTACAGAGTGTGGCTCCCTCCCCTCCCAAAAGTCGGATCAACCGGCCTGGACTTCCTTGAGGTAGCTGAGCAGGAACTGAAATTTCAATAGATTGAGATGTCAACACCTTTCGGGTTTCTTCCTCAGATAGAGAAGCTAAGGGCAAAAGCTGGCATCTGGAGCGGATTGTTGATAAAAGGCGCCCAGGAAAAGACGTTACTAAAAAGAAAACGGTTTTGTGAGGAGGCTCTTCAAGGCGCTTCAGCAAAGCATTAGCAGCATTTCTGTTTAAGGAATCGGCTCCATCAATAATGATGACACGCCATCCCCCTTCTGCCGATGTTTGATTTAGAAAACTATTGAGGTCACGGATTGTATCAACACCAATTTCTTTACCATCATCTGTAATCGTACGTAAGTCCCCATGGCTTTGAGCAACAATACGTCGATGGAGGGGGTCACTTTCAGCAAAAGTTGTATTCCCGTCTCTTCGACCTGATAGAATATAGCGAGCCATATGAAAAGCAAAAGTGGCTTTTCCAATTCCAAAAGGACCCGCTACGATCCAAGCATGGGGAAAGCGTGCAGAATGAAAGGCCTTTAAAAATAGCTCCCGAGCCTTGTGATGGCCAAAAAGGCTAAGGTTTTCTCGTGGGGTTATCACGGGTACAGACTCCATATTCTCTTTGCAGTATTACAAAAAAGAATACAAAAGACCATGAATTTTAATAGAACCTTCCCATAAAAAAATATCCCCCAAGTACGAATACCTGGGGAATATGAGGTGGATTAGGCAATGTAACTATTTTGCCGTTGGCTGAATGAGAACTTCTGGTGTTTTTTGGGACAAGAAAGGTTCCCGAACCCAAATTCCTTTTTCCGCATCAAAGCTAATGACAACAGGTGCGTCATAAAGTTCAGGCTTATATTTCACAAATTCCGAAACATCATGCTGGTGGGTATTGTAGACAAGACCTTCTTGAATGCACCTAATTCCATAATTTTTGAAAACGAAATTAAATTTCTGTTTTTTCTCGATTTCAGGAAGAAGAGAAAGCAGGTTCCCCAATGTGGTGATGGCCTTATTATTTATTTTTTTAATCATGACTTGAGGCTCTGTTGTGACAACAGGGAGCTTCTCAAATAAGGATCCTGATGGGTTATTTGCAACACAGACACTTCCTATAGGCATACCTGTCCGGTAGCTCATAAATGTGTCAACACTTGCAAAGACAGTCTTGCCAAAGATAAGCATTTTTGCGCATTTCTTTTCATTAAGGTTGAAAGTAGGAACCTCTACCTCTAAAGGATTTCCATTTCGAAAAATCGTTAGTTTTACAGGGTTACCGGAGGATTGATTCACCATTTTTTCCATCAGATAAAGATCAGGTCCTATTTCTATGTCTCCTACTTTTTCGATGATATCTCCTACTTCAAGATATTGCGCCGCAGGAGTTCCTGGCAAAATAGAAGAAACAATGATGATTCTATTCCTTGAACTTGGCATCTTTGCCAGTTTTTGCTTGGTATGTGTGTTTGGGTATTGGTAGTACTCAGAAGCATGATCAACATTCAAGTGATCATAGGTAGCCCCCAAAGAATAGCGCTTAGGAGTTTCTTTCTTACCAAGGCTTTCTAAGGCATCAAGAGCATAAGAAATAGGGATAACGAAGGCTGTTGCATCAGTTCCAGCATAGTTGATAGCAATAACTTCTCCCCTTTCGTTGAAAACAGGAGAGCCGCTTGATCCTCCACGGCTGTTTAAACTTATATGATAGGTTTGTTGGGGATATTGGACATCTTCAATCGCATAGAGATCACTGACCTTTCCAAGCTGGACGGAATGACTCCTCGCTTCATTATTCCCAATCATGAACACATCTTCGCCAACAGTGGCAGTTCTAGAAAACTTAAGTTGAGGAAGTTCCTTTGGAATTAAATGTGGGTCAACCTTTAAAAAAGCAAAATCAGTCGTGGGATCATTATAGATAAAGGAGAGATCAGCCGTTGTTCCATCATAAAAAGTTGCTTCAAAATCAGCTGGCGCATCAATGGAAGCAATATGACGATTCGTCATGATAATGCCATTTTCTTTATCAACCACAAACCCTGTCCCTTCTCCTGAAAAAGGAGCCGTGTAAGCCGCAGTTGTTTCTTTTATCTTTATGCTAATGACGGCAGGTTTAAGTTTTTCGATTTGTTCGGCTTTAATTTTTCCTTCGGCTTGAGCGTCTGCAGAAACAATAAGGGCAAATGCAATTAAGGCAAACCTTACTATCATACTCTTCATTTTATCACCTTTACTTATTAAACGACCACGTAGAAGATCTTTTTTTAATATAAATGGTAAAAAATGTCAATAAAAAAATGAAAATATTAAAAAACAATTGTTGTTCTGAGGACCTTATCTATTAGTATTTACTGAACTGAATGGAATCCTGTTTTATTCTTGGGAAATCATCCCACAAGGCGGCCCCCCTAAAATATTTGATTCCTGCCTTCGCGGGAATGACCATAGAATTATATATTAAACCTTTTCTTAACTTCCTTAAAAATAAGCTGGGAAATTAAATCGATATCGAGGAGAGCATCAATGGCAACGCACCGGTCCGGATTTCGTTTGAAGACCTCATCATATCCTTCCTCTACTTTGCGATGAAAAGACAAATCAAGGTGTTCATACCTGTTTTCAACTCCCTCCCTTAAAGCAGCTCTTTTTAAGCCCAATTCTGGGGCGAGCCTAAAAATAAAGGTTAAATCGGGCTTTAGCTTTCCAATCGTGAAGTTATTTAGGGTTTCAATGCGGTCATAACCCAAATTGTGACCATAGCCTTGATAAGCTACTGTTGAGTCTGCAAATCGATCGCAAATGACCCACGTACCATCTTTTAAATGAGGAAGAATACGTTTTTCAACAAGGTCTGCTCGCGCTGCGCTCATCAGTAGAGCTTCTGTTGTTGGAGTCCAGCGGTCTCCATCTCCCATAACGAGCAAGGTACGTATTTCCTCAGCTCCTCGTGTCCCACCAGGTTCACGATAATTAACCACATCCACGCCACCCTTGAGAAGAGCTCGGCACAAAATATCAACCTGTGTTGATTTTCCAGACCCCTCCCCTCCTTCAAAAGTAATAAAAGGAGCGCTTTTAGATATCATGAACCGTGCTTTCCCCATAAAAGATAATGAATAGAATTGCTTATACGCTGGAAGAAACCTGCCATTTTGACATCTTTTCCTGCCTGAAGAGGAACTTTGATGATACCCTTTTCGGGGACGGTAACTTCCATAGTCCCCAAAACATCTCCCACTTTTATAGGGGCTGCGATAGGGGAGTCATAAATGATTTTTACCTGAAGGTCTTTCCGTTGGCTTCGAGGAAGGGTAATGACCATGTTCTGGCTTGCTACAAGAGGAACTGTTTTCTGGGCTCCACTCCAAACATCAGCAACTTCCATCACATCACCCTTCCCAAATATTTTATAGTTTTTATAGTAACTAAATCCCCAATTCATGAGAGCTGTCGCTTCTTGATCCCTCTCTCTTGAAGAAGGTAGCCCATTAATTACGAGGATAATGCGCCGATCTCCTTGTTTGGCAGAGGCCACGATTCCATATCCACCCGCATCTGTATGGCCCGTTTTCATTCCATCGGCTCCTATATTTTTATAAAGAAGAGTATTTCGATTTCCTTGCTTAATTTTATTATAGGTGAAGTCAAGCTGAGCATAATATTTAGAATATTCTTTGGGAAAATCTCGAATGGTTCGATCAGCAATAATGGCCAAATCTTTTGCCGTTGTCACATGCCCTTCATCAGGCCATCCTGTTGCATTTACAAAAGTTGAATTGGTGGCCCCCATTTCATGGGCCTTCTGGGTCATTTCGTCAGCGAACGCAGTTTCGGTCCCGCCTAAGCCCTCAGCCAAAACAATGCAGGCATCATTACCCGATTGCACGATCACGCCTTGAAGCAAATCATCGACACTCACCTTCGTATTAATGTTTACAAACATTTTTGAGCCCCCCATTTCCCAAGCTTTTTGGCTGACAAAAAGAAGGTCACCCGGTTTAACATCCCCACTTTTAAGCCGCTCAAAAACAAGATGAGCTGTCATTATTTTTGACATGGATGAAGGTACCATGGGTTGATCTGCATTTTTTTCTAAAAGGACTGTCCCTGTATTAAAATCGACCATATAAGCCTGTTGAGCTTTGGTCTCAATGGCTTCCACTGTCGTTGAGAAAACCAAAGAGAAACTGAGATATGTTAAAATTTTTTGCATAGTTAGTTTTTCCTTTAACGATGAATCACAATTCGAGACATAAGATGCCCTGCATTCATCAATTGATCAAGAACTTGATTTGCCTGGGACATACTTAAAAGGGGTCCAAGTTCGACAGCATAACTCCTTGAGCCCACATTTTTTACAGGCTGTATCAACGAATTAACAAACCCATTTAATCTTTTCGAAAGAGCCAAAGCCTCTTCTTGGCTCTTATACTTACCCACATGAACAAATATACCTGTTGTTTTAGGCACTTCAGCTTTCTGAGATGGAAGTGACATCGGTACAGCAGGTGGTGGATCAGCTTCTACAACGACCGCTTCAGCTTCTATATCTTCAAAAAAGGAATCAGGAAGTCGGGGTATTGCTTTAATCTTTTTCTGAACTTTAGGTCGCTGCATAGGCATCACCTCAGCTTCTGCTAGAGCAACTTCGGGGGGCAGTGCGTTTGCATCAGCTAACATAACAGTTGCTGGTTCAATCCCATTTAAAGCGAGGCTTTCGGGAACAAGAGTGCGAACTCTTACCCTTGCTGTTCCCTTTTGTTCAAATCCAAGGAGCTGTGCAACCCGTCGAGAGACATCGATAATACGGCCATCCACAAAAGGTCCTCGATCATTAACTTCAACCATAATTTCGCGGCCATTTTCCAAATTCGTAATAACAGCCACACAAGGGAGGGGAAGAGTTTTATGGGCTGCTGTGACCCCATTCATATCAAAGATTTTTCCTGTTGCCGTCGGCCTCCCATGAAAGACATCCCCTCCTCCATAGAATGAGGCAACTCCATCCTCCTCGTACTCATAATGAGGCTGGGGATAATACCAAACTCCCTTAATCTGATAAGGCCTACTCGTAGCTTTTTTAGGAGCTAGCGTACATTTTCCTTCAGGGGTACAGATAACGGCTTCTTGCGGTGCACTAGAGCAAGCAGCAAGCAATAGAGGCACTGCACAACATAGTATAATTTTAAAAAACTTTTGCCCCACAATTTTTCACCTTATTAAACTCCAGGTAAAATAAATGACTCTTATGGGTTCTGCAAGGTGGGAGATAGTCTTAGGTTCATTATCTAAAATAGACAAAAAAGAAGAAAAGTTTTTAAGAATTTAACTTTATTTTAATTTTTCGGGGCTATGCAGTTGACTCCCGTGGCATTAAAAACTTGACGGGAACTGGGTTAACGCTTAATGATTGCTCAATTAGCCGATAGAATAATTTTCCTCTGGAACT
>DAIDHR010000028.1 GCA_027459605.1 Alphaproteobacteria bacterium
CTCCCTTCTTATTTTTGCAAGTTTAAGAAAGGCTTAGCCTACCATATTTTTTATCCCTTATCCAAAACTCAGGTTAACGGAGGAAAAGGATGCGAATAAATAGCAATGACCAGTGCTTAGTTTAAAGATCAAAGGCCTATAGGTTTACTGCAGAAATGGCTTTGGTAAATGTTTATCTGATGCCGAGGCAACATTGCTTATAGGGTGTTGTTGTGTGTGTGTTGCCCTTCCTGGTGGGCGCTGCAGGATTCGAACCTGCGACCCGCTGATTAAGAGTCTTAGATTTTTTCATATCTTTGGTTTTTTCTCGTTCTCTGTTGTTATATATCTATTTGATTTATCTTACTTTTAGATCTTTCTCAATCTTTTTTGGCTTGCCATATTCTTTCTTTCATGCTACCTATTTGCTACCTAGATCAAAATACGAGGGCGGCTGATTATGCAAAAACTGACCAAGAAGGTTGTTGATGCAACCTTACCACAAAAAAAGGATCTTATTCTCTGGGATTCTGAGGTGAGTGGCTTTATGTGTAAAGTAACTCCTGCAGGGAAGAAAAGCTATTTTCTTTATTATCGCACCCACGATCGAAGACAACGACGTCCCAAGATAGGGGACCACGGTGTTGTAACCTGCGAGCAAGCCCGGGGCATCGCTCAACGGTGGCTTTTAGAAGTGAGTCAAGGGAAAGATCCATCTTCAGATAAAAAACAACTTCGGGACATACCAACGTTCAAAGAGCTTGCAGACCAATATATGAGAGAACATGCACCACGTAAAAAGGCATCAAGTCGTAAAGAAGATTATCGGTTGTGGCAGCAATATGTTCTTCCTGTTTTAGGAACGCTCAAAGTTTCTTCTTTAGAGAGAAGCGACATATCCAAGCTTCACTACTCCCTCCACCATATGCCCACCACAGCCAATCGTATCCTAAGCTTGCTTTCGAAAGCTTTGAACCTAGCCGAGTTATGGGGTTATCGTCAAAATCATTCCAACCCTTGCCTACATGTCAAAAAATATGCGGAGAAAAAGCGAGAAACCTTTTTAAGCCAAGAAGAAATTGGAAGGTTGATGGACATTCTTAATGAGGAGGAGCGAAACTCCCAGAATCCTTGGGCACTTTATGCTATTCGCCTCCTTTTGATAACAGGGTGCCGTCTCAATGAAATGCTTGCTCTGAAATGGGAAGAGGTAGACTTTAGTAACCAATACCTTCGTCTGAGTGATAGCAAGACAGGGAAAAAACTCGTTTATCTTTCAACTGTTGCTGTTGAGCTTCTAAAAAAGGTTCCTCAAATGAAGAATAACCCCTATGTGATTTGCGGAGAAAAGAAGGGAGCCCATCTCGTTAACCTCCAGAAGCCTTGGAGACGCATTCGGAAAAAAGCAGATTTAGACCATGTTCGCCTCCATGATCTAAGACATACCTTTGCTTCCATTGCTGCTAGTGATGGTCTCTCTCTTCCCATCATAGGAGCTCTCTTAGGCCACAAACAAACCCAAACGACAGCCAGGTACGCCCATCTCATCGGTCAGCCTCTCATTGAGGCAGCGGAGAAAATTGGGGGAAGGATGATGGGGAAAGTTTTGAAAGAGGGGTAAACGGTGAAAAAGAAGACGAATGTTTTGTCGGAGCCTTTGGATCAGCCTTTAGATCAGCTTGTTTCAAACAAAAACTTAATATACATTCCTTTAAGATCCGATAGTTTGGCACAAAACACCAAACAAAATGGTATCTTCTTGTGAATGAGAAAGTAGAGTCCGATATATGACCATGAAAAATTTATCAATAACGTCTCCTGATGATTCTCTTCTTTTTAAGGACATCCGCTTTATAATAGAGAAGGCAAGAAGCGAAGTCGCGGTTGCTGTTAATTCAACGCTTGTTCTTGTCAACTGGCATATTGGGAATCGCATTAATCAAGAGATCCTTAAAAATGAGCGCGCTGGATATGGAGAGGAGGTTATTCGAAAAACCTCGGAAATTCTTACTGCCGAGTATGGAAGAGGATACAGTCTTACAAATCTCTTTAATATGGTTAAGTTTTCAACAATTTTCCCTGATCCAAAGATTTTCCAGACACTGTCTGGAAAATTAAGCTGGTCTCACTTTGTAGAACTTATTTATCTGGATAACCCAACTAAACGGGATTTTTATGCGGAAATGGCACGTCTTGAGCATTGGAGTGTCCGCACGTTAAAAGAAAAGATTGATAGCATGATGTTTGAAAGGACATGCATTGCAAAGCAACCTGAAGACGTCATTAAGCAGGAAATTCAAAATTTAAGAGACGAAAACAAATTAACCCCAGATCTAGTATTTCGAGATCCCTACACCTTGGATTTCCTTAATCTTAAGGACCCTTATACCGAGCGTGAATTTGAAAATGCCATTCTTCAATCCATGGAAAAGTTTTTACTCGAATTAGGAAGTGACTTTGCATTTTTAGCACGGCAAAAACGAATTACGATTGATGGGCAGGATTATTATATTGATTTATACTTTTTCCATAGAAGATTGCGTTGTCCAGTTATCATAGAGCTCAAGCTTGGAAAATTTAAAGCAGCTGATAAGGGGCAAGTAGAACTCTATCTGAGATGGATTGAAAAGTACGAACTACAAGAGGGAGAAAATTCTCCCATAGGAATTATCCTGTGTTCAGAAAAATCCTCAGAGCATGTTGAGCTTTTACAGTTAGAAAAAAGCGGGATAAGGGTTGCTCAATTTTTAACGGCTCTTCCTTCCAAGGATGTTTTTGAAAGAGAGCTTCATAAATCTATAAAAATGGCTCGAGAAAAAATCAACATCGAAAAAATTCAAAACAGCTAATAGTTGGTTCTTTACGAGGATAGAAGAAATTGTGAATGATACCCGTAAGACAAGCTTTATTCACCAATACTTTCAGCGTGTAAGAAGCTGGTTTTGCGATGTTGGCGCTAAGGAAGCAAAAGTATCAGCTTCAAACGTTTCTCCTCCTTCTCCCCTCTCTCCTGAAGAGAAAATCGCTCTTTTCATGGACCTTTTTCAGGGCCGTCGGGACGTTTTCCCCAAACGGTGGGACAATCAAAAAACAGGCAAGTCAGGATATTCTCCTGCCTGCCACAATGAATGGGTGCGAGGGGTTTGTAAAAAACCGCAGATCAAATGCAGTGAATGTCTTAACCAAGCCTTTGTCCCTGTCACCGAACAAGTGATCCGTAAGCACTTTACGGGAGAAAAAGTGGGGGATGCGAGGCGAGACTACACAATAGGGGTTTATCCCATGCTTAAAGACGAAACCTGTTGGTTTTTGAGTGTCGATTTCGATAAAGAGCACTGGAAAAGAGATGCGGGCGCCTATCTTGAAACCTGTCGTCTAAGGAATGTCCCGGCAAGCCTTGAGCGGTCTCGTTCTGGCAATGGGGGACATATTTGGATCTTTTTTAATGAGCTAATTCCTGGCTATGAAGCCCGAAAAATGGGAGCTGCTCTCCTCACGGAAACCATGGAGCGGTGTCCGGAAATTGGATTTGAGTCCTATGACCGTTTCTTTCCGAATCAAGACACGATGCCTGCCGGAGGGTTTGGCAACTTGATTGCTTTGCCTTTGCAAGCTCAACCCCGCCAAAAGGGAAACAGTGTCTTTTTGGATGAACATTTTGAACCCTATGCTGATCAATGGGGCCATCTTTCTTCCTTGAGACGGATGAGTGCAGAAGAAGTGAGAGTCATTGTAGATGAAGCCTCATCAAAAGGCCGAATCCTTGGCGTGAGAATGCCTATGCTTGAAGATGAAGAAAAGCCATGGGAAATGTCGCCTTCCCGTAGCAAGCCAGAGATTCCTACTGATCAAAAACTGCCCACGTCTATTGAAATTACCATTAGCAATCAGATCTTCATTTCCAAAAAGGATGTTCCTCCAGCTCTCCTGAATAAGCTTATCCGTTTAGCAGCCTTCCAGAATCCTGAGTTTTATAGCGCTCAAGCCATGCGGCTTTCGACATTTGGAAAGCCCCGTATCATTGCTTGTGCTGAGGACTTTCCCGAGTATATAGGGCTTCCAAGGGGATGCCTCGATGAAGTGATGAAACTGTTGACCTCCCTTGGTATAAAGTTGGAAATTGCTGACAAGAGAAATGAGGGAGCCACACTTAAAACAAAGTTCCTCGGCAAGCTTACTTCTCCCCAAATGAAGGCACTCAAAGAGTTGGAAAAACACGATACGGGCGTATTAGCTGCAACGACTGCTTTTGGGAAAACGGTTATTGCGGCCAAATTTATCGCTGCAAGAAAAACAAATACATTGATTTTGGTGCATCGCAGGCAGTTGTTGGATCAATGGGTTGAAAGACTGCGAACATTCCTCGATATTCCCGACAACCACATAGGAGTCATTGGGGGTGGAAAACGTAAACCCACCGACATCATTGACGTTGCCCTGATCCAAAGCCTTGTGAAAAAAAATGTTGTTGATGACATTGTCGCAAACTACGGACAATTGATTGTTGATGAATGCCATCATCTCTCAGCCGTAAGCTTTGAAGCCGTTGCACGAGCCACAAAGGCAAAATATGTCCTTGGGCTTACCGCAACGGCAACCCGGAAAGACGGTCACCATCCCATCATTTTTATGCAATGTGGTCCTATCCGGTACAAGGTGAACGCAAAGCATCAAGCCACTCTTCGCCCTTTTACGCATAGGGTCATTGTGCGAAATACGGCTTTTCAATTCCAAGTTGTTAACGATATGAAGCCCACAATTCAACAGATGTATGCAGGGATTGTAGCCGATCAGGTCAGAAACCAAATGATTTTTGACGATGTGTTACGCTCTCTTGAAGGCGGCCGCAGCCCTTTGTTGCTCACGGAACGTAAAGATCACGCCATGGCCTTAGCTGAACGATTTTCAAAATTCTGTAAAAATGTGGTTATGATGGTCGGCGGACAATCTGCAAAACAGCGGGAGTTGGTGAAAGCTCAACTGGAAGCAATTCCTGAAGAAGAAGAGAGACTTCTCATCGCAACAGGCCGTTATATAGGTGAAGGATTTGATGATTCACGGCTGGATACCTTGTTTCTCACTATGCCCATTTCTTGGCATGGAACACTTGCGCAATATGCAGGCCGGCTCCATCGCCTCCATCATAGCAAAAAGGAAGTGATTATCTATGATTATGTTGACTCCTCTAACCCCATGTTCTCCAAAATGGCGGATAAACGCATGAAGGGATATGGAAAGTTGGGGTATAGTTTGGGATAGAGCTTCAAGTTCATATACTGTTTGGAAAACTAGTACTCAAGTTTTTAAAAACGATTTTACCCGAAACAACATTTTTTATATTTCTTACCACTTCCACAGGGGCAAGGGTCATTACGTCCAATTTTAGGGCTTCTTTGGATTTGTGGGAATTCATCATCATGGGAACAGTGACTTCCACAGTGATGGTAATGAGGTCTTGGCGATGATCTTTCTTGACGAACTCCCAATTTAATTTCAACGTCCTCTAAATCACCCATAACGGTAATGTCAACGGTGTTTGCGCTGAACGCCTCACGAATGAGGGGTAAGCTTTCAATAGCCTCAAGGTGAACAAGATTACAAAGAAGGCAACCATTGAGTGTATCTTCATTTTTAGCATACTGTTCTAGCCTTTTCGAAAGCGCAACGACACACGCATCACGTGCCTCGGGGTGATCTTTTCCAATATGCTCTAAAGCATCTCCCGTTGCTGCAACGCTCCAAATCTCTTTTGAAGGGTCATTTATATAATCGGAGAGAGACTTTACACACTCAACTCCTATTTTTCCTAAAATCTGAGGGACTTCTCCCATAGCCCAGTCTTCTATGTCACCTTCATCATCATAATCAAAATACTCTAATAAATGTGGAATAGCTTCCACAGCTCGGAGCTGACCAAGAACGCGCCACGCATGCAGGTCTGCCCATACGATGGGACCCTTTGAATCCGCTGCTTTAACGTTTGGATCTTTCAGCATTTGAATAAGCGAGGGAATGTCATTTGAGGAGAATCCATACTTTTCTACATAATCTAGCCACTCATAAGAATTATGGGATTCATTAAGTTGCCGGGGATCACCGAGGGAAAGTAAAAAGGTCGTGGGTTCAGAATATGTTTGATTCATAAAAGATTCCTTTTCTTGTCGTACAATGCTATTTCCATTTTTAATGGATAGCACATTTTAAAATTCCGCTTGCCTGTCATTAAAGAAACCATTAACCTTAAGAAGTTATCTCATTGTGAGATAACGCGACACGCAGATGCGGAAACATCCACGTGCCGCTGACCACGATCAACCCGCAGGAGTCAACCATGGCTGATCCCACTATTATCGTGCCTGAATCTTTTTTAAAAGACCTGAAATACAAAATCCAAAAATTTTCGATCATTGCAGACAAGCTGGATATTTTGGCTTTTGAGGCTCGTCAGGCTTACCTTGCCCTAAATAAGCTGCATAATACGGCTTATTATCAAGACGAAGAGTAAGTCTTAAGGGAGCCTCTCTAGGTGACTCATTAAATGAGCCTTGTTCAGGCTCCCTTTCTTCTATCAGTAGCCAGGATCATCCAGAAGGCAGCATCTTGTTCGTTAATCTTTGGGGGATTGTTTTCTAGGGATCCTTGGTAAATGAGTTTGATGCAGTTCAGCACTTGCTCAAGGGTGAGATCATGGTCGTTGCGTTCTAGAAATGTCATAACAAAGTCTACGGTTTCTCTGAGAAGCTTTGGATGTTGATAGGGTGTCTCAGTGGTTTCTTGTTTTTGATCAGGCGGCACTTTCTCCTGAGGGAGTTCTTTTTCGAGAAGGTCTTCAACGGTGCATCCTAAAGCCCGTGCAATGGCATTGAGGGTTTCTGCATTGGGTTTGAGGGAGCGTCCTCTTATAATATTTCTTACTGAATGGTTTGTAAGCTCTGCTTTTTTCTCAAGGGTGGGGATGGAGAGATTCTTTGCCCTCATCCGGATCATAATTTGTTGTGCCAATGACGTTGTCATTTTATCCTCTTTTTTATAAGTCTCTGATTTAACATTTAAAATTATTTAAAAACCACACGATTGCATAAGGGTTGACATCCAATCTTATTTAGTGTACACTTCTTTTGTATCAATTATTTTTAATTGTACATTAAGGATCTTTCATATGCAACAAAAATTACTCACCCCAGAAGATTTGGCTGATCGGTGGAATCTCACAGAGACCACCTTAAGTCAATGGCGCTGGAATGGCCGAGGCCCCCGCTACATCAAAATGGGCAAAGGGATTCGATACCGTTTATCGGAAATCGAACGCTTTGAAGACCAACATACCTGTCAAAACACTTCAGAGTATGGAGGAATCCAATGATGAAGAAAGAGTTTTCAAAGGGAATGTTGTTTTTTCCACAATTTATTGATGGTCATTGTTTATTCACCTTCAACCCAACTGCTAACCAAAAGGAGTTTATTATGCAGAAACCAAATCATCTAAACCAAAACTTAAAAAACCATGGGGCATCTTTAGCTTCGCCGAATAAGGGCATAGACCGAGATCTCCAAGCCATTGCCCAAAATCATGACCTTGGAGATCAGCTGTCAGATGATGAGATTACGTATCTTCTGGGGCATGTGGAATCGGCGCTTTACGGGCGTTCATTTTTACACCTGGAAACCTTGCATACCTTATCGGATGCATTTACGAGCTTTGTCAAAAGTCGCTGCTATGCCGCCAATCATCACACCATCCACATTTTTAAAAAATTTAATCTTGTGGGTGTTGCTTTTGATGAAAAAGAAGGAGGGGAAGCGGTCGTTTCTCTTTTATCCCGAGGGTTCTATCAATGTATGGAGGAGGTTGCTGAGGACTTCCAGGCTAAGCTTCAGGTTCAGGGTTGTCCCTTAGAGGATCCGACTCTCATCGAGCCTCTTAAAGCTTTTGTGAGCTGCCTGAGCTATTTCTCCCAAGGCACCGGAGACCATATTCTCTCAAGCCTTGCCTTTCGAGAAGCCTTAGAGCCTTATCTGGGAGCATTTATTCAAATGGCAAGGACATCTGATGTTAACGAGGAAGGGAAAGTTCCCTTGTTCCATACAGAAAACCCAGACCTCTTCATTCAGGAGCATGGCTTAGAAAAGCCTTTTTTCTTTCAATCAAAACACCATCAGTGCCATATCTGGGCGAATGATTTGAAGAATGTCTTTGCTACTTTTATATTTGAGAAAAAAGGAGCTACCTTATCCCTTGGCTTTTCTGCTTTCGATGATTTACTCGAGATGGGGAAGTACGTGGATCGGTTTACTACCTTCAAGGAAAAAACAAAAGAAAAAGATTCTCTCCTCCTTGAAACGCAAGGGCTTAGTTTCCTGTGGAGTTCAGGGGAGAAGAACAAAACATCCGGTCTTCTCAGAACCTCCAACGTAAGCTTTATGCTGGACGGTGAGGAAACCGAAGCATTTATATCATTTCTCTTAGAGGTCTCTGAGCAGTTTAAGGAACCGCTTAAAGCTCTCCGTTCTCAGTTGGGTAGACTTTAAATGACTCATACAGAGCACGCCAATCAAAAAAGGAGCTAAACATGCAAATAAAGGTCTTCATTCCCGTTCTTACCTTCCTTGGTGGACTTGCTCTGTGGCAAATGGGGCCCAATACTATGGGGCCCTTTCCTTTCAATCAAAGGCCATCTTTGCCTTTTCTCTGAGCCTCACTCTCTTTTCGTGTCTTTTATTGTCTTTAAGCCCCAGAATCATGGAGATGATAAAAATTATGGCCTTTCTTCTCTTAGGCCTTACTTTCGTTCTTTCTTTAGAGCCGTTTTACATCACTTTCTTGGATACCCAAAAAATGTACCTCAAGCTGAGGCGTTCATACCCTCTAGATGAAGCTGTCTTCAAAACCTTCTCTTGGCTAGACTTTCGGATAACAAAATACAGTATGGCGTACATCACTTGGTTTGCGACCTCCTGCTTTTCTTTATTTTTGGTTGTTTCGTTGTTTCAGCTCCTCGTTTTAGTTCCCGGAAGGCGTCTTTTCCTGGATCGCGCCTATCGGGTTAAAGAAGGCCCCTGGAATGCTGGCTTTTTAGAAAAGGCTAAAGAAAAGCAACTTCTCAAAAACAAAAAAGGACTCCCTTTGGGGGTCCTTTCTCATCAATCAGGCAGACGCGGTAAAATCCTCCGCTATCTTCCTAACACAAAGAAAGGATGGCTTGGCGGTCATCATGTGGTCATCTCCGGATCTCAGGGAGGAAAGGGTGTTTCTTGTGTCCTTCCTGCAATTCTTGACCATCATGGGCCAATAGCAGTTCTCGACATTAAGGGTGAGCTTTTTGCCATGACAAAAAAAGCGAGAGAGCAGCAGGGGCGAACCGTCGTCGTTCTCAACCCCTTTGATGTGGTCAAAAAGAATGAGTGGTGCTGGAATCCTCTGGATTATATCAGGCCACAAGAATTCCAACGCGATTCTCAAACCATCATTGAAGGCCTCCTCGAGCCCTCCAATCAATATAATGAACACTTTTACAAAATGGCTTTCGATATTCTTCAGGTAAGTCTTGAAGTGATTCAGCATACGCTGCCCAAAGAGGCGTTTAACTTGAACACGCTGTATGATTTTATTTGTGGGCCAGGATTTATCCAAAGGCTCAAACACTGGGAAAAACAGGGGGATTTTCTTGAAGGGCGCCCCGCTAAAATGGCTCACATCTTGCTTTCAGCCGGCGATGAAGAACGAGGCTCATTCCTTACAACATTAAAGCGCAACCTCTCCTGGATTGGGTTTGAGAAAACCAAAACTTTTCTTACGCCTCAAAATGATTCTTTAAAGACGTTTAGCTTTGAAGACCTTCTCGATAACAAAATTGATATTTTTTGTGTGATTCCTCTTGATATGGTTGAAGCTATGTCAGGATTTCTTAGACTTTTTACAAACGTTGTTTTAGGAACAGTCATTCGGCAATCAGGTTACAAGAACCCTCAAGAAAAGATTCTGTTGCTTCTGGATGAGTTCCCCCGTTTGGGCGCCATGCGTCAGCTGATTAATATCGTAACCGTTGCTGCGGGTGCCGGAATCGAGGCCTTTATGGTCGCTCAAGATAAGTCCTCCATTGAATCCATCTGGGGCAAAGAAGCAGACGTGATCTTTGGCTCCTCGGCAACGGTACGCGTGTTTAACCTAGGGCGGACCGACATCGCAACAGCATCGTGGGTCTCATCATTAATGGGGGATAGAACAGTTGTCACCCGAACCAACGCCACACGAGAATATGGACAGTTTCTCCACGGCGCAGGCTCCGAATCCGTGAGTCAAATGAAAGAAAAACTCATGACAACTGCTGAGGTTCAAGAAATGTCTCAATCCAAAATCCTCTGCTTCATCCGAGGACAAAAACCACTTCTTCTGGAGAGGATCATTTCTTATGAACATCCTTTTTATAGAGGACGGTTGGACCAAAATCCGACGTTGTTGGGACAAGGGACAAGATAAGAAATATTCTCACCTCCTCTTCCCTGGAGAAGGAGGTTTTATAGAATGACTTACCTTTTGTTCCTCTTGAACAGAGTCCTTTAGACTCTCTGCATCAGCATGGGATTGAGACAGCTTTTCCGCTTCTGATGATGGCAAGTCTCTTGAATGCAAATCCTGTTTCTTCCCATGGGCACGATTGTAAAATTCCTCTCCTACCATGGCCTTTTTTAAGTCTTCGGAGATGTCGTGAGAAGTGCCAATTTTTATTTTTTGATTGTGGGCTCGGTTGTAAAACTCTTCACCCAACATTGTGCGTTTTAGCTCTTCTGTGATTGGCTGGGAGTCTCCAGGGTTTAAAGAATCTACGGCCTTCTCTTTTGGCTTATAAATCCGATTATAGAACTCATCTCCCAGCATAGCGCGTTTTAAGTCCTCAGACACGGCCGTGTGTTCCTTTCCCCCTGCTGAAGGATCAAACGCAGAAGATGAGGATGATGATAAATCTCTGTTAGATAAAGAGACGTCTGCCTTATGAATGCTTTGCTTGGCTTGATCAAACTTATAAAATTCTTCATTGGTATGGAAAAAATCTTTGACTTTGGTGACAATCTTCTCCGTTCCTCGTTTGAGGGTAGCTGAAATCCGATTATCTTCTTGCCGTTGGTCAATCTCTTTTTGAGTCGCAAAATAAAGGCTTGTTTTGTTGCCATCCTCTCGATTCATTTGGCGAATGAGATGGGCTTGAGTAGGGGTCTCATCCTTGGAAACATAAAGCGAAAGAGACTTTGTTTGACGGGTCAAGGCAACATAGTTGACAGATTTATTAATAATCTTGCTATGAAGTACATAGACATGATCTAGGGTGGATCCCTGGGCCTTATAGACGGTTGAAGCATATCCATGACGAAGTCCATCGTAGGTATAAGGGTCAACCTCCTTTTGCTCTTTGCTATCCAGAAGAACGGTGAGTTTTTTTGTCTCTGGATCTATTTTTTGAATTGTTCCAAACTCTGCAGTGTAAAGCCCTTGGGTTTTATCTGTCTTTGTAAATTGAACCCGATCTCCCTCAGCAAAGCTCATTTTGCCCCTTTGGGTCACACAGGTGACCTCGAGGTCTCCCAACCGCCCTTGCTCACGGAGAATGTCTCGAGCGCCTTGGTTAAGGGCATCCACATCGATGTTCCGTTGGGCGAGTATGAGTTGTATTCCTTGAGGATTGGCGAGACTTTCCTTAGCCCAGTCTTTAAGAATATCTGAAAGGGCATCTTCTTTTGTATCCTTCCATTGAATGGCTTTGTGTTCCTCAAGAAGAGAAACCGCATTTTTAATATCTCCCTTGGAAAGATCCTCAGAAACTGCTTTCTGCCAATCAATGGTTTGGCGTCTCACTTCTTGAAGCTCTATGGCTCCATAGCGCTCTGCGAGATGCCCAAAAACTCCCCCCCGTGCAACAGCACTTAATTGCCGATCATCTCCTACAAGAAGGAGCTTTGCCCCACTTGCTTTCATAGTATGGAAAAGCTCAACAGAAAGCTCTGTCCCCAACATTCCTGCTTCATCCACAACCACAAGGGTATTGGAGTTAAGTGTTTCTCGCTTGTTCTTAAACGCAAACAAAAAGGAATGACACGTCTTGGCTTCTTCAAAGCCATCGGCCTTTAACTCCTGAGCCACCTTATGGGTAGGCGTAAGCCCTAAAACCCGATACCCTCTTTCCTCATGAGCCATACGAATAGGATTTAAAACTGTACTCTTCCCTACTCCAGCTCGTCCTTGAACAATACAAAGATTTTTTTCTGAGTTGACACAATGGTCATAAACAGCTTGTTGCTCGTCACTTAGCTTAATTTCTGTATCTGCGGGAACAGAATAATCAAGACTTTCTCTCGGCTCACCTGCAATACGATCTGCAAAACGAATAAGTTTTTCTTCTTCAGCCCTTACCTCTTGAGTCGTGTAAAAGACTGTCTGTTTTCCATTTTCCTTATCATATAAAGGAATAATGCTTCCATGATCTAAAACTTTCTTTAAAAGCCCTTCCCTTTCAGGAAAAGGCACATGTTTGTTTAGAAAGATTTCTAAGTCTTTGGTGGTAAAAATAGCTCTATTCTGAGTCAAAGCCTCAATAACGTTTACTGGATCTTGAGAAAGCTTTTCATTCGCTACCTGAAGCATTTGAGATCTTTGAATAGCTTCATTCATATGATGACGCATTCTCACAGGCCCTAAATGCTCTTGGGGAACAATTCCTATGGGATCAACTCTTAAGTCATACCCCTTTTCCTCAAAATAAGTATTCTGTAAATCCCGCCAAATCTCTCCCCACACATCTGCCTCGACCACAACGCCATTGCGGAAGACCGGATCTAAATCTGTTGCCTTTTTTGAAAAAAAGGTTTGTCCATCTTCTGAAAACCTCCGAGTGGTTACAAGAAAGTGAGTATGCCAGTTTTTTTCTCCATCATGAGGTTCATGAATGTCGAGTTGAACAGCAACCCCTTTCTCAACAAAAATGCTCGCAAACATCCGACTCAACTCAATCCGGTCTTCAAAGGTGATTTCCTTATTATCAGGAAGGGCAATGACGAATTCCTTAGCCACCTGGCTATCTTTCCGCTTCTCACATCTCTCAGCCTCATTCCAAAGCACAGCGCTATCAATAAACCGAGCATCGGCCCCAATTGGCAAGATGATTTCATGATGAACGTTATCGCCTCTTTCCTTAAAGGAAAAGACTTCTCCTGTTCTCTCACATCGTAATTCTTCTCGCTGATTGTAAGACGCCTTACGGCAGGCATTTCCTCCCGTACTTCTTGAGACATACTGACAGCGTGCAAATTGAATGGCCATGATTTATCACATAGATTTTATTTAAGATGATCCTATCATAAAGCAGTGTTGGTTACAACACATATTGCGTATAGTCAGAATTCAAAGAATTCTTCCATAACGCCTTTGGCGTATTTCTATTGGTCAATTTTATTAAAAATTTCTTGTAGTGCGCGAGTTTCATTCTTAAGATCTTTTCAAAGATCTTAATTTTTGTTATACACAAAACTCAAACAGACTTTCCATTGGAGGTTCACGTGACAACAACAAACATTCTTGAAAAACGCAGAAAAAATATTGAACAACGAAAAAATAAGCTCAAACAGCTTGAAGTCTCACTTAATGCTCAAGAGAGAAAGAAGCGTACCCGAAGACTCATCGAAATTGGAGGGCTCGCTGAAAAAGCAAACCTCAAAGACTGGCCTGCTAATACTCTCCTTGGAGCCTTCCTCTCTATACAAGAAAAAGAATCAGACAAAAAACAAATGGACGCTTGGGCCCATAAGGGAGGTTCAGCTTTTGCATCTGAGAAAAGCTTGTCCTCGCGGAAGCGAGGATCACCGGTCATTGTCAAATTTGAAACGCAACCTTCTGAAGAAATCAGAGCCTCTCTCAAATCACTTGGTCTCAAATGGAATGCCCTCAGAAAAGAATGGGAAGGGTATACTCAAGTGGAAAAATTGAAAGAAGTATTGGAGCCTCATAGGGCATCTATTCAAGTGATAGAAAGCAATTCATAAACAATGGGCCTAAAATTAATCTGATTACAAAGTATACTCAGCCTAATTTAAGAGGTATGATGGAGGTTAAATAAACCCGTATAATCAAAGAGATTGGCATGAACAAAAATAAAAATCAGTTTCAAATGTGTTAAGTTTATATGCCTTTTTAAGGATTGTGAGGACGAATCCCATTAGTTCCCGGCCCTTACCTAAAATAATCGACATTCAGAAATCGAATGCCAAATGTGTGGATTTAAACCCTATTATAAAGCCACCGCAAATTACAATCTTGGGTGGACTCAATCCTCTTGGTGCGCAAATTTTCTACCCCACTACACTATAATAGAGCCAATCTTTGAAACAGCCTTTCAAGTATGCTCATTTGTCTTTGCATCTATGATAACAAGGTTTATGAAACTGATTAAACAAAAATTAAAGTTTAAATTGATTGAAAAATATGACATAAAATGCATTACAATCTAGCTCAAAAATAAGGTAGATTGTTGTTAATGATTAAAACTATATATGGAGGAAATAATGAAATGTTCTGTAGAAAATAATAATACAAATATGAATAAAAAATCGCCGACTGATACATCGTGTACGTTATTTGCCGCAACAAACAGTCCTCTTCTTCAAAGATTAGCCGAAGAAATTAAAAATGAATCCTTAGAATTAGCTGCAAATGCATCTGAGGACTATTTTGTAACTTTTGATAGAACTCACCACAGACACAATCGTTAATCTAATAAGTGCAAAGGAAACAGCAGTAGTTTAATAACTACTGCTGTAATATTGTTAGTATGATAGGCTTAGACACAGTTCTTATAAAAGTTGCCAGCAGATGTAATATAAATTGTAAATATTGTTATGTTTATAATATGGGTGACGACAGGTGGCGTTTTTTAGAAAAGATTATTAGCGATGAAACCCTTAAAAAAATAAAAAAGTCTTTTGTTGATTTAGTAAAAAAACAATCAACCCCTTTTGCTGTAACTCTCCATGGAGGAGAGCCGTTATTGTTGGGCAAGAAAAAACTATCTAAGATATTATCCTTATTTAGAGAAGCATTAGACGAACGTTATCCAATCCGAATACAGACAAATGGTATCTTACTTACACCTTCGTTTTTAGATATTTTTGCAGAATTCAACGCGGAGTTATCTGTGAGTATCGACGGTCCTGCTCACATCCATGACGAAGAAAGAATAAATTTTCAGGGAAAGGGTACGCACAAGCAAGTTGAAGATGCCATTCAATTATTAAACAAACATCCAAGAAGAGAAAAAATTTTCGCAGGAATTTTAAGTGTTATTAACCCTAATTCAAATCCAAATGAAATCTACCAATATTTTAAAACTTTGTCCCCGCCTAGTATTGATTTTTTATATCGTGATGGAAATCACTCTCGTTTGCCAACCTATAAAAAATCATTTACATCAACTGAGTATGGTCAATGGCTTGCTGAATTATCAGAAATTTACATACAAGATCAGAATCCTATAAAAATTCGCATTTTAGATGATTTACTAAAATTATTAATGGGGGGAAGAAGTACAAAGGAAGGTTTAGGAATTAATAGTTTTGGAATTGTAATTATCGATACTGATGGATCAATAACAAAAAATGACACCCTAAAGAGCAACTATAAGGGAGCTGATAGATTTAAAGAAAATTGGTCCATCCATACCTCTACACTCTGTGACCTGTTGGAATCTAAAGAGTTCGTTAATTATCATGCGATGCAGACTCCTACTTCTGAAAAGTGTTTATCATGTAAAGACCTACATGTGTGTGGCGCAACAATGCTGTTGCATAGATGGAAGGATGAAAATGGCTATGACAATCCATCCATCTATTGCAATGATCAGATTTTTATTATTAGTTATTTAAAAAATAAATTAGAAGAAAATAGAATTGTGAAACATGTCCAGCATTAATGATGATTCAGCTATTTTAGAGATTATCGATTCGGGGTCAGAAAAACTCCCTTTCAATTATTATTGCGTCACAAAAGCTTTTTCCCCCAAATTTGCAGAAGAAATCCTTTTTTGGTTAGAAAATGATGCAAAATGGTTTTTAAAGGAAACTGATTTTTACGAGCAGTGGGAATTTAGCTTAGAAGACATAAAAAATAACCATCCCATATCGGAACAACTTAAAAGTTTATATTTCAAGTCTATTATAAAAAAGAAGATGGAAAATTTTTTTAATACAGTTTTTGAAAATGATCTAAAAATTGCATTCCATAAGATGTTAAAAAATCAAACCATAAGAATTCATAATGACTATTTACAGGATGGGGAAACACATAGATTAATCGTTCAGCTAAATAATAATTCTGTTAATGGGGGGTATTTAATTTTGTTTAATAGTGACAATCCACAGGATATACATAAAGTTATTAATCCAAATCACAATACAGGAATCATGTTCGCTATTTCCAAAAAATCATATCATGCTGTTTCTTCCGTTCATGAAGGTTCACGATACACATTTGTTTGTTCACTCAAGGAGAAAATCAAAAAGTGATTAGTCAGAGTACCGCGAATAATTTTGCTGATGGAATATTTTTTGATTATATAGATGAGATTCATAAGGTCGCAGTTAAAAGTTTTGAAAAATCTTATGACACAAATATTGAAAAATACTGTACATCAATCATATGGAAAAATTTTAATATCGTTGAAGAAAGAGAATGGATATGTGGTGATTCTACATATAGTATTATTTTATTTGATTTAAAAAAATCCTATCAAGGAATTTCTATTAAACCGTTGAAAAGGGACTTTTTTATTCAACATGAGGAATCATTTAGAGAAACCTTTCTAAGTGCAATGAATCTTCTTAATCGCTTTGAAAAGCAAGATGCACTTATAAAGACTTTTGTCAAAAATATTCACCCGATTTATGCTTCTGGAGAAGGGCATGACACAAGCCATTCAGATCCGTCTCTCCCATTTTCAATTTTTACATCGTTTCCCTTGCCTCATGAGGCAAACATCTCCCTTAGGCTTTTGGAATCAGTATATCATGAGGCTCTTCACTTGCTCTTAACCACAATGGAGCATCAATTCCCTCTTTCTGATTCATCAGAAAATGAGACAGCTACGATCTACTCTCCTTGGAAGAAAGAAAACAGACGCTTACAAGGTATTATACATGGAGCTTTTGTTTTTAAAAATCTTTTTAATCTCTTCGAGCAGATTCTAGATTGCTCTGTAGATCTGTCACCTTTTGATAAGTCATATTTAATTAAACGCTGCAATACAATTTCAAATGAGTTAGAGATGACAAAGTCAGCATTAAATAATCCTTATATTACAGATTTTGGCAGGCAATTATTTGCTCGTCTCATAAAATAATAATCACATGAAATTATATTAAAAAATAACATCACGAGCCTCATATGAATGAAATAAATTATTTTTTAAATGATTGCGATCAAGTGGATCTCAATGAGGATTCAGTAGTTATCTCATTTTCGCACAAACATGATATAAATCACTCTGAAAAAAGATATGAATTAAGATTTCTCAGATTAGATGATATCTCGTCTCTTACTAAGATACGTTGTTGTGAACCTCTTTGGAAACTTAATGGTGACAAAAAACCTCCACAGCCCCATAATGTAAAAGAGGAACTGAAAAAGCTTTTGCTTCGCTCAAATAATAATGAGTCCGTTTTTCAATTTGTACTTTCAAAAATAAGTCAGTTAGGTAAAAAAGAAGTCTTAGGCCTGATTAAAATTCAAGATGGATTTCGTCAGACAGACCGTCAACTTAGTTATTACATCAAACCAGGTCGAAAATTTTTGCAATTAGAAGGAGAGTCTCATCGATTTATAAATTGGGGTGGGGGGCTTGGTAAAAAAAGTGTTAAAATCGCTTGTGAGTTTGCGATGCTTTTTCATGAAAAAGGACCAAATCATATCCAATTTAACAAGAAAACTTACGAGATAAAAAGAAATCGCTTTTCTGGAGTGATATCAGCTATTTGTGATTTAAACAACCTCCCTTCTCAGCGTCTACTCTCTAGAATGGGTATGAAAAATATTCTTAAAGAAGATCTAAATAATGATGAGATGAGCCGTGAGATAGGAAATATGTTATATTTTGAAATGAGTTGGGAACAATTTTTGTATAAGAGAGACATCAACGAGAAAAACATAATTATGTCTTAAGGAAAATCTTTATTAAAAATGCGTTATGGATATTAACAAAGGATAATGGATAAAAAATGCAGATTGTTTCAGACCCTAGAATTTCAAGCTTTTTAATTAAAGTTACAGCACGATGCAACCTAAATTGTGATTACTGCTATGTATTTAACCATGCGGATCAAAGCTGGAAATCTTTACCTAGCGCGATGTCAACAGATACCCAGGAAGCAGTTGCGACGCGTATTGCGGAGTATGTTCAGGAGAAAAAACTAGATTTTGTTTTAGTTATTTTTCATGGCGGAGAACCCTTACTTTTAAACTCTATTAGATTAGTGAACTTTAAAAGATTGATAAAAGATAAGGTTCCACAATCAACGAAAGTTGACTTTTCCATTCAAACAAATGGAGTTTTGCTAAAAGAGGATGACCTTGATCTATTTCAGAAAGAGGGAATAACAATATCCCTTAGTCTTGATGGTCCAAAAGAGGCAAATGATCTTCATCGTCTTACTCCTAAAGGAAATTCAAGTTTTGATAAAGTTTTAGAAGCCTATCATCTGCTCCAAAAATATCCAAAAATTTTTACAGGTGTTATAGCCGTTATTGATCCGGTTGTTTCTCCTAGAACACTTCTTGAGTTTTTCAATGAACTCAACCCACCAGCTCTTGATCTTCTCTTGCCTGATGCAAATTATGTAAAAACTCCACCAAAACGAAATGAGAATCCAAATTTATATACTAAATGGCTTATTGATGCTTTTGATATTTGGGTGGAAAACTATTCACACATAAAAATTCGCTTCTTTGATAACTTGATTTTATCCAGTTATGGATACAAGCCTCGCACAGATTCATTTGGTTTTGGGGATATAAGTTTACTGAGCATAGAGTCTGATGGATCCTATCATGATTTAGATGTGCTAAAAATCACTCAAGAAGGGCAAAGTAACCTTAATAAGAATGTGTTCAATTCTTCTATCGCTGAGGTGGTACAGTGTGAAAAAATAAACGCTCACAGGAAGCTATTAGATATCGAAGGACTGTGTCAAAAGTGCCAAGTTTGTCCCGTTGTCAGTGTATGTGGTGGAGGATCTGTTCCTCATCGTTTTGATGGAACTCAATTTAAAAATCCTACTATTTATTGCAATGAAATGCTCTCGCTCATTACTCATGTTCAGCATAAAGTTGTCTTACCAGGATCTACTTCTCTTCTTAAACCTGCCACTACTGTTATGAAAGACCAGTCCCCAAAAATACAAATTGATATTATCAAATTCAGTGAAGCTAAAAAATTCAACCCCGATTTCGACATTATTTATAAAGAATGGTGTGAACACAATATTCGAGAATTTAAAAAGGCTTTCGAATTCATAAAGGCTGACTCTTTCTGCTCAAAAGAAACCATAAATTTTTTTGAACGCCTCGAGGAAACCCAGCTAAAACAAATAAGCCTTTATCCTTCAACCCATGTTTGGGCTAAGGTTATAAATACAAGATCTAAAGGACTTCAATTCAAAGATCTTGATGGAAATATAATTTCAGCTGATGGTTCTTATCTTGAATTCATTAAAGACCATATGGATACTTTCAAATCACCAAACATTAATCCCAATGATTTATGGTTAACAAAGTCATTTGGTTCGAAAGTTGTTTTGGAAGATCCATCAACTCTTAAAAAGACACAGCACATTGTTCAAGCTGCCTTAAAAATTATTAGAGAGTACAAATTAGAAATTTATAATGAAATACTTTTAATTTCTCCCGTTATTGTTCTTATAAAAAATCATGATGGAAAAGAGAACAATTTTATTTCATTTAGTGACAACATGGTTCCAGGGGCGCTGTTTGTTTCGATTTTAAGCAAGGGAAAAGAAGCGAGCCCATACACAATTGCAGAATCCATTTTACATGAGCATCGTCATCAAAAGCTTTATATGCTGGAGAACTCTTTAAAACTTGTTTCTAGCAATCTCCCTTATGTTTCCTCTCCTTGGAAAGAAGACCCAAGGCCTGTATCAGCGCTATTTCATGCTGTATATGTATTCCACGAGCTCTACTATTACTGGGCTTACGTTAATAAATCGGCAACAGACACTGAGGAAAAGGATCGCGCCAAGACTGAAGTGATATCTACTTATGAAAAATTGATGAATGGAATAGAGACTCTATGCAATAATCAAAACTTGCTCCCTATAAGCAAGGGATTAATTGATAGCTATCAAAAAACTCTAAACCTTCAAAGGGTATCTGCATAAATGGTAAAAAATTGTTTTACTAATAAACAAGGAACTTTTGACGTAGATAAGATAATCGCCTGGATCTCAAAAGAAAAAATAAAAGTCGAGTTTGTTTGTTCAGAAGATTTTCACCATTATATGTATTTACCAACCTGGAGTGAAGGGGAATCCTTAACAAGAAATATAGATTTTCTTGAGGTTAGCCCTGAACATAAACATCGTGTCACTCAAGCTGACCTTGATCATCCTATTATTGTGGTGAAAGATACCCTTGAGCTTATAGATGGTATGCATAGAATTTTTAAGGCTTACTTTACCAATGTAAAAATGCTTCCTGCAGTTTTTATTGATGAGCGTTGTTTAGAAAAGTTTAAAGTATGAGAAACTTTAAGAATATACTCTCACATAGTCTAAGGCATTTGCATATTGATATTTTCTTGCCGAACTTCCTCATCCATAAACCCTCCTAGCTGAGTGCTCCAGAAGGTTTTATATAGGCCGTTTCTCGCAAGAAGCTCTAAATGAGTCCCATCCTCGACAATCATTCCCTTATCAAAAACTAAGATGCGATCCATACGAGTCAACGTTGAAAGACGGTGAGCAATCACAATAGTTGTCTTGCCTTGTATAAGTTGCCATATAGCCCTTTGAATGTAGCTTTCTGTAACTGAATCGAGTTGGGAGGTTGCTTCATCAAGAATCAATATGGGCGGGTTTTTAAGTATTATTCTAGCTATTTCAACTCGTTGGCGTTGTCCCCCAGATAGTTTGATTCCCCGTTCTCCAACCAAAGAATTATAACCGTGTGGTAGAACAGAAATAAATTCGTGAGCATAGGCCTTTTTTGCTGCTTCAACTACTTCTTCATCTGTTGCTTCTAACTTACCATATCGAATGTTTTCCATGAGTGTGCGATGAAAAAGGGATGGGTCTTGATGAATCATACCTATTTTGTCACGTAAAGAAGTCTGCGTTATGTCCCGAATATCTTGCCCATCAATTAAAATACGTCCAGAAGTAACGTCAAAAAACCTTAGAATTAAATTTGCAAAAGTTGATTTTCCACCACCTGAGAAACCAACTAGTCCTACTTTTTGCCCTGAAGAGATAGTAACTGATTTGTTTTGGTAAAGAGGATCCGCACCTTTATAAAAGAACTGAACGTTATCAAAAACGATTTCCCCCTTTAACACTTGAATTTGTTTGGCTCCTTTTTTATCTTTAATTTCAGGAGTGACAACAATCGAACTTAAAGCCTGAGAAACTCTACCAAATAATTTAGAAAATTGGGATATTTGTCTGGCAAAGTTCCAAAACAAGTCAACAATCGCTATATTAATTGTTAAGACAAGTACAAAATCACCAACGCTGATTAATCCCCTTTCTCTCCCTTTCATAAGGAGGTAAAAGTTAAGTCCTTGTATAATTATAAACAAATACCCATAGAAACCCCAAATCCAGAAATAATACCATTGCAGATTTGTCTCTGCATGTGCAACTTCATCTAATGTTTCACAAAATACCTTCTCTTCTTGCTTTTTTCTTGAGAAGGCTAAAACTGATAAAATGTTGGAAAAAACATCAACCATCTTACCTGTCACATTTGAATTGAGTTCAGACCATATACTTGAAAGATGAGCGATTCTCTTAGAGAAAAAAATTGAACCAAGAACTAACAAAGTTACCCATGTGATCATCAATAATGCAAATTTTATATTCACCTGACAAAGGGTATAAGCGGCAATAACAAGAGTTAGTGTATTACTAAAAAAGCGATCAAAAAATATCTGAACAATTTCTGGGATGTTATTTGTTAAATCGTTAACTTTATTAGCTAAACTTCCAGAAAAAGCAGTTTGATAATAACTAGGGCTTTGATCTAATAATATATTAAAACATGAGTGAGATATATTTTTTCGCAAATTTGGAATCATCTTAATTTCAATAAAATATCCATATACTCTAGAAATACTAGCCATTAAAACTGATAGAAATAGATAAAAAATGACTGAGGAAGTTACGTAACTAAAAATAAGTTCTTGAGGATTATCTGCAATTTTGTCAAATATAATCTTGAGGATATAGGGTCTTAGCGATAAATCTATCGAATTAATAATAACAACAACTGTCATTACAGCTATCGCCATGGGAAATTGGCGAAGCATCTTTAAAATAAAAACTCGCACCTTGTTTGTATTATTAATATGCATTTATTTTTCTTTTTTATAAAAATTAATTTAATTAAACAAATTGTAAGGTTGAATGTCCCTTTCCCCTCTCATGTGTTTTCTTCAAGAAGAATAGAAGATGTTGTTTTATAAAAAATTTGAGCCATTAATGCACGATAAATTTTTGCTGCAAGCTTCTCTAGCTAATTCTGTTGTAGATGTAAAAAAAATCATATTGATGTGGGCTGTATCCGTTAAACTGGACAGATGAATATGCACAAAATCTAATTTAAACTCTCGTTTGCTGACCTCAGATTTAGGGATCACTCTCATATAGTGTTCGTTTTAAAATGATAGTTTTTGAAAATTGTGACATCAAAGAATTTGAAATGTTAAGCATACTCAAATGCTACCTATGTGCTACCTAGACGATTTTCACGCTTTTCCTCAACCCCTCTAAAACCCTTGATTTTCCTGGTGGGCGCTGCAGGATTCGAACCTGCGACCCGCTGATTAAGAGTCTTCTTTGATAAATTTTATTTTCGACATTAATATATTGATAACAAACGGTTTGTTTATGGTGACATCTTATTCAAAATTTTACTATCATCAAATTATCATCATCAGAAAAAATCTTGTTTTTTGCCAAGAAAGATCTCCTGAGACAAAGTAACCACAAGCCAAAAAATGGTAGCCTGTAAAGTTTTTTCTCGATTCATAAATTGACGCGCTATTTGAATAGCACTCTTGCCTTTTATAAAGATAACAACCTCTGAAACCTTATATTTTGGTGGAATGGATATCAAAATATACACATGATCAGGCATTAGGTGTCCTTTCTCTATTACGCATTTCTTTTGGCGAGCGAGCTCATGAAATATAACGCCCAAGTGCTTTTTTATAACCCCAAATAAAGTCTTACGGCGGTATTTAGGTATAAAGACAATGTGATATTTAAATTCCCATTTCGTGTGAAATGGGCTATTGTAGTCATTCATTAGAATTCTTCTTATTTGTGATTTTTGAACGCATCACAAATAAGGAAGTTTTTTTCTTTTCACGGAATTGTCAAACTTTAGTAGTCCACCACCAGAGGGAGCATGGCAAACGCATTGGGATTTAAGTAAAATCAATAGGTTAAAAACTTTCCTTTTTTAAAAAAATTATTGAATTTACTTAGTTCTGTAAGTTCTTTTAGTTGACTCACTTTTTTCATACCCTAAAAACTCAATTTATCCCTTACATTCACGCAGCTCAATTTTCCTTGTATACGCTTAGATTTTCAGTAATGGTATGGACCCTACCTCTTCAGCCAAGCATGAGCTAAACTGAAGGCTGTTAGGTAAATAAAAAAGGAGGATCCATACATGGCTATTAAAACACTCGGCATTGATCTTGCCAAGAACACATTTCACCTGATTGGCATGGATACCAAGGGAAACGTTGTAATGAAGAAGCAGTTAACCAGAAAGAAGCTAGAGCCCTTTATAGCAAATGTACCGCCTTGCCTTATTGGAATGGAAGCATGTGGTGGATCAAACTATTGGGCTCGTCTCTTTGCTTCTTATGGGCATGAGGTTAAACTGATGAATCCTCAATATGTGAAGCCATATGTAAAAACGAATAAAAATGACTTCAATGACGCTGAGGCCATTTGTGAGGCTGTCCAGCGACCAACGATGCGCTTTGTTGCTCCCAAGAGCATTGAGCAGCAAGATATCCAGGCACTCCACAGGGTTCGCCAGAGAGTGATCAGTGAGCGCACAGCCTTAGCAAACCAGATACGCGGACTGCTGAGTGAATATGGTCACATCATTCCTCAAGGCATCCGCTATGTACACAAATATCTTCCTCTGCTTCTTAGTGATGAGGAAAATCAAAACCTCTCAGCGTTAGGAAGGAAACTCTTAAATAATCTCTATGAGGAACTTCGCCAACTGGACAAAAGGGTAAAAGAGCTGGATGCAGAGATTGAAGCAATTTGCAAGGCAAGTGAAATATGCCAAAGACTTATCCAAGTCCCAGGTGTTGGACCTTTAACAGCAACAGCTCTTGTAGCTGCTGTAGGGGACGCAAAAGAGTTCGAAAATGGCCGTCAAATGTCAGCCTATTTTGGTCTCGTTCCGGGACAACACTCCAGTGGCGGTAAAACCGTCCTTGGTAGAATGAGTAAACGAGGAGACCGCTATTTAAGAACACTTCTCATTCATGGCGCCCGCGCTGCAACTACAAACATGGCACGACGGCCAGAATGGCTCAAAGGCGTTATTGCCCGCGCAGGAAAATATAAAGCCTATGTTGCTTTAGCCAATAAGAATGCGCGCGTTCTTTGGGCGTTACTTGCAAAAGAACAAGATTATCAACCCGCTTTCTAAAGACAATAAGCAAGAAAGCGAGTAAAGGAGGTTTAACCGTTCCAGCCCAGGAGTTGCCTGGATAAAAAAGATGGCACACAGGAGAAAGTCCGCTTCTTGAAAACCTGAGCAAACGCAGGGCCTTTAAAGGTCGGTCCAGTGATAAGGACGAGAAGCACACGAAAACCATTGGGGCCCGCAGCCATAAACAGCTGCATTTAAGAGGTCTGATATATGTTCGTCACTCCACTTCAGGGCCTTTTAGTTCTCCATAATGAGTTTAAGAACTTGCTTAGGAAATCTTGATCCTAAGTGAAGGGCATGGGCAGGGGTTAAGTTGGCCTTTTTGATAACTTGAATGGCAGTATTGCGCAGGGAAGCCATCAGTTGAGGGGAAGATCCTTTACGAAGGGTTGATCTGTCTTCATTAAAGGTTGTATCTCTTACTCGATGCAGCTGATTCTCTATAGCCCAGTGATTACGATTGAGTAAAAGCAGGTTTTCAGCAGAAGCTCTTTCTCCTGTTAAGCTTGTTATGGCATAAACAGTCTCATTTGTTTCTTTCCCTTTTTCCCATCGGCTTCGAGTCACCTGGCAAATATGGTTAATACCTGGCCATTCCTTTAGATGTTTGGGGACTGGCATAACTTTGAGTGTCCTCTCTTCAACTCGTCCATGTCCTTTATCAACAGTGGTTAAGGAGGCAGAAGGCTTAATTCTAAATTGCAAGGCAAACTCTCTCCTTTTGGCTCGATGATTGTCTTTCAAAGTAAAAAGGTAATCTGCCTTCTTGTTTATAATGAGTTGGCATACTTTTTTTGGGCAAAAATTGCGTCTCCTGTAACAATAGTCCCTTCAAGGGGAAGCTCTGCTAAAAGCCTTAACCCAGCTGTAATCTCATTCTCTCCTGCTTTCATGCGAACGTGGCCTATAACTCCTTGCAAATTGACTGCAAAAACAGAAAGAAGATGCACCAAAGGAACTCCTTCCTCATGGGTTGCTCTCAGAGTTTTTCCATCCAAAGCTAAATGAGTTCCTGCGGGCAAGAGAGTTTGTCCTTTAAGGGTGTAGATTGACAACTGCTTCTCAACGCTTTCTAACTCGAGCCGTCTTAGCAAATTCGATAAGGTCGCTACACAAGGTACATTCTTTCCAAAACCAAGAAGCTTTAAAGCTCCTCGGCTTAAACTTCTTCCCCATAACACGATTTGAGCCAGTGATTGACGTCCGCTTAAAAGACCTGCCAAGAGCAATTTCAAAATTGGCCCCAGCTTATATCTGCGTCCAGATGTATTCCGCGGGTCCTCTAGCTTATCTAAGCAATCCCATAGTTTCATATTTTTATCCCTCCTGTTTTTAGAAGAGATTTTACTATTTTTTACCAAGAACTAAAAGGCCCTGGTATAAAGGGATACACAGAATAATAAGGAGTGTAGATATGACTACAATGAACGAAAAAATCTTAAAACCAAAGCTTGGACTATTAGAGCTGGCAAAGGAGTTAGGGAGTGTAAGCCAAGCCTGCAAGGTAATGGGCTATTACCGAGACAGCTTTTATCGCTTTAAGGAATTGTATGAGGCAGGAGGGGAAGAGGCTCTTTATGAGATCAGCCGAAAGAAGCCCATTCTTAAGAACCGTGTAGCGGACTCAGTGGAGCGGGCTGTTGTTGAGATAGCAATTCAATTTCCTGCTTATGGTCAGCAGCGGGCTTCTAATGAACTGGCAAAAAAAGGAACTATCATCTCCCCAGGTGGAGTACGATCTGTTTGGCTGAGGCATGATTTAGAGACCTTTAAAAAACGCCTGAAAGCATTAGAAGCTAAAGTCGCTCAGGATGGAATTATTCTCACTGAGGGTCAGCTTATTGCTTTGGAAAAAGCTAAGGAAAGCCGAGAGGCACTGGGAGAAATTGAAACTGAACACCCTGGCTACTTAGGAGCTCAAGATACATATTATGTTGGCAATATCAAAGACGTAGGCCGTATCTACCAGCTCTATCTAGGAATTGAGAATATTGACCATTCTAAAACAAAGGCCAATTCACCTCAAACCAATAGGATTTGTGAAAGATTTAACAAAACCATGAAAGAAGAGTTTTTTGAAATCGCTTTTCGTAAAAAGCTCTATTCTTCTTTGGAAGAAATCCAAGTAGATGCGGATCATTGACTTAAACACTATAATGAGCAACGCCCTCATTCAGGCAAGTTGAAATCTAGAAGTTTTCCTGTACTTTTCTCTATTGACATTCCTACTACTCACCAGCGATAATAATTGTCAAGCACCACAAGAGATAAAAAGTTAGTCGAATATTTATATATTGACTACTTTAAGTTTTATTAAAGATATAACAAAAAAAATTTTAACGTGGCTTATTCCAAAAAACGGTAAAAGGTAATATATGTTATATAAAAAAATTATTTTATTTGTTTTAATTTTCTTTTTAGGCATATTAAATGCATCTGCAATGAATGATGAGAAAGAATCTAACAAAACAAATTGCAAGCGTTATATGCATTCTGGAGAAACGAAAGTTACTACTGAAACTGTAGAAATTCAGCTTTTATCTCCTACATTCTCTATTCCAATCAGGGGCGGAATTTATAAGTCCGATGATATCGGATTAATTCTTTCATTACCAATCAACCGTTTTAGTTCTCAAGACCACGTTATTTTTGATGTTGATGAGGTTTTAATCACAGGGTATACGCCATTTTATCTCGAAATTTCAAAAAAATATAAAAATTTTTACCAAGAAATTTTTTTTAGAAATAAATTAGTAGGTGATAAGCTGGTATTATTTATGCTTTCTCATGTTCCTTGGGTTTTTATGGATGAAAGATTGCCTGCTCTTATAGAAAAACTCCAGTTAAAAGAAGTAAAATGTATAGCTAATACTGCTCTTGATCCTCTTATTAATGAGCAGTTAGGTTTAGATTTACCAAATTTACGTGTAAAAACATTACGTAACTTTAATATTAATTTTTCAAAAACTTTCCCAGAACTTGATACATGGAATTTTGATACATTGAATTCTAAGCATATTAAAAAAGATGCTCCTTTATTTAAAGAAGGAATAATTTTTTCTGCCCAAACTCCAAAACATATTACTACGAACAAGCTATTTAAAAAACTAGGAATTATACCACGAACAATTCTATACATTGATGATTCTGCCGAGAATGTAAAAAAAATGTTTAAATTTTTTTCCTCTAAAGGAATAGATTGTTACTCAATTTTTTATTCTAAAAAAGAAAATAAACCCTTAAAAGACTTTTTTGAAGTTGAATTATTTAATAAAAAAGTACGAGAAATAGAAAATTTTTTCGAAAAATTATTAATAGAAGAAAAAGTTGAGGGATTATTGCAAAGAGTCGAGAGTAATTTCTAATAAAATACCCCATAGTAAGTCAAGGCGACGGGGACATTCGAGTACAAAAGTATAAGTTTTAGTACACCACAAGCGACGAGAAATTCAACCCCAGGGCCACCTCATGAAAATTTTTGAGAGAGGATGTTGGAAAGGATGCTGTCATCCCAACCGGCCATTTTCCTAAGT
>DAIDHR010000029.1 GCA_027459605.1 Alphaproteobacteria bacterium
TTTCCCTCCCTTCTTGTCAATTTTAACTCCCGCTCTAACCTCCTTCTTCATTCAAACACTTTTGCAGCAGGTTCTGTATAGGTTATAGAAATATTTCAACTTGTCAAGAAAAGTTATCTTATCACCAGGACCATTTCACGAAAACTAAGGAGGGGATTGAGCTTCTTTTAACCCCTCCCCTTGTAGGAGAGTTAATTTATCATAGACAAAAATTATAATATTTCATGAGGTGATCTTGTCTTATCACTCAACACCTGGCATTTTTCTGACAGCCTTTACCCCACAGCTCGATGAGCAATTAGGGCTGTATTCTCTCCTGCTTCTTCAAGCTTTTGTATACCTTGATTTAAAACTTCTTCCGCAAAAACAAGAAGACTTGGGTCAAAGCGACAGTGCGCCCGCAGCCATTTATCTTGAAAAAGCATATCCCTTTCGGGCTCTGTCCATGTGGAAAGAGGAGCTTCCACATGCTGTAAATGAACCTCTATTTTATCGAGAGCATTAATAAATTTGGCCTCGAAGCTTTGCTTTACTTCATATTCATCCCAAAGAGAAAATAACTCCTCCCCCATCGGGTCTTGAAGAGAGTCACAAAGTTTTACCATTGCTCCCCGCTCAAGGATGTATTTCTTTTGTTTGGCCTCAAGGCTTTGAGTCTCGAAAACAGGAATATCCCCAACTTCAGCTTCAGCCAAGTCATGAAGAATGGCCATTTTTAAGCATTTTTCTAAATTGATGGGTTGGCTTAAATAAGGTTCCAACAAAATAACCATAAGGCTCATTCGCCAGGTATGTTCCGCTACACTTTCTCTACGTCCAGAGGATAGCCATGAATGGCGCAATTCGCACTTCAGTTTTTCAGCAATATTTAGGAATTTGATAATACGTCTCAAATGATCTGGGTTTAAGGTGTGCATTTTTAAATCCTTTTTGTTCTTTGTCTCTGAGCTGATTTCAATTATGAGCTAAAGTAGTTAATTTTTTGCCACTCATGTACAATTTTTGAGGAAGATAAAGACACTGTTTTATTTTGTTGGACTCAACCGCCCCATAGCTAAGAATTTTGCGCGCCTTTGTTCACGAATTGTTTTTCCATCAAGATAAAGAAGAGGTTTTAATGCTTTTTCAAGCGCATCACCAACAGCTTCAATCGTAAGTTGGTGGTTTCGTTGGGCCCCACCTAGGGGCTCTGAAATAATCGTGTCAATAATTCCAAATTCTTTAAGATCTTGAGCCGTGAGCTTTTGCGCAGCTGCAGCTTCTTCTTTCTTATCCCGTGTTCGCCATAAAATAGAGGCACATCCCTCCGGAGATATAACCGAATAAATCGCATGTTCAAGCATCATAACCACATTCGCAAAGGCAAGAGCAACGGCTCCTCCAGATCCACCCTCCCCTATCACCGTTGTTACAATAGGCACCTGAAGAGCTGAACTAACCTCAAGACTGCGGGCAATAGCTTCCGATTGCCCTCTTTCTTCTGCTTCAATGGCAGGATGAGCACCAGCTGTATCAACAAAGGTAATAATGGGAAGTTTGAATCTGTCAGCAAGTTGCATCAACCTTGCTGCCTTCCTGTATCCTTCAGGTCTTGGCATTCCAAAATTGTGCTTTATCCGAAGCTCTGTATCTTTTCCTTTTTCTTGCCCCATAACGACCACAGCGTGCCCACGAAATTTCCCCAGCCCCCCTATGATGGCCGCATCTTCAGCAAAGGTCCGATCTCCCGCAAGGGGGGTAAAATCGTTAATCAGGGTTTTGATGTAATCACTCGTATGGGGCCGTTCTGGATGGCGAGCGACTTGAACCTTTTGCCAGGGAGTTAGATTTTGATATATCTTTTTAAGAAGCTTCTCTGCCTTGTCCTGAAGGCGTGCAACCTCTTTCGCAATATCTACCTCACCATTTGACGAAAGATGACGAAGCTCCGAGAGTTTACTCTCAAGCTCAGCAATTGGTTTTTCAAAATCTAATGTTACAGCCATCTACTCTTTACCCTTTAGCTTTTCATCTTCCGAAACAGTAACACGAATCTAAACGGCTCTTCCTCATGGTTCAAGAAAAACCTATGAGAATTAGATTTTCTGTGGAAAGCATTGTTCCTGAACTATGTCAACAAACTGTTTAATCTCATCTATATTGAATGATGTTTTATCCGGATTCATTGCAAGCAAAAATATATAAAGACCATCAAAACAGTATTGAGGTGAAGAAGGATCTTCTTGAAGTAATTTTTTTGCTATGTCCTCCAGAGTGGTTGTAACCTTCATACCTTCGATATTCCCATCTTTGAAAGTCAGGGATCCGATACAGCAAACAGCACAGTCCTCAAAAACCGAAGCATATCTTTTAGTCTCATGCGGCTTCACTAAAAGATCGACAAGTCCCTGAGGCGTAACTTCCTTTGAATACGAGAGCATATTGTCTTTCAACTGACCATCTTGAACTGATCCAAAACACCGGTCACCCTTATCTACAACCATGATTAATTGGAGAGTCTCATCTTTCTTTTCGACAATAAAAATACCGGATGCACTTTCTGTTGATCCATCTGACCACTGAATTTCCACAAGATCATAGCCTGGCATTTTTATATGCCCAAAGGGCATTTTCTCGGTTGTTTTTCCCAGATATTTATAAAAAATATAAGGAGCTTTCATCATTCGAGGAGCCCCTTCAACCGTATACCCTATAAATCCCTTTTTAAGGTTCACTGGATCATAGGGCTGCTGATTTTCCTGACAGGCATTTCCCTTTAAAAATACAGGCTCGTAAGGTGATTTTGATGAAACGATAGGGAAAAAACATTCCGGACCAATGGGGTTTCCTTCGAAAGTAAAATCAGATGCCAATGAAGGAATATCTTCAGCCCTCAGTTGACTTGAAATGAGGCAAAGACCCATCATAATTAAGATTTGAATTATCCTCATAGCTTTCAGCCTATCAGGTCTCTTTCGAAGGATAGCCTCTTCAATCTTTACCTCCCAGACAGATGTATCGAAATGTTACTCACGAGATCTCTGCTTAGCAAGGGGGTGAAACGTCTCGACAAGTTCTGTCAATTCATCTTGGACAACATGAGTATAGATTTGGGTCGTAGAAATATCGCTGTGCCCTAATAGTTTTTTGACAACCATAAGATCAGCTCCATGTCGTAATAAATGAGTTGCAAAGGCATGTCTCAAGGTATGAGGAGAAAGATGGTTAGGCTCTAAGCCAACTTTGACCGCAAGCTCTTTTAAAAGTTGGCCAAACCGTTGACGCGTTAGGTGCCCTTCAAGGCTTGAAGACGGGAAAAGCCAGGGAGAATCAGTTTTTTTTGGTAAAAATGAATCTCTGACACGCACATAATCTTTTAAAGCACTCATAGCTGCTGGCGTAAGCGGGGCGATCCGATCCTTCCCTCCTTTTCCACGAACAATAAGAAATGGCTTTTCGCTTTTTAAAACTTCCACAGCTGATACAAAAGGTAGAGAAACCAACTCGCTTACCCGAAACCCGCTTGCATACATAATCTCTAAAAGGGCGGAAAGACGGATGCCCTCAACACCTCTCCACTCCTTTGCTCCTTTTAAGAGGCGCTCAACATCGTCTTCGCTAAGCGCAACGGGTAACTTACGACGATAGCGGGGCCCTTCAATAAGAGTGGTCGGATTTTCTTTAATGTCCCCTTCACTCATTAAAAATTTATAAAATTGACGCAAAGAGGATAGTCTGCGAGCAATCGTGGGAGAAGATAGATTTTTTAGAGAGAAAAGATAGTCTTGGATATCCTTAGATAAAACGGTGCTAAGGTCTTTTTCTTTTAAAAATGTCAAAAAGTCTCTCAAGTCTGTTTCATAAGCACTTAACGTTGCTTTTGCGGCCCCTCTTTCGGCGGCCATCATTTCCAAAAATCGCTCCAAACCGGACATCTTTGACGGTTAAAAAATCAAAATCACTATTGATACGTTGTCAATTTTTGTTCTAAAGCTTGGTTTATAGCTTCAATTCGGCCACCCCCTTTTTGGATGACAGATGCATACTCAGACCGCTGGGTAATACCCATACTGATTCCTTCTAAAATAACATCATAAATCCGCAACTCACCGTTTTTTTCAAAAATTTTCCAATCAATTGGGATAACTTGGCCATTGGGCCTCACTATTTGGCTTGAAACAATGACTCCTCCATCGGGCTCTGCTCGAGAGTTAAGAATTTCAAATCGTTCAGAAGTATACTCTTTGAAGCGGGTTGCATAACTCGCAACAGTCGTTTCCTTAAACAATTCTAAAAATTTTTGTTTTTCCTCATCACTAGCTTGTTTCCAATATCTTCCTAAAACGAATTTCCCAATCGCTTTCACGTTAAACCGGGTTTGCAAAATCTCACGAAATTGATTTGCTCTCTCTTGATCCGTAATTGTTTTGTCTGTTAAAAGGCTGATAACCTCATCGCCAATTGTTTTCATAAAAGTTTCGGCATTTTTTGGTTCAATTTCGGCGTTACATCCTTGTATCCAGAAAATGAGAGATACACATGCAAAAATAATTTTCTTCATAAAAATCCTTCCTTATTTCTCATTCATCTTCGTCCGGACGAGGTGTCTCAATCGCTTCAGATTCTTTTCTAACCAAATGCTTCCGCCTCTCTGAATACCATGTCCGGATCGTCGCGTAGTAGTCAATAGCATTCTTTCTTAGATCTTCGATAATTTTAATATTATCTGTTTTGGCATCCAAAATTTGAACACCTGTCCTAATATCACAATAGAGTTCTTTGTCCGCAGAATAACCCCATACGTTAATAGGGTCAAAGCCATAATCTCCAATGCGGCCTAATGTATCTCTGAGATTAGAAGGGCCTAAAATGGGAAGAACAATATAGGGTCCAGCACCCATTCCCCAGGAAGCAAGAGTCATGCCGAAATCTTCCTTTTTGTAAGGAATGCCTAAGTCAGTCGAAACGTCAAAAAGACCACCTACTCCATATGTCGAATTAAGCAGAAAGCGGTCTAGTGTCTCTCCAGCATCCCCCAGCTCGCCCTGCAGGAGATTATTTACAAGCACTAATGGTTCACTTAAGTTCCGAAGGGCATAACCAACCCGCTCTCGTATAAATTCATGAACGACTCCCTCATACATTGCGGCAAGGGGCTCAAGAAAAATGGTATCAACCAATTCGTTGAATTCAAAAACAACGCGATTTACGGGCTCGAATGGATCATTATCTGTATCCTCTGAAGGATTGAGATCTTGTTCGCGCTCTTGAGGAGACAATTGAAGCTCTTTCCCAGGATGAACAGCATCTGTTGTATAACTCCAAGCATCTTCCTGAGCATGAGCTGGGGTGAGAAGCCCGCCCAAGAAAAAAAGTAAACTAAAAACAATCTTCATGCTTTTTTCTTGCTATTAAAACCAAAAGGGTAGTGTATGTATCTTCGAGGAAACTGTAAAGCTTTGGCTTCAATTCTAATCATAAATATGCTCCTTCAAAGCTTCAATAACCCTTTCAACGGTTGCTTCATGGGCATCATCATTACTTTCTACAATGAGATCTGCATTGCCATAAATGGGATAGCGTCTTTCGATCATTTCTTCAAGAATTTGTTTAGCATCTCCATCAAAAAGAAGAGGACGTGTATCCCTTCTTATAACCCGTTCATATAATATTTGAGGGTCAGCTCTAAGCCATAAAGAGATACTATTCTCTTTAATCAGCTTTCGACTCTCCTCATCCACAAAAGCACCATCCCCCGTTGAAATAACTTGAGTCGGTCCCGATAAAAGTCGTTTAATGACGCGGCGTTCTGCATCTCGAAATGCTTTTTCTCCCCAGGTTTCAAAAATATCAGCTACCGAACATCCTGCGGCTCTTTCTACCTCTTGGTCAGTGTCATTAAAGGCAACCCCTAGTTTTCGGGCAAGCCTCCATCCAATGCTGCTTTTCCCAGCACCCATCATACCAACAAGAACTAAAGTTTTGGGTAAAACAAGGCTTGCCGAATATCGTTTCGGTTTTATCTTCATTCCTTTGAAATCTTTCTCACTTTCCATTAACATACTCGATTACAATTCAAGAGGAAACAATTTTCATTAGAGAAAATATGGCAATTAGCACCCCTAAAATAGAGATATTCTCTAAAAATGAAATGGTTATTTTTAAACCTCAGGGTATTTGGGAGGCATCATCTGCCAATGATGTAGAGAAGCTTTGTAAAAATCTCCTTAAGAACTCGCTTCCACCATTCGTTGTTTTTGACCTTTCTGAGCTCGTCGAGTTCGATACTTCCGGTATTTGGCTTTTGGATAAAACGATCCAAGATATAAAAAAACGGGGGCATCAAGTTGAAGTGAAAAACGCAAGTGAGGCCTTTCTAACACTTTCTTCTCGGCTTGAATCTTACAAACCCTCTTTTAAACACCTTCCTAAGCCGCAAACTTACATAGGGAAACGGATCGTTGAGCTGGGTAAGGTAAGCGTAAATTTAGCATTCCTAGCAAGAGATCTCATTAGCTTCTTAGGCCAAGTTGTCGTTGGTTTGTTTTCTTCACTGCTTCACCCAAAAAAACTCCGCCTCATATCAATCGTGGCTCATATGGAACGGTTTGGGGTGAATGCAATTCCCATTATTTCGGTTATGTCAATTGCACTTGGCCTCGTTTTGGCTTACCAAGGTGAAGAGCAACTTCGCCGATTTGGAGCTGAAATCTATACAATCAACCTCGTAAGTATTTCTATGCTCCGAGAGGTTGGAATTCTTATAACAGCCATCTTGATTGCTGGTCGGACTGGAAGTTCAATCACAGCTCAATTAGGGATCATGAAAATTAACCAGGAAATAGATGCTTTGAATACCCTTGGGTTAAGCCCCATGGACGTTTTAGTCATCCCCCGTTTCTTAGCTCTTATTCTTGTGATGCCTCTTTTAGCCTTTGTTTCCGATATCGCAGGACTTCTAGGAGGAGGAATCATGGTCTTTTTTTCTCTAGATGTCTCCCCTCAACTTTACATCCATCGGGTTGCAGAAGCAGTGACCTTAGGGGGTTTTTGGGTAGGTATCTTAAAAGCTCCCCTTTTTGGAGCAATTATTGCCATCGTCAGCTGTTTCGAAGGGCTCCGTGTCGAAGGCACGGCAGAAAGTGTTGGAATATGCACAACACGTTCCGTTGTTGAAGGAATCTTCCTCGTTACATTGGCAGATGCGCTGCTTTCAATTTTCTTTTCAAAAATAGGAATTTAAGTGGCTGATAATGACCCAATTATTTCAATTCGTGGCCTTGTCACCCAGTTTGGGGATCAGGTTATTCACGACCATTTAGATCTAGATATATTTGAGGGAGAGATTTTTGGTATCGTTGGGGGATCTGGCGCTGGCAAATCGGTTTTGATGGGGGCTATATTAGGCCTTGTTCCAGCTAAACATGGAATCATCAAGGTTCTAGGAAAACGGACGGGAAACCTTGAGAGAATCATGAAACTTCACCTTCAATCTCACTGGGGCGTGCTATTTCAGGGAGGGGCCCTCTTTAGTTCCCTTACCGTCGGGGAAAACATTCAAATTCCCATGAAAGATATGGAACATATGCCAGACGACCTGGCTCTCGAGATGGCTTTAATCAAGCTAAAAATGGTGGGCTTAGAGGAGGGAGATTTCTACAAATATCCTTCTGAATTATCAGGGGGAATGGTAAAGAGAGCAGCCCTTGCAAGAGCCCTTGCTATAGATCCGGAAATCTTATTTCTCGATGAGCCCACAGCAGGCCTTGATCCTATATCAGCAGCAGCCTTTGATGAGCTTATCCTCACGTTAAGAGACAGTTTAAAATTAACAGTTGTCATGGTCACCCATGACTTAGACAGCATCCGGCGTCTTTGTGATCGACTTGCTGTCCTAGTTGACAAACGGGCTGTGATTGGGACATTACAATCACTATTAAACAATAAGCACCCCTGGATTCGTGAGTATTTTCACGGAGTTCGAGGAAAGGCCGCTATGGCGGGTCTGATGGAGTAATCATGGAAACACGTGCTGGATATTTTATTGTCGGAATCTTTGTCTTAGCATCCATAACGGGAATTCTGGCTTTTTTCCTCTGGCTTGCCCAATCAGATCTTGAGTATAGGATCAACTATTATACCATCTATTTTCCAGGGTCTGTCACAGGGCTTACCCTAGGGGGAACGGTCAGCTACCTGGGTGTTCCTGTTGGAACCGTTAAGCAAATTGACTTAGATGCCACGAATCTGGAGCGGGTAAACATTACAGTTGCAATTAAAGACACCATCCCCATTAAAGAAGACGCCTACGCTTCCCTTGAAATGCAGGGACTAACGGGATATAAATTTGTCCAAATTTCAGGGGGGGGTAAGGAAAGTCCCCTTTTGAAAGCTAAGCCAGGGCAACGGTATCCTGTCATTCCCTCCCGCTATTCTGGAGTCGAGGAAATTATGACAACCCTCCCCCGCATGATCAATAAGTTCACAAATCTTGTTGATCGTTTCAATGCAACGTTTAATGAAGAAAACAGAGAGCGTATAGCGAGTACCTTAAAAAATGTTGAGGATTTGTCCAAAAAACTTGCGGAAAGTTCAAAGCCTTTAAAAATGTTGATTGAAGACATAAGAAAAGCCGTAAGAACCTTTGATACGGAAGTTGAAAATTTAGGCCACACAACTGAAAAAGCTGTCACAAAAATAGATGAAGCGGCAACTAACATTTCAACTTATTTCAAGGAAAACAAAGTCGCCCTCGACACATTGACACAAACAGGTTCTTATGAGCTTCTTCAAACTTTAAATGAGACACGTGAGATGGTCACAAGGGCAACTCAATTTTTTGAAAAGCTTAATGAAAACCCGAGAAGTTTAATCTTTGAGTCAGACCGGAAGGGCGTTTCCGTTCCGCAATAAAATAAAAGGAGAAAATAAGTATGCGATATTTTTTAGGTATAGTCTGCTTTTTTATTACGCAAAGCGCATTCGCTGGAAAAAATTGCCCAGAGCCTCAACCCTCTTGGTGGCAAAAAGGGTGGGCAATTACCATTTTTAGTGGTCCTTTAACCTCCCAAACGTCAAGCAAGATCATTCGTGATGCGGATTTTGGTGATTCAGGAGTTATTGCTCTTGCAGGAGCCAAAAAACTAGGCAGCGTTTGGGACGATCAACTTGACTTTGAATATGAAGGTCAAGCAGTCCAACATTTTGGGGAGCAAACCCATTTTGAGCTTAATCCGATCGTCATTGTAGCCAGGTGGAAGTCTTTTCCATGGAATGACTCTCTCCCAACAACTTTTGCTATAGGAGATGGGTTAAGCATTGCCACACAAAAGCCTAAACTTGAGAAAAAACGTCGCCGAGATGAATCAGCAAAAACCTTAAACTTTGTCATGGCAGAATTAACGTTTTCACTCCCCTCTTCACCTGAGTGGGCTTTTGTTCTCCGCTACCACCATCGCTCTGGAATGTTTGGTGCCTTTCATGGCGTCCACGATGCATCAACAGTATTAGCTGCGGGGATTAAATATTGGTTTTAACCTGATTGAAAATTGTCCCAAAAAGAAAGGGCCTAGGTGGCCCCTTTTACTTAGGATTTCCCTTTCTTAATTTTAGCAGTTGCTAATAACCCCTGGCTACTGTCGGCAGAATGCTCTTTAGGACTTACGGTGACACATATATCTGTAAATCCACCCCACTGCAGCTCTTGGCAAATAAGGGTTGCTGGATTAGAAAAGGATAAGATGTTTTCTAATTTTCCGTTATTCGTATAGATTTTTCGAAAAGCACTTTCTTTTTCATTAACAAACTTAATTTGACCGTCTGTGTCAATCGTAATTGGATCATCTTTAATCAGCTGATATATCTCAGCACCTCTTACTCCACTGTATTCCTGGTTATAATCTAAAACAAAACGGTAGGACTGAAAACGAATTTCTCCTCCATCACAGAGGGCTTCCCCATAAAGAGCCGCAATCCTATCTCCTGGCCTGCGGGAGGGTTGATTCCAACTTACACATGAAAAGGTTGTTCCAACATTTTCAAAGAAAATTTGTTTAAATCTATTTTTTGGAAGGGTTTTAATAACTTTTGGATCCCACCCATCTACTTTCAGGTCCCCTCCTTCAATATCAATTGTGAACCTCTGGGGATGGTTTTGCTGGGTACTCCCGATAACAAGAGTATCTCCCTCAAACTCTTCAAACGATCTGCCAGCATTTCCCACGCTATTGAAGACAAAGCATGTACTCAACAAAGCAAGAAAAAAATAACTTTTTAACATAAAATCACCTCATTTTTAATTTGATTTATATATATTTCATATAACGGTATATATTGTCAAGAATTTTTATTACTACCTACTATCTAATTTTTGTTTTATGACAAAGGAAAATTTTAATTGGCCATTTCATCTATTTTCTTGATTTTTTCTGTATTCAGTGCTACAAATAGGATGATAATAAAGAAAAGATTCTGGCGCGATCTCTTTCTGCATTATCACCCCAGATAAAGCTTTTTGAAAGCTTAAAATCTGTGAAGTAAAGCTAGCTACCTTTACAGATTTTTTCTTAAAGCCAAGTTTGGATCGGGCAAGAAAGGAAAGTTTCCCAGAAAGCTTCTTTCCTTCACTCTGTATCACGATACATGCCTAAAAACACGGTGATCCCGGGATCATTTTTAAAGTTTAACAAAAAACAGGGACGAATCAAAGACTCAAAGAAAAAAACTAAGGAATCTAAATTTGGATAAGAACCACTCAATTACAATCTCTAGCCCTGCAGAAAACAAAGCGAAGCACTTGTCGTTAACGCATCCTGAAGCTTAGGAAACTGTTCAGGCTTTAGGGTCCTGCTCAGCCTCAGGACCCGTTTTTTCTTAAGCTTTAGCGGTTTGCTTAACCTCCGGAGCCGGCTTAGTCTGCGTAGTCTTAGGACCTACTTGCTTTACTGGCGTAGGAACTGGATTTTCCTTAGGCGCTGGCTTAGGTTGAGTTGGCTTAGGCTGTGTAACCTTAGGATCTGCTTGCTTTACTGGCGTAGGAACAGGACTTACCTGAGGAGCCGGTTTAGGCTGAGTTGCCTTAGGGTCTGCTTGCTTTGCTGGCGTAGAAACAGGACTTACCTGAGGAGCCGGTTTAGGCTGAGTTGCCTTAGGGTCTGCTTGCTTTGCTGGCGTAGGAACTGGATTTTCCTTAGGCGCTGGCTTAGGCTGCGTAGCCTTAGGATCTGCTTGCTTTACTGGCGTAGGAACTGGATTTTCCTTAGGCGCTGGCTTAGGTTGAGTTGGCTTAGGTTGTGTAGCCTTAGGATCTGCTTTCTTTACTGGCGTAGGAGCAGGATTTTCCCTAGGTGCTGGCTTTGGTTGAGTTGGCTTAGGATCTGCTTTCTTTGCTGGCTTAGGAGCAGGATTTGCCTGAGGAGCCGGTTTAGGCTGTGTAGCCTTAGGATCTACTTGCTTTACTGGCGCAGGAGCAGGATTTTCCTTAGGTGCTGGCTTAGGCTGCCCAGCCTTAGGTGGAGGTTTAAGCTGCTCAACTTTAGGAGGTGGCTTTAGTTGAGCCCGTTTTAGAAAGTTGGACGCCCTTATATTCCAGGTGCCTTTCACATCACGGAATCCAAAGACCTGAAGGTTCTGAGGATTAAACTCACCGTATTCTGCAGAGTCATAAGCTTCAATTAGACCTTCAAAGCGAGTCTTTTCAACATCACATTTTCCTAACCTGACACCCATATAAGAAAAAGATACCCCTTGAAGCGGATCTTTCTTTCCTTTTTCTGAAGCCCATCCCTTAACGCGTATTTTACCATCCTTTTGCTTTTCAATCGACTCAACTTCTCCTTGAATCGAAGGATTTAGTTTATATTGATAAAAAGGATCGGTTGCAAAACTATCTTCAACCAACCAAAGGGTGTTCAATTTTGTAAGTCCATTATTATGAATTGTTTTTTCGAAATCTTTTTCTATCAATTGTAAGTTATAAGAGGAATCATCAACAGCGAAAACATAGTCGAATGATTGATTACCGTAAACCTTTTCAAGAGCAAAGGCTTTTTGACGGAACCAAGGATTTCCCTCATATCTCAAAGCAACAAACTTGCCATTCTGATATCCTTCTAAAGGAACATCATTATTTTTTCCCAGGTCGAATTTTCCCATATCAACTTTTCCCTCTTTAATCTCAAATGACTCTTTAAAGAGAGAGGGTAATCTTCCGTTTTGCCCATTAAGTCCATCTCGAATAACATCATTAAATTCATTCCAAGCTGTCGCGCACACATAGGGGATGTTTTGCATTTTTAATTGGGTGATGAGATTTTCTGCTTCTGGCTTCAACGTAAGCTTAGGTTGATGTGCCTCTTCCTTAACAATAACACCGTGAAAATCAAAGATGACCCCTATTTTTTCACGAGCTATTCCCTGTTTTATAAGGGCACCAACGCGCGTGTTAACTTCATCAAGAGAGGTAATGGGCTCAAATACCCCGAGGGCTAAAGAAGAGGTAAGGCTCATCCCAGCAAAAACCGATGCTCTCATTAGTTTAAAGAAACTCATTTAAAACTCCTGGCTTAAGTTAACAAAATCTATCATTTACATAATAATCAAAACATAAAATTTCAAGGGATTTTTGGATTATTTCAAGAAGATCAAATTCTCATCAAAGATGGGCCATTTATTTTAAGCCACGTGCAATGGGTCCGATAGGCTGGGCATAGTTCCCCCACTACCCTCCAGAACTCTTTACTATGGTTCATATAGATCAAATGAGCCACTTCATGGGCGCACACATAATAAGCAACCTCAGGTGGGGCTAAAATCAGGCGCCAACTTAGGGAAATTGTTTTTCCTGCCGAGCAACTCCCCCAGCGGGATTTCGGATCCCTAATCGTTACTTTTTCAACTTTCTTCCCAACATGAGATGCAGCCTTTAGTATATAAGACATAAGTTTTTCAACGGCCACTTTTTTAAAGACCGCATAAAGATCTTCTTTTCCATAGCGAGGGGAAAGAAAAAGCGTCTTTGTCATCTCACAAAGAGCTGGCTTTCTTCGCAAAGGATCAACAACACACTGAAAGGGAGTCCCATGAAGGGTAAGAGTCTCCCCATGACCAATCAAAATTTTAGGCTCCACTCTCTTTAACTGACGGTGAACCCAAGGTGTACAGTGTTGAAGGAAAGAATTTATTTGAGTCTGCGTCGTCTGAAAAGGAATCGTCAATATCAAAGAAGCATCTTTTGATGACAAGCGTAAGGAAAGTCGTTTCGCCCGCAGGCTTGGCTTATACTCCAGGGGAATGTCCCGACCATTACATGTGAAAACAGTACACCTCATAAACCTTTATATAGCCCACATTAACACAGAAATGAAGAGACCTTATGATCATCTCTATCTTTAAAACCTGACCTGATCTCGTAGATAATAAAAAGGGGGATGGAGCATTTTCTGATAAGCTCCCTCCCCGATAGGTGAGAAATGATCCTATGGATCAAATCTTAAGATTTTGTATGTTATCTATTTTTAAACCCCTAAAAGAATTTAAATTAAGCTACAGCCTTTTTAAATTCTTTACCTGGTCTAAACTTTGGCGCTTTACTAGCTGCAATTTTAAGAGGAGCCCCTGTTCTTGGGTTACGTCCTTGACGAGCAGCCCGCTTAACAACAGAAAATGTTCCAAATCCAACAAGGCGGACATCATTTCCTTTTGCAACAGCTTTAATAACTGATTCGAGCACAGCTTCAACAGCTTTTGTTGCTTCCGTATTTTTTAATCCAGCTTTCTTTGCTACCGCTGAAATAAGTTCTCCTTTAGTCATACTTTTCTTCCTTTTTTTGTTTCAAGTTTAAAATCGCCTCCCAAAGCGGAGAGAGCTTATATAGAATAATAAACGATTCTACTTAAAGCAAGCATTCCTTTCAAAAATGTATATTTTATATTCCAAGAAACTGAAGAAACCAAGAGAATTAACAAATGTATCCTAGAAAATTAGCATGCATTTCAACGAGTTACGTAAATTACAGCTCTTATCCTGACCCCAGCGTACGTATTAATTTTTCTTGGCCAAAAAGTGAAAGAAGAAGGCGTGCTGCCTGCCCTTGGGGAGACATCAAGTGAGGATCTTCTTTTAATAATGCCTGAGCAGCCTCATAAGCCTTTTCTAAAAGAGGACCGCACGTTAAAGGATCTGCAAGTTTATAGGAGGGCAGTCCACTTTGTTTTGTCCCAAGGACATCCCCGCCCCCACGAAGGGCTAGATCTTCTTCAGCAATACGAAACCCATCTTGCGTCTCACGCATAATGTGAAGGCGCCGTTTAGCAATTTCGGAAAAAGGATACCCGTAAAGAAGAAGACAGCGACCAGCTTCACTCCCTCGCCCCACTCTTCCCCGAAGCTGGTGAAGCTGGGAAAGGCCAAATCGTTCGGCGTGCTCTATCACAATAATATTCGCGTCCCTCACATCAATGCCAACCTCAATAACAGTCGTTGCAACTAAAACTTGGCAAGGCCCGTTTTTAAAGGAGTTCATAATTGTTTCCTTGTCTTGGCTCTTTAGTTTTCCATAGATAAGCCCTACCTTCTCTTCTCCAAAAAGAGTTTTGAGATGGTCATATCGTTCCTTTGCAGCTTTTAAATCTAAAACTTCTGATTCTTCCACAAGAGGACATACCCAATAAACCTTATGCCCCTCTTCTAACAGCTTTTTTAGGCCTTCATAAACTTCATCAAGTCGATTTAATCCCAACATACGCGTTTGAATGGGCTTTCGGCCCAATGGCTTATCAAGAATCCGCGAGACCTCTAAATCCCCATAGGTCGTGAGGTGTAAAGTACGCGGGATTGGAGTTGCCGTCATAACTAAGACATCCACGGCTTTTCCTTTTGATGTAAGTTTTAAACGTTGTTCAACCCCAAACCGATGTTGTTCATCAATGACTACAAATCCTAAATTAGAGAACTTCACTCCCTCTTCCAATAACGCATGGGTCCCCACGACAAGATGAATCTTTCCATTGGCAAGTCCCTCATAAACAGATTCTTTTTTCTTTTGCCGCCCTGTCAAAAGGGCAACTTCAATCCCCACCTGGCTTCCTAAAGCTCGTAATGTTTCAGCGTGTTGGGTTGCAAGAATTTCTGTTGGAGCACATAGGGCTGCTTGAAATCCGGCTTCTATGGCCTGAGCCATGGCAAGGAAGGCAACCAATGTTTTCCCCGATCCAACATCTCCTTGAAGAAGACGGACCATCCGCTTGGAACTGGCCATATCCAACTCTATCTCCCTTAACGCGTCTGCTTGACCCGGAGTTAAAGAGTGACCAAAGGCTTTTAAAATTTTTTCTTTTAAGACCCCTTTTGAAACAATGGGCCTCCCTTTTGGTTGAAAAGCACGCACTAACCCTAAAGCCAATTGATCCGCAAAAAGCTCATCAAAGGCGAGCCTTTCTCGAGCCGGGTGAGAGTGAAGCAAATCTTTTTCTTCTTGTGGTGCATGTACTTGTTCAATTGCCTTTTTCCATGTGGGCCATAAGGTCTGGTAGAAAGAGGGAAGCCATTCAGGTAGGTCAGGAAGGCGCTTCAAAGCCAGTTGAATAATTTTTTGAGCTTGATATTGAAGCAAGCCCGCGGTCAAAGGATAGAGGGGGCTTTTTTCCTTCCAATAAGAAGCAACCTCAGGAGGAGCAACTCTCTCAGGATGGGCCATTTGCCAGCCCCCCAAAAATCGTTCAATAGTCCCACAGATGAGTCGTTTTTCTCCAAGGGGCAAGCGGGTTTTTATGGATTGGGGATAAGCCTTAAAAAAGGTCAACGTTAAAAGGTCTCCTCCACTTTCACACACCACTTTAAAAGGGCGTCTTTGCCCACCGTAAGACATCTCATACTCAATAACTGAGACGAGAAGGGCCACGGACTCCCCGGCCCGACAATTTCTCAAAGATTCTTTTAAGGGAAAATGAGCAATCCCTGCAGGAAGATGCCAGATCATATCCACAACTTGTTTCAAACCTAATCTTTTCAGTATTTTGCAAAGATTCGGACCAACCCCTTTTAAATGATCGAGGGGCGAGAAAAGAGGCGATAGAAGGTCAGAACGCATACTGGTGTGAATATGGCTGTTAATTTCTTTCTCTCCCATTATGGCAAAAGAAATGGAAAAAGCCTAAGAAATTTCTCCCAACTCTTATTAATTATCCCACATAGATCCATGCCGGGTTTATTAAAAAAGCTATGAAAGTTAGGGTGTTCTTAACTAAAATGGTTTATTTTGTCACAAGAGTCTAAGACTAAAGCAACTTCTAAAATCTTGGGCTCTCTTTGAATGAAAACTCGCTCATACCTGAAAGGAAGATAACCATGTATAAAAAACTTCTTAAGGTATCTCTCATCGTTGGATTTGCGATCGGGGCGAGCTTCTTACAAGACTGTCAGGCACAAGACTACCTGTGCATCCCCTATACGCTCGCAACCTCAGCAACTAAAAATCCGAAGCCATCTACAGTAGTCGTTTCGATTATGAAGAAATGGTGCACTGATAAAGGGATCGGGGACTATCTGGAGTATAACCAGAACCTATGCCCTGAGACCGGGTGGCTATGCAAAACCCCTGCCAAAGAAGAGTTGCCGGATATAGGTCTATAAAAAAATTTCTGTAGTATCTGAAACATTGTAGAGCTTGGACTCATGGAGGTCTTCATGGCCAAGTTGCTGACATCCATGAAACTTTAATTCAAGTCACGCATCATGTTAAAAATGAGGAAAAGGGAAGATCTAAAAATCAAAGACACCGCTTAAATTGGATTAAAGAACACGTAAACAGAAGAGGAACACCATCACTCCTGGAGCGTCGAAAGCGCAAGAACGCCTTGTGTTGGATTGTAATAGCCCAGAGAGCGGAATACGAAGCATCTTGCAAGGAATATCATGCATTTGACCTATTGGTTTACTGGAAAAGCCAAATGGAACATGTTGCAGAATGCGATAAGTACATAGCTGAAGGCCCCAATGCTTGTGTATGCTATTATGCCACACCTGAGGAGCTTGAGAAGCTTAAATACCCCCTCACCCGCATTTTTCAGGGCAACCTCTCCCACGATGGGGAGAGGTTATTTATCTCATCTGCAAAATCAACTTTGTTCTTAAGGAAATTCGAAATTTTTCAAAACCGAGTGAAAACTGAGAGGTGATAAGCCTTGGTTTGTCCAAAAAAATAAAAAGTTGTATCCTGAGAAAGATAGAGGTATGCTAATTATATATAAATTGTTTCTTGGTGCAATGATTTGGTTCCAGGGCCGTAAAAATGAAACGGAAAGAGCCCTAATTTTTTGTCAATCACCAAGAAGTTTTTGAAGAAACAATGCATGACGAAACCAACGATAGGTTCGATTTTGAAAACGATGGCCATACTAAGAAACTCGAGGGATAATACGTATTCATGATGTATCATCACCATATCTTGCCCTCATTTGGCCAACTTTCGCTTTTGTGCACACCTTTATATATGGGGTTAAAAGGAAGTTAATCGAAATATCCTAAGTTTCCGATTGCCAACAATCCTCGATTGAGGATTAGGTATGGAGTTGGACCTATGGGTAAAAAAATGGTAATCGATGCCTCCCATCCAGAAGAATCACGGGTGGCAATCTTAAGTAACGATCGTCTTGATGAATTTGATTTTGAGACGACAACGAAGAAACAGCTGAAAGGCAACATTTATCTTGCAAAAGTAATCCGGATTGAACCATCTCTGCAAGCTGCGTTTGTTGAGTTTGGTGGCAATAGGCATGGATTTTTAGCCTTTAATGAAATTCATCCTGATTATTATCGCATTCCGATCGAAGACCGCGAATCGCTTTTGGCTCAAGAAGGAGAAACGCCTCCTTCCTTGGAAGAGGTCATTGAAGAAACAGTCCCCAATGATGAGATTGAAATCTTAGGAGGAGAGGACGTTGAAGAAATTCAAGACCGCCCCAAACGCCATCGCCCCTTGAAACAATATAAGATTCAAGAAGTCATTAAACGTCGCCAAATTATGCTGATTCAAGTCATGAAAGAAGAGCGGGGTGGGAAGGGGGCAGCCCTCACCACTTACCTTTCTTTACCCGGACGTTATTGTGTCCTCATGCCCAATGCAGCAAGAGGAGGTGGGATTTCTCGTAAAATCACAAATGTTGCTGATCGAAAGCGCCTCCGGGAAGTTATTGAATCAATTGAATTGCCTGAGTCAATGTCCTTGATTATCCGAACTGCGGGTATGGCCCGAAGCAAAATTGAAATCAGAAGAGACTCCGATTATTTAATGCGACTTTGGAATGACATTCGTGATAAAACGCTTCATTCCATAGCTCCTGCTCTTATTTATGAGGAAGGCGACCTGATCAAACGAGCTGTAAGGGATTATTACACACGAGACATTGATGAAATTCTGATTGAAGGTGAAGCCGGGTATAAAGAGGCAAAAGAGTTTGTTCGTAAACTCATGCCAAGCCATGCAAAAAAAGTAAAACCATATTCTGATGAAAAAGTTCCTCTTTTCTACAAGTATAATGTCGAACGTCAAATAGATGCCATGCACAACCCCACCGTCCAATTAAAGTCAGGGGGATATATTGTTTTTGGAACAACAGAAGCCCTTGTCTCCATTGATGTAAACTCAGGCAAAGCAACCCGTGAACGACACATTGAAGAAACAGCCTTTAAAACAAACTTAGAGGCTGCTGAAGAGATTGCTCGGCAATTACGCCTTCGGGATCTTGCTGGACTTGTTGTTATCGATTTTATTGATATGGATGACAGCCGTAATATTGAAGCTGTGGAGCGGCGTTTAAAAGATGCTATGCGCCACGATCGTGCTCGGGTTCAAGTTGGGCGCATTAGTCCTTTTGGCCTTTTAGAGCTTTCAAGGCAACGTCTTCGTCCCAATATTATTGAATCCACAAGTCTCCCTTGTCAATCTTGCCGGGGAACGGGAATGATTCGATCAGTTGAATCTTCTTCCCTTCATGTCTTGCGAGGAATTGAGGAGGAGGCAATCCAACAAAAAGTGAGTGAAATTATTGTTTATGTCCCAACCTCAATTGCCCTTTATATGTTAAATCAAAAGCGGCAGGCTCTCCAAGACATTGAATCAAGATGGAAAATTTCCGTCCGCTTCGCACGAGATGATGCTCTTATTCCTCCTGATTACCGTATTGAGCGCATCAAATTAAGGCGAGAAGCCCCTTCCGCTGAACCCCTTCCAGCCCCAAGCGTTGAGGAAGAGATACTCCTTACTGGCCCCATCCCCAAGCCAGTCCAACGCCCAAGACCTGCGAAAGAGCGATTTGCTCATACTCGGCGCGGAGATCGGCGCCCTCACGCCCAACGGCTCAAAGGGAAGGAAAAAGTTCCTTCTCTCCCCCCTCCTCGAGAAGAAATTCTTCAAGTCCCTTTAGACGAGACAAAAATCAAAACCTCGGAAGAAACGCAAGCTCCGTCCCCCCGGCCAGGAAAGGAACCCTCTCATCCCAAATCCCATAAGCGCTATCGCAAATATGGGAGAAGGCCCCATCGGCCAAAGGAAGAAGAAGTTCAGGGGCATGAGGTCTCCCCTTCTCTTTCTCCTGCCCAGACTTATGCTTTTCCCTCCCGAGAGCAAGTTGAAACGCCTTCCTCCAATCCTAAAGAATCTCCAAAATTGGGAAAAGAGGTAAAGAAAAAGGCCGATGAGAAAAGTTCAACTCCCTCAACTCCTCAACGGAAAAAGGCCTCTGCGCGCAAAGGTTGGTGGCAACGTTTGTTAGAATAACTCACGGCATAGGATGATTGCTTTGCTCTCAGCACGAACATTTTTATATAAGTGTTGAAAATCAACAAGTTACAGTCATAGCGAGCTCTGCAGAAAGCAGGGCGAAGTAATGACGACCTTGGATATTGTCCTTCATTATAGAAAAATTTGTCAGGTGCTAAGTTTTTCTTTCTTTCCCTTGATTTTTTTGAATTTTGGCCCATATAATAAGATATGAAGAGAGAACGATTTATTACTTTAGATTCCACTCAAGAGGTGCCTATCCAACCCAAACTTTGTGATCAAGAAGGCTGCGAGGTGATCGGAGAATTTCGCGCACCTATAAGCCCCACACGTTTGCGAGAATATTATTGGTTTTGTCTTGACCATATCCGGGATTATAATAAGGCTTGGGACTTTTACAAAGGGATGACACCTGAACAAATTGAAGTGAGCCGGGTTTCGGATGTCACCTGGAATCGACCTTCTTGGCCGGTGGGAGGCTGGCGAACACTTTTAGAAAATATCCACTATTTGGATGGGATTGATCCTTTCTTAAAAGTATCCCCCTATGCTCCTCCTGTTCCCCCTCACGTTCAAAAGGCTCTCAAGACCCTGGAAATTAACCTTCCGATAACCTTAGAGGCTCTTAAAAAACAGTATAAAAAACTAGCCAAACGTCACCACCCAGACCTTCATGCGGGGGATAAAGTTGCTGAAGAGCGCTTAAAAACTGTTAACGAGGCCTATCAGGTTGTAAAGGAACATTTAAAATAATCGGTTTTTTCTCTTGATGATAAACCCGTTGCTCATTTTTAAAGTTTCTGGCATCTTCCGTTTCATCTATGACTTATAAAGGATAAAAAAATGCCAACACTATATATGTATCTTCTCGCTTGCGCAGGGCTTGCTCTTTTATATGGCGCCTATGCAGGTCGTAAAGTTTTTGCCTATTCAAAGGGAACTGCTCGCATGCAAGAGATTGCAGCTGCAATTCAAGAAGGAGCAAGCGCTTATTTAAATCGTCAATACAGAACGATTGCCATCGTAGGCGTAGTCGTTGCCATTTTCTTAGGCTGGGTCTTAGGAAAGCATGCAGCCATTGGATTTATTGCCGGGTCATGCTTATCTGGCCTTGCTGGCTATATCGGCATGAATGTATCTGTCAGAGCTAACGTGAGGACGACGGAAGCTGCCCGGACGGGATTAATTCCAGCCCTTGATGTTGCTTTTAAAGCGGGTGCCATAACGGGAATGTTGGTCGTAGGGCTCGGTCTTTTAGGGGTCACTCTTTATTATACATATCTTCGGGAAGGGGGGGAGACGACGCGTCATATCATGGAATCTTTGCTTTCTCTGAGTTTTGGAGCATCCCTTATTTCCATCTTTGCCCGTCTTGGAGGAGGTATTTTTACAAAAGGAGCTGATGTTGGAGCCGATCTTGTCGGAAAAATTGAGGCAGGCATCCCAGAAGATGATCCCCGCAACGCAGCGGTTATTGCTGACAACGTTGGAGACAACGTTGGAGATTGCGCGGGCATGGCCGCTGACCTTTTTGAAACCTATGTGGTGACGATTGTAGCCACTATGCAGCTCGCTGCCCTCTTTTTTACAGGGGAGCTTCAGGAAACCCTGATGGTTTACCCCCTTGCCATAGGAGCTGTCTGCATCATCGGTTCTGTCGTTGGAACGTTCTTTGTTCGCTTAGGAAAAAGCGAAAACATCATGGCTGCCCTTTATAAGGGACTTATTGCAGCGTCTATTATATCGGCAGGGCTTATCGTCTGGTTGACAATAAATCTTATTGGCCTAGATCAACCATTTACAGTTGAAGGAAGAATCTTTACTGGCATGAATCTTCTATACAGCGCCTTGACTGGGCTTGTTGTTACTGGCCTTCTTGTTTGGATTACAGAATATTACACATCAACGCGGTTCCGTCCTGTACGGAGCGTGGCCCAAGCCTCAGTTACTGGCCATGCCACAAACATTATCCAAGGCCTTGCTGTATCAATGGAAGCAACAGCATTGCCTGTTCTTGTTATCTGTGGGGGAATTCTTTCTTCTTACATGAATGCAGGACTTTTTGGTATAGGCATTGCAGCGACGACCATGTTGGCCTTAGCTGGCGTGATTGTTGCCCTTGATGCATACGGACCTGTGACAGATAATGCGGGGGGCATTGCAGAAATGTCCGACTTACCTGCTTCTGTAAGGAAAGTAACCGATGCTTTGGATGCCGTAGGAAACACAACCAAAGCTGTTACGAAAGGATATGCTATTGGATCTGCAGGCCTTGCTGCTCTGGTTCTTTTTGCAGCCTACACCGAAGATTTAGCTAACTTCTTTCCCCAACTCAACATCCAATTTAAATTGCAAAACCCTTATGTTGTTGTGGGCTTATTCATTGGTGGTTTACTACCATACCTCTTTGGAGCCTTGGGGATGATGGCTGTGGGGCGCGCGGGGGCAGAAGTTGTCCTTGAGGTTCGTCGTCAGTTTAAAGAAATCAAAGGGATCATGGAAGGTAAGACAAAACCTGAATATGGAAGGGCCGTTGATATTCTCACAAAAGCTGCCATAAGAGAAATGATTCTCCCATCTTTGTTGCCCGTTTTAGCACCTCCAGTTGTGTATTTCGTGATTTTTTGGGTAGCAGGTCAAGCTGAAGCCTTTACAGCTTTAGGGGCTATGCTTCTTGGAGCAATTATCACAGGGCTCTTTGTTGCTATTTCCATGACCTCTGGCGGAGGGGCTTGGGATAATGCAAAGAAGTACATTGAAGAAGGTCATCATGGTGGCAAAGGCTCAGAAGCTCACAAAGCTGCTGTGACAGGAGACACTGTGGGTGATCCCTACAAGGACACAGCAGGCCCTGCCGTTAACCCTATGATTAAAATCATTAACATCGTTGCTCTTCTTTTGCTCGCGATGTTGGCTGGATAATAATTGTTTTTATGAAAATGAGCTACATCCCCTGCTTTATAAAGCAGGGGATTTTTTCTTGACACAGAAATCATATTTTCCCCAACACACCCTCTGACATTTTTATATAAGCATTGAAAATCAATGAGCTACAAATGAAAACCCTGCATAAAGGCGGGTGAAGTAATCCAGGAAATGACTACATCTCTGGATTTGCGCGGCGTCTACGGCGCCTCGTAATGACCTTGAATAGTGTGATTCATTAGAGAAAAATTTGTCAGGTGTTAAGAACAAATACTTTTCTTTCTTGACAGATTAAGGCCATTTGGACTAGGACTAGGTACAATCTAAATATTAATATTCGACGGACTGATCTATGAAAATTGTGAATTCTTTAAAGACAATCAAACTAAGAGATAAAAATTGCCGCGTTATTCGCCGCAAAGGGCGTATTTATGTCATCAATAAGATGAACCCTCGTTATAAGGCCCGTCAAGGTTAACTATAGACTCGGAGAGTAAGATGGCTCGTGTAACCGTTGAAGACTGTATTCGTCAAGTTCCTAATCGCTTCGACCTCGTGTTGCTTGCGGCGCAAAGGGGACGCCAAATTTCGGCGGGCTCGGCCCTTACAGTCGATCGAGATAATGACAAAAATCCAGTGGTGGCCCTCAGAGAAATTGCAGCAAGCAGTGTATCTTTAGAAGCTCTTGAAGGGGATTTAATTCAAAATCTTCAAAAATATGTTCAAGGTGAAGAACCGGAAGAAGAATTCATGGAACTTTTATCTGAAGAACAATCTTATGCGGGAGAACCTCGTCGACAAATCGAAATTGAAGAGCTTGCTCTTGATGAGGAGATAAGCGAAGATGAAGATGAAGAAGAGGAAGGTGAAGAAGAGGACTTCACTGATGAAGCCATTGAGGACATAGAGTAATCGATAAATCCCTTTGGCGGGAGGCGAACTATCTTTAGAATCGAGTCTCAATGATTCGTCAATATGAGCTTGTTGAAGCCGTAAAAGCTTATGATCCAGATGCGGATGAAGACCTTTTAAATCGCGCCTATGTTTTCGCGATGAAAGCTCATGGTACGCAAAAGCGGGCTTCAGGAGATCCTTACTTTACACATCCTTTAGAAGTTGCGGGCATCCTGGTTGGAATGCGCCTTGATGTGGCAACGATTGCGACTGCCCTTCTTCACGATACAGTTGAAGATACCATCGCAACTTTAGAGGAAATCGAAAAACTCTTTGGAAAAGAAGTTGCCTTTCTGGTTGATGGTGTTACCAAACTTTCCCAAATTGAATTCCAATCTGATAAAGCAAAACAAGCAGAAAACTTTCGAAAGCTGCTTATTGCGATGTCAGCAGACATCCGGGTTCTTCTTATCAAGCTTGCTGATCGTCTTCATAATATGCGCACCTTGCACTTTTTGGATTCGGAAGAAAAAAGAATCCGCGTTTCGCAAGAGACGATGGAAATTTATGCTCCCCTTGCAGAGCGAATTGGATTACATGAGGTTAAGGATGAACTCCAAAATTTAGCCTTTGCCGAACTTCACCCAGATGCTTACCAATCCATCGTTGCTCGACTTAATTTTTTACGAGAAAAAGGAGGAGATCTTTTAACTCCAATTATTACTGAGCTTAAACAAGTTCTGGAAGAAAGTGGGATTAAAGTCAGCATTTCCGGCCGCGAAAAAATGCCTTACTCCATTTGGAGGAAAATGCAGGAAAAGAACATCACTTTTGAACAGCTGTCTGATATTATTGCTTTTCGTATTTTGGTTGACACGGTCCCTGACTGTTATCGAGCCTTAGGAGTTATTCATAGTACCTATCCAGTTGTTCCCGGGCGCTTTAAAGATTACATCAGTACACCGAAGCAAAATAATTATCAGTCGATCCATACGGCTGTGATTGGACCGAATCAACATCGTATTGAAATCCAAATCCGAACAAAGGAAATGGAAGAAGTGGCAGAGCTTGGAGTAGCTGCCCATTGGCAATATAAGCAAGGAGCTTCCCACGATGGTCATCAATACCGGTGGCTCCGCGGACTTTTGGATATTTTAGAGTCTGCTGAAGGTCCAGAGGAGTTTTTAGAGCATACCAAATTGGAAATGTTCCAAGATCAAGTGTTTTCTTTTACGCCAAAAGGCGATCTTATAACCCTTCCTCGGGGAGCAACCTCTATTGATTTCGCCTATGCTGTACATTCCAGTGTGGGAGATCATTGTACGGGTGTGCGGATTAATGGACGGATGATGCCCCTGCGAACTGAACTCGAAAATGGGGATCAGGTCGAAATTATCACATCTAAAACTCAACATCCGTCTCCCACTTGGGAAAGATTTGTTGTAACCGGTAAAGCCCGGTCAAGCATAAGGCGATTTGTTCGCCAACAAATGCATCAACAATTTGTTGGCTTAGGAAAAACGTTAACTCAAAAGGCTTTTCGCCAAGAACACATTGATTTTAATGAAAAACAACTTGAAAAGGCAATGGATCCTTTCGGCGTTAAGACTATTGAAGACATATACGCCTATATAGGTGAAGGCTTAAAAACGACAAGCGAGCTGATTCGCGTTCTTTATCCCGAGCACAAAGCAACTCCTCGGATGAAGAAAGAACTTACCAAGGCTGAGCCATCTAAAAAACAGAAAGAAGAGGCTCTTGCCATCTCAGGGTTAATCCCGGGTATGGCTGTCCACTATGCAGGCTGTTGCCATCCCGTTCCAGGGGATCACATTATTGGAATCGTAACGACAGGAAAAGGGGTTACCATTCATACCACAGATTGTGAAACCCTCGAGAGGTTTATGGATACCCCTGAACGTTGGATTGATGTTTCCTGGAATGAAGCTTCTGTTGAAAAAAGTTCCCATATGGCTCGTGTTTCCTTAGTTGTGATTCATCAGCCGGGAACAATAGCTGCAATAACAACCATTATTGCTCGGGAAAATGCAAATATTATTAACTTTAAAATTAAAAATAGAACTCCAGAATTCTATGATATGAATATTGATTTAGATGTAAAAAACTTAGATCATTTGATGAGTATTATTGCAGCCCTACGTATGTCTCAGCGGGTTCTTTCTGTAGAAAGAGGATAAGAAATTCTTATGTATGGAAGAAATAAAACATGATTATCGGTATTGGGGTGGATATGGTGGATATGCGTCGAATTGAACAGCTTATGAGTAAGTTTCAGGCACGGTTTATCCACAAAGTTTTTACAAAGGAAGAGCGAGCCTATGCTGCATCAAGCCCCCATCCTCTTCACGTTTATTCCAATCGATTTGCCGCTAAGGAAGCAGCAACCAAAGCTTTAGGAACGGGTATGCGAGGGGGCATTAAATGGCAAGACATTGAGATTTCTCGAGCTTCTTCAGGAGCTCCAATGTTGAATTTTCATGGAAAAGCTTATGAAACACTCCTTTCTCGCATTCCGCCAGGATTTACAGGATGCCTCCACGTGTCCTTTTCAGATGAATACCCTTATTCAACAGCCTTTGTTGTTATATCAGCTATACCTACGGAACAGGTTCATCCCTAAAGTACAATCGCTTGGGCATGACGGAGGATAGCTTCGGCTTCGGGGGTATACTTTTCTGTCCCTCCGTGAAGGATTATGCCCGGGTTGAGGCGCAGTTCCCCCCGAATATTTTTTCGCGCCTGAATGAGGACCCTGCGCGCAGGCTTGCCCAAACCAGGCCATAGAGGGTAAATGACGATGTCGCCTACACGAGTCCCTAAATGATTAAGGATTTCTGAAAGACGTTCAGCACGGTGAATCATCGTGAAAACACCTTTTGGTTTAAGCATTTTAAGGCAAAATTTAATCCATTTTCCTAAACCAACTGTCTCTGTATTGGCTTGAGCTTTTCCAGGAACGGGAGACGACTGGGTTCGATTACACTCATAATAAGGCGGATTTGTCATAACCTGATCAAAGGAATGAGGCTTTAAAAAGGGGGGAGGCGACAGAAGGTCCCCATTTATCATGTCAACCCGATCTTGCAATTGATTTGCTTCAACATTCATAAGCGAAAGCTTTACAAGATCTTGCTGCACCTCAAGACCTGTTATTTTTGCATGGGGGCACCTTACAGCTAAGAAAATTGAAGAACCACCGACACCGGATCCAACATCTAAAATTTTCTCACCAGGTTTTGGATGAATAGAGGCTGCTAAAAAAATGGGATCAATACCTGCTCTATATCCATCGATAGGTTGAATAAGTTTAATCCTTCCACCTAAAAAATTATCTAATGTTTCACTCAAGACAAACCACCAACTGTTGTGTTTATAACCCTTCTTCTTATATACATGTAACTTGATATTTCTAGTCCTTTCTTTAAAAAATGAAACAAATAATGAATGACAAATATGGTTAACGCCTACAATTAAAAATTCCGATACCATTTTCGTCAAATTATTAACCAATTATTTGACCGGGGCTAACATCCCCAATTCTTAACTATAGTTTCGAGATGCTCTTGTTCACAGTTGGAGGTTTTGACGCATGCATGGGGAGTAAAGGCGTATATTAACTCTAGCTCCTTTAAGGTACCTATAATTAATTATGAAAGCAAAGAAAAACTCTACCATGCAGGAGTCCAAATCGTGACATGAGTACTTTGCAGAAATTAACTCTAGTTTTTTATGTATTTCTACATCTATTTCTATGAATCTTATAGAAAATATTATCTTTTTTTATTTAAGTGTCTCAATATTATTTAGTTAGACACCTACAGGTCACCCACCAAACTTTATTATTTATGCCTATACCCTCGCCCACGACCTCACAATGTGCATCCTTCACTTGGCTAGCCACTAAGTCATTAGATCGCTCGCATTCACTACGCATAGCAGGAAGTTCCGCTTCGGAGCCAGTCAAACCGTATTGAGCCCACCTCTTTCCTCCTTTTGTCAAAGTTGGGATGATGTAGGTTGCCAAATTTGAATCTACTGCCCCAGAGTTTGGGGAGTACGCAGTCACATCCTGGCACACCATAGCCCCACCCCATACAAGCAGAATGCTCACTATCCATGTCCAAAATTTTTTATCCATAGTTGTGCTCCATTTCTAGGTTCTGTCGACATTTATTTTAGCCATAAATAGATCCCAGCGATATAAACAAAAGACAGATAAGCAATGGCTAA
>DAIDHR010000030.1 GCA_027459605.1 Alphaproteobacteria bacterium
CGTGCATCTTTTAATTTCATGAACACACATTACCATCACCCCCTCCTTTCGTCAACTATTTTATTGCTGGAGTAATATAGACAACAGGCTAACCAGGAGAATGGATGGGCTGATGCTGAGAGAAGTACGCACACAGACTCCCAAGGACTCCTTAGATTAGATCCTACCCAAGGTCAAACCCTGCCGCCGGAAGCTCCCCATGCTGAAAGAGTACCCTCTGATGATGACCGTGAGAAGTTGCAAGAACGTCTTGCAAAACTTGCAGGGGGTATTGCAGCAAGCCGCGTTGGAGCAGCAACAGAAACCGAAATGAAAGAGAGTAAAGCTCGCGTTGAAGATGCTATGAACGCAACCCGCGCTGCCGTTGAAGAAGGTATTATTGCGAGGGGAAGTGCTATTCTTGATGGAAAAGCTGGCCAGCAGGTCCAACCAGCGCCTTCTTCACCCAAGGTGACCTTACAAATTTTACCATATCCCTGGGACTTGGATAGTGAGGCACCTCCTGGTAGGGAGTCCCTATGGTCCCCCTACGACAGGGACATACCCTTGGGCTCAACAAACACCAGGTCAAGCAAGCGAACAACAAGCAGATTCTAGGGCACAAGTATCGAAAGAAAACCTGACGGGGTCAAGAAGTACTGTCGCGCATACAAGGGCGCTCTTAAGAAATATCATGGTTTCTCTCCCCATTTTTTACATAATGGGACTCAGTATAATCAGAATTTCATAAAAAAAGATTAACTCACTTTCGGAACAACGACGGTATGACTTTAGGCAAAGGTTGGGTAGCGGCTCCGTTCTTGAGGAGAATCTCTACAATCTCTTGATGACCCTTCTCAGAAGCGCACATGAGCAGTGACGCGCCATTTCTATAAGCGGTTCTATCTACTTGAAAGGCATCAGCGAGACTCTTAACTAAAAGAGTAAACAGCATTATATTACCGACAGAAGCAGCAAAATCTACAATGTCGTTTTTCACAGGCACGGGAAGTATGTTTAAAACCCGCGATAACATCTCCTCATTTTTAACACCATACACTTCTCCCCCCCCAGCAAGGACATCTAAATCGCAAGATGAATTAAAAAGCAAACCCAAACAAAAGAAAAGATTTCTTCAGCAGAGAGATAGAACAATAAAGGAAATTCGAAAATATAAAGATTTTGATGAAGGCTTAAAGAGGTGGAAAATACAAAGCGGGTATCACCGAAGATCCCTCATTGAATCCTTTATGTTTAGGTTAAAAAAGGCCTTTGGATTTAATCTTCAACACAAAACAGATAGAGCAAGAAAAAATGAAATCATTATAAAAATTAATCTATTAAATCAAATGGTTTCATACGTAAAGCTCAATATTCTATATAGCCTTTAAAGGTATATTTAAAGGCTTTTAGGTCAACTTTTTCCGTACTTGCTGCATATGAGCGTCATCTTTTTTATGGCCGGATTAATACTTCTAAAGTTATGGGTTTGGTTTTACACGACATTTAGCAAAGCTCGCATCAACATTGGTTATGATGTTTATTTTCATTCCTTTAGTATAATCCTGAACTTTTAAATCGATATATGGTGATCCTTCAGGAGTAACATAATCTAAGTGGCTTTTAATTAAAAAAGAGAGATTTATTTCATTTATACCATCAGGGATATTTATATTTTCTCCAACTCGTTTGGATATTTTAGTTGAGGGAAGCGGGATTTCAACCGTCTCTGGATCGGAGCGCAACCAGCTTACTTTTCCTATTGCTTTCGATATGTCTGCTTCCGATACCTGAATTTCTGGAAACTCGATGGGTCCTAGGTCGCATTCCAAAAGGTATGGATCTCCAGACTTCCGGCTAGAACTGTAGCCATAAAGTCGGAAAAGACTGATCACTCTTTGTTTGTACCTGTTATCATTTGACAGTTCTTTAGCTTCAGAAACTGTTATCCTTCCCGGTTGACACTCTATTTCCACGTCAATACTTGGAATAATGACCGCAAATGCACTGTTTGCAAATAAACAACTACCAAACCATAGTAAACTCAATTTTTTCATAAACGCCTCTTTCTTCAAAAATTAACAACTTTATACAAAATACATGTAATACCTAAATACAAAAGCAGCAATAGCAAATTCATACTTTTTAGGGACTCTATATCAACGCAAAACTACGCATATATACGCAAAACAAAACACCTTTACTTTCAAAATTTGCGAAGGTTAAACTGATAATGGCGTATTTAGCCATAGAGGCCGCCTTTAAAATTATTTCAATAAGGCAGCTTTGCGCGCTTGCTTAAGAAGAAACTGCTCTCTTGGATCAACTCTTATAGCGTTAGCAAAGACCTCTCGAATCTTTTCTTCATCAGGGTTAATGGGAAAATCGATGTCCTCGCTTTGAACCTAGGGGGGGAAGTGGACACAGGTTTTCTTCAAGAAGAAAAACACTTTCCTTCACATTTGGTCTTTTAAGGGAAAGCAACTTTTGTCTAAACCAATGGGCAAGCCTTAAGAATCTTTCGAGCTGCACAAGGGAAGGACAGAGGTGAGAAAACAAACTCTTCTCCTCTTGGGCTTCCTTTTCCCACATTGCTTGGGCTGCGATAAAGTGCTACACAAATCGATATTGTTTCCACACATGTGCCTTTTTACCTCAAGAACAATTATACCCCTGAGAGCGATTATTTCGATGAAGATACCATTTCTCATGTGAAGATGCTGAAGATTTTGCAGGTTTGAAAAATATGACTCTTTCGCCTTACACAATTCGTCAAGCGACTGCGGACGATGCGGAAGGGATTACGATTGTTCACGTGAATTCCTTCCAAACAAGCTATGTGGGCATTATTGATCCATCTTTCCTTGAAAATATGAGCTTCGAAAAGCGCCTGGAACTTCGAAAGGAAATTCTCGGATCAAAGCGAGGAGTGCATTTAGTGATAGAACTCAGGGGACAAATCAGCGGATTTGCGGATGGAGGTCTCCTCCGTCTTGACCCTGTTTTGAATCACCTTCCTATTATTAAAGGAAAAGAAGAAACCATAGGTGAAATTTATGCCATTTACCTTTTGGAGGAACACAAACGAAAAGGCATCGGGAAAGCCCTGTTCCGAAAATGCCGTGAGTGGTTTTCCCAACATGAACTGCATTCTTTTATCGTTTGGGTTTTAAAGAATAATCTAAAGGCTCGGCGTTTTTATGAAAGTGAGGATGGACACATGGTTGCCCAAAAGATCGTAAAGATGGGCGAAAAAGAGTATGAAGATGTAGCGTATTGGTTTCCGCATAAAGTATGGGGTTGAATATGTTGCCTTTTAAGAATTATTTCGTATTTTCTTTGATTGTGGTATTGAGATTCATCTCTGAAGTAGAGGTGAGAGCCTCAGATACATTAGGAATAAGCCACGGAAAAACGAACATGAACCCAACAGTGAACCTAGAAGAAATTCTTTCATCTCCCCATTCGTTTGAGGAATTTGAAGCGTTGAAGAAAAAGCCTGAAATACGAAGCGCCATTGCTCAGGAGATTATTGAACGTCACCAATTGCCCGAAGCGCCCCTAGAGCTTTTTTCTGAAGGGACAAATATCGTGTATTCCTATGGAGATCACACGGTGATTAAAATTTTTCCACCCATTCATTTCGACCAATTTAAAGGCGATCTTTTGGTTCTCAAACATTTTCAAGGCAAGCTTTCTGTTCAAACGCCGACTGTTCAGTATGAGGGGAACATTTTTGGCTGGCCTTATATTGTTATGACTCAGCTTGATGGCACTCTTTTGGAAACCCTGTGGGATACCATGGATCTGGAGAATAAAAAGATCATCATCCGTGAATTAGGTTCCCTTATTCGGGAGGTTCATGTTCTCCCTATCCAGGGGCTAGAAGAAATGGGCTGTCATTGGGAACAATTTATTACCAAACAAATCCAGGAGTGCGTCAACAATCATCGGTCAAAGGGCCTTCCAAATGCGTTATTAGAACAACTTCCAGCCTACGTGGGGTCCGTGAAAAGCACCTTGAGTACAGGGGAAAAACCTGTCCTCCTGCTGGGGGAATATACCCCCATGAATCTACTGATGAAAAAAATTCAGGGTGTTTGGCATATCCATGGGCTGATTGACTTTGGCGATGCGATGTTGGGTCTGCCTGAATATGATTTGCTCGGCCCTGGTGCCTTTCTCATCCAAGGAGATAAAACCCTTTTAAGAGAGTTTCTAACGTCTTATGGATACACTTCAAACACGATGGCACCTGCTTTAAGCCATCGCCTGATGGTCCTCATGCTGCTCCATCAATATAGCAATTTGAATGCCCAAGTGAGGATAAAGGATTGGCAAAACAAGGTGCATACTCTCAAAGACTTGGAAAACTTGGTGTGGGGGTTCTCGATAGGGTATGTCAAAAGGAGCGGCGGGAAATGATTCGTAAGAGAAAGGTCTCCTGATGAAACTTGATGATAAGGCAAGAATTGCTTTTCAGGTGATTGACACGTGGTTGGATTATCAATCTCGCTATGAAGATCTTCCCGGATTTCAGGTTTGTGTTAGGAAAAAGGGGCAGCTCATTTTTAGTAAGGCCTATGGTCATGCAAATCTTAAAACTCAACGAAAGTTAACAACAACGGATCTCTTCCATATCGCTTCTCACTCTAAGACATTTACCAGCTGCGCAATTTTGCAACTGGTAGAACAGGGAAAACTCACACTAGAGCATAAAGCCATCACGTATATTCCTGAGTTGAAAAATCATAAGGACAAGAGGTTTAAAGAGATTACGATTCGAGATCTTCTCTCAAATCGATCTGGCCTCTTTCGGGATGGCATAGACTGCGAGTTTTGGGAACTTCAAAAACCATTCCTTTCCAAGGAAGAAATGATCCAGGAAGTTTTAGCGACAGATCTTGTTTATGCGCCCAATATGCACACAAAATATTCTAATATGGGATTTGCTCTTCTCGGACTTATCATTGAAAATGTTATGGGAATGTCTTACCAAAAAGCCATGGAGACGTTGATTTTTAATCAATTAAAACGCCCAAACATTCATACAGACTATATCGAAAAGTTTAAGGATCATTGCACGGAAGGACATTCTCGACCGCTGCCTGGGAAAAAGGGCGTCCCTTTGATTCATGCTCCTGCACGGGCCCTTGCAGCAGCCACAGGTTTTTGTGCGAATGCTGAAGATACCAGTTTGTTTTTTGATCATGTTCTTCTTGGTGAGGGCCTGTTGAAAACAAACATGCAACAAGAACTACGATCTTTAAACTGGCCTGTCAAAAATTCCTCTAATGAAAGATATGGTTTGGGGCTTAAGTTTGATAAATACCCTGATATGCAGTTGGTTGGGCATACAGGGGGTTATCCTGGTTTTGCCACCAAGACAGTTCACTGGGAGGGTACAGATTACATCTTTAGTTTCTTCCTGAATGTAGCAAATTCAGTTCCCTATGATGGGGTTAAGTCAATGATTCAAATTATAAAAATGATAGATCAAACTTTTACACACAAAGAAGCAAAAGAAATAAAAGTCACGGGTCCGCTCATGAGCGGTTGGGACGATTTGATTTTTGTCATAACGAAAAAGAAAGCGCTCTGTTTCATTATTGATACGTGGGAGCCTTATAAAAGATCACTTTTGCTCACCAGTAAAAATGGGGAGGTATATACGTGTGATCAGCAAAATGGTTTTATCAATCCAGGGGAACCCATAACTTTTAAAAAAGATAAAGCAGGAAATGTGATCAGTATAAAATGGGGAAGCTCGACTTTTTCTCAAGAAAAGGATTTTTTGAAAAGACTTAAGAATATGGTGATGTAATTTAGCAGTATTATACACTTCTGAATCGCGAGGAGAAATTTTATTCATTCTTCAAGGCCATTAACGTTGAGCGTTTTTGTGATATAAGTGTGTTCAAGTAAGCGAGGGATTAAACAAATGAGAAAAGTTATTGGCTTTGCAACTTTAATTATTGGCCTCAGTGTATGCGTAGCTTTAGCTGAAGTTATTCAAACATCAAATCTTATGCCTATTGAAGCTGCTCTGGAAAAGGCAGATACCGACACACTCGTGATCTTTGATGTAGACGATGTCCTCCTTATGCCTAATGACCAAATTCTCAAAAAAAGCAATAAATCTTATCTTGAGGAAATTGAGAGAAAAATAGAAAAACGGCTAGGTGAGCCCGCCGCCCAAATTTTATACAGTATTATTTTTTTCGAGCGCCTTAATAGCCCTGTAGATAAAAAGATCATTAAGTTGATTTCTCGTTTACAAGACAATGATATTAAAGTTCTAGCTCTTACCAATTGCTTTACGGGCAGATTTGGTAAGATTGCCTCCATGGAAGATTGGCGTATTTATGAATTAAAGCGCATAGGATATAACTTTGGAAAGTCTTGGAGTGGGCTAGCTCCACAACACTTTGAAGGACTTGGAAAAATGGGCAGTGGTCTTTCAGTAAAAAGTCGTTCAGCACCTGCCTTTAAAAATGGAGTTGTATTTACAAGTAGTGTTTCTAAGGGAGAGGCTTTAAAAGCATTTTTAGCCTATGCTCATTTTGCCCCTAAAAAAATCATATTTATCGATGATAAAAAGAAACATCTTGAGTCAGTAGAATCTATCGCAAAAAGCCTTGGAATCCCTTTTGTTGGCTTTGAATACACAGCTGTTGCAGACAAACCTGCGTCAGCGCTTGATGAAAAGCGGGCTCGGTTGCAATTCGAGATTTTAGAGAAAGAGCATAAGTGGCTTTCTGATGAGGAAGCAAATAAGATGCCTTAAGGTTTCAAAAGCTCACAGGAATCTTGTTTGGTGCTCTTGCTTGCAAACTACTTTTGGCAGAAAGTCGGTAGGGAATGGACAAGCTCATGGAACCCAACGAATTGAACTCTGAAGTGCAGTGGACTGAGTTTTCATTTATTTTGGGGCCTTCGAAAATTAGCGGCATAGGGGTATTTGCAACGCACCCTATACCAAAGGGGACGAGGATTTTTTCTGGAACCCATTCTCCAAGGAAAATGAACACAAAAGACATTCCAAAGGATTTTCTCAAATACTGTGTTTTTCTGAATGATGAGGAATGCCTATGCCCAGAAAGGTTTGATCGCATGGAAATTGGGTGGTACGTGAATCATTCCCATGATCCAAACGTTTCAATAACCCCTGAAAAGAGAGTGGTTGCAATTTGCGATATCAAAGCTGGCGAAGAAATTCTTATAGATTATAATGAGCTGAATGAGCCAGAGCATTTAAAAGAAGCATATTATGAAAAATCTCAGAGATGAGGTTTATCTTATCCCTGAGTATCATTTTAAAGCAGATGAAAATCCTCCTGTGCTTGATTATTTTTTCTTAAAAACAGATGTTATTGGCCAAGGTTATGGTCGCAAACTTTGGGATCATTGTGTGGAGCAAGCCAGAAAGAAAGGGTGGAAAGAATTTACTTTTTGGGCTGATCCTCCATTCCTTAGGCTTTTATGAACATATGGGAACCTTTAAAATTGACGAAAAACCTATGATCACTTTACCTGACCATATGGCCCCCTTATGAGGTTCGTGGTTCCCATTGAAGAAGGGAAAAACCATGGCGGTCAAATTTACAGCCCTTTGCAATGAGGAATAAACCCGTGCTGAAAAAGATAACACAAAAAAATGAATTATTAACGCTCTTTGCTTGTTTGTTCATTTTTCTTTTCTATTTTGCTGCCGCCTTAGCTAAGGGAGATTCTGTACCATCAGCCATTCAAAACTTAGACAAATCTATTCAACAGCAAATTAAAGATAAGAAAGTCATTGGGTGTGTTGTTGCGATTGTCGATCATGGAAAAGTAATATTTATGAAAGCGTATGGAGTTCGTAAGAAGGGAGATAAAGCCCCTACCAATCTTGATACGGTTTTTCAGCTGGGCTCAATTTCTAAGCCAATTGCAGCAGCTTTAGTAGCAATCTTGATAAGGGAGAACCGCTTAAAACTTGACTCTACGGTTATCTCCCTATACCCCCATATTTTACCCGAAACAACCGTACAACATATTCTAAGCCACACCACAGGATATGACCGAAAGGGATGGAATCAAAAAATTGAAGCCCATCAAAGTCGAGACCTTCTCTTAAAACAGTTAGCTGCATCAAAACAAGCGCATCCAGGAGACAAATTTGACTATCACAATGTGGCTTATAGCCTTATTGAAGAGGTCATCACCTCTGCCCTACAACAACCTTTCGCAAGAGCTTTAGAAGTTAAATTATTCCAGCCCTTAGGTATGGCTCAGGCAAAGGTAGGAGATCTGGAATTTGCAAAACAGTCAAACTATGCATGGCCTCATCAAAAAGATAAAAAGGGAATTATCCAAGCTTGTAAAAGCTATTCTCGGCATTATCATCGATCTGTGTGTTCAGCGGGTGGAATAAGCGCGAACATTAAAGATATGGCTGCTTTTCTTCAACTGCAATTGGGAGGAAAGCCTGACATCCTTACGTCTCACGATCTTTTGCCTTTTCATAGCCCCGTTATTGAGGCCCCTGATGCTGTTAGTTGGTTAAAGCCATTTATCAAAGGGAAATTCAAATCTTATTACGGACTCGGATGGCGTGTTATTGATACGGAAAAGGGGAGAATTGTCTTTCATGGAGGATGGCTCAAAGGATTTAAAAGTTTTTTAGCCTTTATTCCTGATCATCAAATAGGGATTGTTATATTAAATAATAACGAAAATTCCTTTAGCGTCCAAACAGCCATGACTTTTCTTGATAATATGATTTAAGAAGAAAAGGTTCCTGTGCTCGATCCCACTAAAATTAAGTTATCTTATCATGGGATCCATCCTTGTGTTCCTCATTCATGTTAATCTACAAACAACCCAAGGATGGGCGGATTCGAGGGGAGGCTTAAAAAGAAAAGGCATGCAATTGGAGGAACTCAGGGTTTCATAGCCAAAAGAGTGTGTCAGTGCCTTAAACACCCCTCCATGAGAAACAAAAAGCGGGAGCCGTTTCATGTCTAATAGGGAGGAGATCGTTTCAATAACACGGTGTTGAAAGGCTGAAAAGGTTTCTGCCCCTCGAGGGGTGTGGTCATCATTGAACAGGGATTTTGTTGAGTCCACAGGTTTGCCTTCTGCCTCACCCCACACTCTTTCCACAAGCCCCTCATCAAACAAAATCATTTTGTTTGTTTTGTTGGCGATGATTTCAGCGGTTTGCCGAGCTCTTATACGAGGGCTCGAGATAATCACATCAAAACTTTCATTTTCCAAAATGCCTGCAGCCTCATGAGCTTGTTTAAGACCCAACTCGTTCAAAGGAATATCCATGCTTCCCATAACAATGTTACGCCGATTCCAATCCGTTTCGCCATGGCGGATGAAATAAAAAGGGTTGAGAGGAAGGTTTAATTTATTCACCGTATTTTCCTTATCAAATAACAATCAAGTCCCCATTTCCATTTGTGTATCACAGCTACACCTTCAAAACCACAGGTTAAAAAGAAACCATGGGATTCTTAAATACGCATTCAGCTGCATTTCCCTGGCCTTGTTTTTAGTTGGAAAAAGGGGGGCTTCTTGAAGAAGCATTCTTCCAATGCCTTGTTTTCTAAAAGCTGGTTCAACCCAAATGGAGTCGATCTAGAGAATATTGCCATGGGGCTCAATCGTAATGCCTCCTGTCAAGACATCTCTTCTTTTGATGTAAAGGTTCTGGGTCTTAAAATCTTCAGAGATGCCCGCAAGTTCCTTAACTTCTTTAAGAAGCCTTTTTCATTTTTCTATCCCATTCAGGATTAGAGTGGGGATCAATGTATTCTTTTAGAAATTGTCTCAGAACCTTTGACCCAAAGCCTTTTCCTGTAATCCTCATCAATCAGACTTCCTCCGCCATTTCCTTCTTAACATTTGTAAGATCTATGTGGTATTTTAGCTATCGGCCAATGTATTGCTCTCATTTAGGGGGAAGGTATGATCGTAAATAAAAAGAAAATTTTTATTTTTTTAGCTTTATTCCTATTTATCGTAAATTCTTTAAAAGGAACTATAGCTATCGATTTTGATGAATTAAATGAAAATGTAACTAAAGTAGTAACATATAATGTTGGGACTCAAGAACTAATCTCCTATGATGAGATAAGCTCCAATGCTTCTTGGAGTAAGAATGTTCCTTCATATTGCTTAACCTATAAGAAAGGCTCTCCACTTATAGTAAGCCCAACTCAGCAGGGAGACCTGCTCCCTTTACTTGTACGCTTTAAAGGAAATTTAGAGGTCTCTATGGGCGGTCATACGTCGAACGATTCTGAGTATAAAATTTGGTCCTCCCATTTAATACAAGAAAAAGACCCTCAAGAGATTAAAAAATCCCTTCCTGAACCTTTAAAAAAAGTGTCCTCTGAAGCTTCCTTACCTATTACTAGGCTTCGCCCAGGGACCCACACCCTTGCTACTCTTAGCGGCGAAGACAAGGGAAATCTTGGTGAGCTTGTTACGACCCTAACTTTTTTATCTTTTGGATATAGGCAACTTCCTTCAAAATATGAACATAACCATGGGATAGATGGTATCTTTCAAAGTTTATCCGGCAAATATATTTTTCTTACCCAATCAAAACGAAAAAGCAAACCTCAAACAGCAGAAAATGTTGTTGAACACGAGCTTAACGAGCCAAAAATCGATGGAACCATTATGGAAATGGAAGGATACGCACAAACTAGAAACACAGCTGAACTTTTAAAAAATTTTTTAGATTTAACTCCTCATAATGTCTATAAATTTGGTCACAGAGTTACTGATAGTGGCAAAATTCAATATCATATATCTCCTCTTGAAATAGTGAAGTTCCCTAAGACTCGCCTTAAACTTACAGGAGCTACAGAAGCCCAAAAAGTCAAAGCTATTCGTAACGAACTTGATACATATGAAAACACCAATGAAAAACAGCTTGATCTACTCCTCAAGGCAGCTATTGGACTAGGGTTTGCCCAGGACCAAGTAATGGAGAGGTTTACTCAGATTATGAATGAAAAAATGAAGGCTTCCACAGCAAATCTAGCATCTCCACAGCAAGTACCTATTTCTCTAAACCCTTCACCCATAGTTTTTCCATCACAGCCTTCATTTTCTCAAAATCAATCTTCAGTACCTGCACAGGTCAGTGTTGTATTGCAAGGAGAAGACAAATCAAGCTATTCTCGCGAGCATCTCCATGGATTCTTAGTTTATTTAACAGAGAAATTAAAAAGAAGTCCTGCACAAATATCAAATCAACTTTCTGGAATTAAAGGTGCTAGTAAAACGACAATTACGAGATTATGTAACGATAAAAATAATGCGCCGACAAAAGAATATGATGATCTTTGGAATGCTTTAAAGAAAACTTTTCAAGAAGATTTTAAACGATGGTCTTCTTGATGATGCAATGGCGCGGTTGTATCTCTGTAACTACCCAGGGAAGGGTTTGAATATTAAATACAATTTGGCCCTCTAGCCAACATAATGCGAATCCCTAAGGTGGATTAGTGATTAAAGTCCTCAAGATTAAGTTCTGAATATATAATTGGAGAACTTGGTTTGATATGAAATGGTCAACGATCGCCAAACTGTTTCATGTACAAACAAATACCAGCATTTCGCAGCCTATAATTATTTATATCATAAATTTGATAACAGGTCCATTTTTTTAATTGCCCATCTTAACACCTGACAACTTTTCCTGTCGTTGTCATCCATGGCTAGAAATGCTTGTTTTGCAGAGCAAAACTTAGCATTTCTTAGCCGAGGATCTCTCTAGCCACAAGATCCTCAGGTCAAGAAGTTTTTTGATTTCCTTTGCAAATCAAAGAACTTCTAGCCCAAGGATGACACATAGGGGAAAAAAGTCAGGTGGTGAGATTGCCCATTTCCATCGGGGTTGAATTTGGCATTAATTTCAAGACTGGAGATGGTCTGTAAGCCGGGTTCTGTCCCTGGAAGACCAGGGGAGAGGTATTCATCTGGGACGGCAGTTACCTGACGCCTCATGCGACCGACCCGGATAACGACCCAAAGACAGGCCCCATGTTATCCCTATTTGGTCTTGCTCTCGGTGGGGTTTGCCGTGCCACCCTTGTTACCAAAGGCGCGGTGCGCTCTTACCGCACCCTTTCACCCTTACCTGTTTCCAGGCGGTTTGCTTTCTGTTGCACTTTCCCTAAGGTCACCCTTGCCGGACGTTATCCGGCACCGTGTCTTTGGAGAGCCCGGACTTTCCTCTGCATTGCTGCAGCACCTCTCCGACCATCTTCATCTTTTATATAAGCTGTTCGGGAAGGTTTAACAAGAGCATACGATAAACCTAACTCAACCCCCTATTTGTGAGTCGATTTCATTTTGAGGTTAAAATTATGCTTTGGAGAAATTTTTTCATTGTGTTTTGACCCGTAATTCCATTCTTGTTATCTGTACTACTCATATGATTGAATTGGCTAAGTTTTGGATTGGGGTTTTTGGTTGTAGTGAGATTTGCGAGAAAGTTTCTCATTGAATTTTGTGGTTTCTCCATCTTATGTGTTTCTGCACTTCCTGAATGTTCGGGACTTCCGTTCAGCCTTGGCTTAATTTTGTCACAGAAATTTTTTGCAGTAAGAGGAGGGAGCGTCTCAGTTTGAGATGGATCAGATCCAGGAATGTTTAATTGAAAAGAGTCGTCTTCGCTTTCGATTTCTGGATCAATATTCTCTATGCGTATATTCATATCAGGCTGATGGCTGTCCTGATTCTGAGGATTTTCCTCTAGATATTTTTTTACCCATCCTGTAGGTCTAAACATGTTTCCTTGCCCTGTGTTTTTATTACATAGGTCAATTTTTTGTTCGGTCTTATTATCTATCTCTTCTAATTTTTCATTTGAGGGATTCTTTCTAACGGGAGAGGGAGAGTCCTCAATTTCATCAACCTCATTAGAGGTTATATTTGACGTTGTTTCAGGAGAAAAGTCCTCAAATTCCTCAATTTCTTCAACTTTTCCAAACATTGTTTTTTGGCGAGGCTGCTGCACATCTTCAAAATCTTCAATTTCGTCACATACTTCAGGTATTTCAGGTTTCTTCTTTTTGGGAAAAGGTTCCCCCTCTGAGTCTGCGATATCCTCAATGTCTTTCTCAAGCTTCGTCAATTTTCTTTTTTGGGGAAGCCTTTGAAACTCGTCCTTTCTCGTTCCATCATATCTAGTTTTTGGCTTAACAGCGAAAAGACTCGTGGAACTTAGAAGGGCTAATGAGGATAAAATAATAAGGGTTTTAGAAGCTAACATGACACTCACCATCAGTATAAATAAACATAAAAAAGTTTTTCTATGTTGATTTATAGTGGTATGTCAATATTTATAATTTTAGATAAATTTTAAATTAAATTGATGTAATTTGCAAAATTTTGAGCCTGCCCTTAAAAGGTAACTAAAGATCTAGGTGGATTCTTAATTAAGATATTGTTTTAATTGTTGAAATGAAGAAGTCTCTTTAAAAAACGGGATGATTAACGACGATCGTTTTGGCTCCATAATCTTTGAATAAAAAGACGAGTTTCATCATCAGCGCTTCCATCCACCTTATGGGATTGAAAGTGCCTTTGAAAAGCAAGAAGAGTATGAAAGGGAGAAATGGTCTCATAGCCGATTTCAGAGAGCATTTGCATCAGGCCCTCTTCATTGAGTGTTTCCCTTTGATTGGGCCACAGGCCGAGGCCTTCTCGAGCTAGAATTTCCCAAGGAAACAAATGACCGGGGTCTTGCTTTCGCCTTGGTGCAACATCAGAGTGCCCAAGAACACGAGAAGGAGAAATACCCCACTTTTTTACAAGATTCTGACAAAGTTTAATGAGAGCCTCAATTTGTACCTGTGGAAAAGGAAGATACCCGTGGCTGTGACCTGGATTCGCAAGCTCAATTCCAATGGAACAGCTGTTCATATCTGTGCATCCTTTCCAAAAACTTTGTCCAGCATGCCAAGCCCGTTTATCTTCATCAACCAACTGATAAACTTGTCCTTTCTCATCAATTAAGTAATGACAGCTGACCTGGGAGGCAGGGTTCCGAAACCAAGCCAGTGTTTCTTCAACTCCTGGCATATCTGTATAATGGAGAATAATAGAATCAATAGGTAAAGCTCGATCATTAAAATGGGGTGAAGGAGCGTTGAGCATTTTCATCATGCTTGTTCCGGTGGTTTCACTTTACATAATGGCGTCAAGGACAGGATTTCTGCAAGATATATTCACGGCAGCTTTTCTTTTTCAAAGGTTTCCTCTTTTTCCAATAATTCGAGCCACCTGTCTTCCTTATGGTGGAGGTCATGGCGAGCTGCTTGAAGATCATTGGTCGTCTTTTCAAAATTTTGGGGGTCTTGTCGATAAAAGAGGGGGTCGTTTAGTTTCGACTCAAACTCGGCAATTTTTTGATTTAGAACTTCGATTTCTTCAGGAAGAAGGGAGAGTTCGCGGACTTCCTTATAGCTAAGTTTTTCACGAGGTTTCTTTGTTCCTATAGGTTCCATTTTCCTTTTTTCAGAAATAAGGGAGGATGAAGGCTTTTGCTGGGCTGCATACTCTGTATACCCCCCCATATACATTTGGACATGGCCTTCCCCTTCAAAGGCAAGAATGTGCGTGACAGTCCGATCTAAAAAGTCACGATCGTGGCTGACGAGGAGGAGTGTTCCTTGATACTCTCCCAAGTATTCCTGAAGCAGATCGAGGGTATCCATATCTAAATCATTTGTTGGCTCATCAAGAACGAGAAGATTACTTGGTTTTGCGAGTATTTTTGCAAGGAGCAGTCGATTCCGTTCGCCCCCCGATAGGTTTTTTAAGGGGGTCAGGGCTTGTTTACGATCAAACAAGAAATCTTTGAGATAGCCTATGACATGGCGAGGGGTTCCTTGAACTAGAACCTGATCTCCCCCATGTTCGCATAAGGTTTGCCAGGGGGTAAGCTCTAGATCTAAGGATGCTTGATTTTGATCAAAAATGGCAGGTTCAAGATTTTTAGCCCGGCGAATGTGTCCTTTATCGGGTATAAGATGACCTATTAAAAGTTGAATGAGCGTTGTTTTGCCTGATCCATTAGGACCAATAATTCCAATTCGATCCCCCCGGAGGATTCGGCAGGAAAAATCTTTAATAATTGGCTTTTCTTTAAAAGATTTAAAAACATGTTTTGCTTCTATGACAAGCTTACTGCCTATGGATAGTTCTTGAGAGGTGAATGAAATTTCTCCTTGGGCAGCTTGATAGGAGCTCCTTTCTTGGCGGAGGGCCAGGAGAGCCCGCAGACGACCTTGATTTCGTTTGCGTCGGGCTGTGACGCCGCGGTGCAACCAATGGGTTTCCTCAGCAATTTTTTGTGCTAGTTTTTCTTGGGTTCGGAGTTCATGATCTATAATGTCTTCTGCCCATTCTTCAAAAAAAGGATATCCTTTTTCAAGGGTCAGCAAACGCGCCCGATCAAGCCAAAAAGTCCGTTTGGCTATTTTTGTAAGGAAAACTCGATCATGGCTAATTATAAGGATCGTTCCAGGGTAAGTTCTTAAAGTCCCTTCAAGCCATTCTATGGTAGGAAGGTCCAGATGATTTGTCGGCTCGTCAAGGAGCAAGAGATCAGGCCTTCCGGCAAGGGCTTTTGCAAGCATTACACGCCGCGACTCTCCTCCTGAAAGAGAGGAGAGGAGTGATGCGGGATCAACCCTTACATGGCTTAACGTTTCTTCAAGAGCATGGGGCTCGATGTTTTTGCCCAGCTGCTTTTTTAAAAAGTCGAGGACAGGTATGGGCTCAGCTGGTGCAAGAGATTGATCTAAAAGTCCAATTTTAAGGCCAGGCTTTATATGCCTTTCGCCCCCATCCAGCTCTAAAGATCCGCTGAGGATCTTTAAAAGGGTAGTCTTACCGCTTCCATTTCGTCCCACCAGACAGATACGATCTCGAGGAAATAGGGAGAGTGAGGCATCTTTTAAGATGACTCGAGTTCCAAAAGATAGCGAAGCATTATTTAAAGTAAGAAGAGGAGGGGCTTGTGTCATAAGAAAGTTTGTAAGCGGAAGAAAAGAAAGTGACAAGGCCCATTATTCTTCTAAAAATTATCTCAGGTATTACAACGTACCTGCCTTAAGGAATCTTTTTTAGGTATCAAGCTCCTTACGGTTTTTGTATTGGTTTAGGGCTTCAGGATTAGCAAGGGCTGAGAGATTATTTACAGGCCTCCCATGAATGACCTCACGTACCGCAAGCTCAACAATCTTCCCACTTTTTGTTCGAGGAATATCAAGGACTTGAAGAACTTTAGCAGGGATATGGCGAGGTGATAAGTTCGTCCGGATTTTTTTCTTAATTGTCTCAGTGAGGGCTTTTGTTAACGTTAAATTGTCCTTCAGTTTGACAAATAAAATAATGCGAACATCACCTTCCCATTCTTGACTAATGACAAGGCTTTCGAGGACTTCGGGAATCTGTTCAACTTGCCGATAAATCTCAGCTGTGCCAATTCTCACCCCGCCTGGATTAAGGATAGTGTCGGACCTACCGTAAATGATAAACCCACCATGAGACGTTTTTGCAGCATAATCTCCATGGCACCAAACACCTGGGTATTTTTCAAAGTAGGATGCGTGATACTTTTTATCTCCTGCATCTCCCCAAAAATAGATTGGCATGGATGGAAAAGGGGTTGTACAGACAAGTTCACCCTTTTTACTAAGAATGGGTTTCCCTTCTTCATTAAAAACTTGAACATTCATTCCAAGCCCTGGAGCTTGAAGCTCTCCCCGCCATAAAGGTCCAATTGGATTGCCCAAGGCAAAACAAGAGATAATATCCGTGCCACCTGAAATGGAAGCCAAACAAAGATCAGATGAAATATGCTCATAAACAAAGTCAAAGCTTTCGGGAGCTAGAGGAGAGCCTGTCGAAGTGATCATGCGTAATGATGACAACTTATATGCATTTTTGGGATAGAATCCTGTTTTATTAAGGTTTTCAATATACTTAGCAGAGGTTCCAAAGAGGTTGGCTTTTTCAGCTGCGGCATAGTCCCATAAAATAGAGCCTGCAGGGGATCCATCATAGAGGAGGAGGGTTGCATTTGATGCCAGTGCAGAGACTTGCCAATTCCACATCATCCACCCACAGGTGGTAAAGTAAAACACACGGTCCCCTGGCTTAATATCACAGTGGAGCTGATGTTCCTTAAGATGTTGAAGGAGGGTTCCTCCAACTCCATGAACGATACACTTGGGTGCTCCCGTTGTACCCGAGGAATATAAGATGAAGAGGGGGTGATTAAAGGGGACATGCACAAAGCTAATTGTACGTATATCTTTAAAGGGTCGTAAGGCCTCATCCCATTCAATCAAATGGGGATTGTTAGGAACGGAGAGGGGAGAGTTTCCATAAGGAAAAACAATAATTTTTTCTAGACTCACAAGCCCTTTTTGAAGATCGTTTACTTTGTCTAGGCAATCAAAATACTTTCCATTGTAGTAATACCCATCTGCCATAAAGAGAACCTTTGGAGAAATTTGTCCAAACCGTTCTAAAATTCCACTGACACCAAAATCGGGGGAGCATGAAGACCAAATGGCTCCTAAAGAGGTGGTGGCCAACATGGCAATGACAGCCTCGGGTGTATTCGGGACATAGCCTGCTACCCGATCTCCTGCTTGAATACCTAAGGACTTAAGGTAGGCTGAAAGGTGGGCTACCTCCTGATAGACTTTCTCGAATGTCAATGTTCGTTTTACTTTATCTTCTCCCCAAAAGATAAGGGTGGGGGTTTCGGGGGGGCGATTTCGCAATAAATTCTCGGCATAATTTAGCTTTGCATCGACAAAAAACTGGGGCTTAAAAATTCCCTGGGGGCAGATAACTTCCTGTTTGCCTTTCTCCGAGGCAAGGAGTCCACTAAAATCCCAGAAGGTGCGCCAAAAGTCTTGGATGTTTGTAATTGACCACGCGTGGAGATCCTCGAAAGTGGAGAGGGATAGCCCATAGATCAGATTGATCTTCTTTATAAAGGCTGTCAGGTTTGCCGTTTGAATTTGTAAAGGGGATGGTTTCCACACGGGAGCGAGGTTGTTTTGCATTATAGTTCTCTTATTTTAGTTGATTAAAGTTACCAAAAGATTTTCTTTCTGAACAGGTTACGGTAAACGTATCTAATACCCTTTCGCGATCAAAGAGTGGGTTGCTTGGGAACAGAGTTCCTCGCAATTGCAAAGGTCAGATAATTCACTGATAAGAAAGAGCAAACTTTTGAGGAGTTAACCGATTAAGAGCCTGATGTGGCCTAAGTTTGTTATGTTAAGCATGATATCCATAGGCTCCTTTTCTCTTAAAAATAAAAGTATAATTCTTATATCATAACCACCATTAAAAACTTTTGCAGTGCTATGAAAAACTTAAAATCATTTTTATTACTATTTTCTATCTTGGCTTTTTATCAAGTTTCTTCCCTTCAGGCTATGGTTGAAGGGGATTCTCCAACTAATCCCGAGCCTCAAAAACAGAAATATGCGCCTGTGCGCCTTGATTTGAATTCTTTTGATGAGCTTCCATCCCTTTCAAAGGGAGATATTTTATTACAAGATCTTGATAGCAATACAGTTTCCACAAGACTGAAAATTTCTGAAAAACGCACAGCCTCGCTTGTGTATGAAAAAAATAAAATTTTCCTTGAGAAAATTAAAACTACCTATGGGGAGAAAATTCATTCTTTGTTTAAAGACGCAAGATCTGATAAGCCAAGAAGTACGGAGAAAAAGCTGCCTAAAATTCTAGAAGACCATAGCAAACGAGGGGCTATTATCATTCCTTTCTCTTCGAGAACGTCTAATGGTATAGAAAATACTAAAAAGCAGCTCATCCAATTGGGCTTTAACCATACAGCCTGGAATGGAGAATGTTTAAAGATTAAAGAGGGAATGATGTTTGGGGATTATACCTTTGTCCAAAATATGCTTTTGAACAAAGACTCAAACTCCCCTAATAAGGGGCTTGCTTCAAGTGTTTTCCTTAAAACTTTAGAAGAGGGTAGCCAACTTCCTTCAGCACTTTTCTTCACAGATGATGATGAGAAAAATATAGAAGCTGTATTTAACGCTAATCCCAATCCTCCTGTTCCTCTTTTTCTCTATCACTATAAGGGAGAAGAAAAGTATTTTGATTCATCCGAAGAGATCAAAGCGTTCTATAAAGAAACCATAAAAAATTTCCACTTTTATGAAAAAGATTTTGATAAAATTTTTAAGTCTTAATCATCCATGAAAACAGGGTGATACCTTAGTTCTATTGGGGCTGATAGAAATAGAATAAGAATATGTCTTCTGAGCATTTTTGCGTTCTCTATCTTTAAGAGATGATGTGATCAGACTTATAAAAAATTGTCAGCAACTGAAAAAGAAATAAGCCTAGGTTGCTGTGAACAAAATTTATAAGGAACTTGAATGGCAGCATATTATGCAAAGGATCTATAAATTGACGAAAAGCCTGAAGAGATTTATCATGGTCTTAAAGATAACAATGAAAGAGAGGGTGGTTTCAATGCAAACCCAGATTACAGGTAAAAAAATTGAAGTAAGTGAAGCTCTTCGACACCAAGTGGAAGATAAGGTTCGGGATCTTTGCAAAAAATATGATTTAAGCCCCCTTGAATGCTCGGCAACATTCTCAAAAGATGGACCGATGATACGCTGTGACCTTGAAATGCATTTGGGACGTGGGGTTTACGTGAGAGCATTTGAGGAAACGAATGATGCTTATTTAAGCCTTGAACAAACAATAGAAACCTTTGAAAAGCGTCTGCGGCGTCATAAGAAAAGGCTTATTGACCATTACAAAAAGCGAGATGTTATTTACGAAAAAACACCTGCATTTCAATATGTAATTAATCCTCAAGCTGAAAAGGAAGTAGAGGGAGAACATCCCCTCATAATTGCAGAAATGAAAACGGAAATTCCGACCCTTACGGTTAGTGAGGCAGTGATGCACTTAGATCTTGCAGATGCTCAAGCCATTCTTTTTAATAATGTAGCTCACAATCAACTCAACGTTGTTTATCGTAGGGCTGATGGAAATATTGGCTGGATTGCTCCCTCAAAGAATACTCAATCTTAACAAGGGGTCGCTGATGAAACTGTGGATAAGAGTTTTCCTGATAGGGATAGCCGTCTTTTCTCAAAATGGAAATGCTCGAGCGGAGTCCAAAACCATTGATGATTCTAAAACTGTAACAATAGAGATTCCGAGTGATAGGCTGCCTCCTCCTTCAGCAGAAAAGGAAGTTCCCCTGCATCCTTTCTTTTCTGAATCCACGGGAAATGAAGCCATGGAAAAAATTCAGGAGCTTAATGATAGAGTATCGAAACTTGAGGATCTTGTTCGGGAATTAAAGGAAGAAAAAAGGTAAAGATGTAGCCGGCTTCCAGGAAGCAATTTCCTTAACCTGGGCTACCTCATGAAAATTCGTGAAAAGTGAGTCCATTGACCTCTCCCCCACGAGGGGAGAGGTCAATGAGCTTAATTTCCTTACAAATTTCATTAGATGGTCTTGAGCAGATTTCTTAACTGAACCGCTTAACCCAGGATGTTTTTTCCCTGTGTGTTATCCTTGGGCTAGAAGTCCTTGATTTGCAAAGCAAATCATAGGGCTTCTTGTCCCGAGGATCTTTTTGTGGCCAGATCCTCGGCAAAGAAAATGCTTTCTTTTCCTTCGGAAAACAAAGCATTTCTAGCCAAGGATGACAATGAGAAGAAAATTTGTCCGGTGTGTTAAGGTTGAAGGGACTATAGCGTTTAATCAAAGATATATTCCTCCTTTTAGGCTTTTTGCCTTTCAAGCGCCTCTATACCAGGCAAAGATTTTCCTTCAAGCCATTCGAGGAAAGCACCGCCTGCTGTTGAAATGTAGCTAAAGTCTTCCAAAACGCCCGCATGGGCAAGTGCCGCAACAGTGTCTCCCCCCCCAGCAACAGAAAGAAGGGATCCTTTCTTGGTGAGCTGCGCGGCTCCTTGGGCTACTCTTACTGTTCCTTTATCAAAGGGGGGGGTTTCAAAAACCCCTAAGGGCCCGTTCCATAGAAGTGTGTGATACTCCTTCATTTTTTGAAGAATTTTTTCGCAGGTGAGGGAGCCTATATCAAAGATTTTCTCATTCTCTTTAACATCAGAGGTAAGTCGAGATTGAAGGTTTTTTTTCTCTTCCAGATTATGGGCAACAACCACATCTTCTGGCAGGAGGAATTTGTTACCTTCATTGAGGAGTTCCCTGGTTGTTTTAAGAAGATCTGGTTCATAAAGAGACGCTCCAATAGGATAACCTTCAGCTGCTAAAAAGGTATTGGCCATAGCCCCCCCTATGACGAGAACGTCCACCTTCGAAAGAAGGCTTTTTAAAAGGGGAAGTTTGGTGGAAACTTTGGCTCCTCCGACGATGGCCATGAGAGGTCGCTTTGGATTGTCAAAAGCCAGATGAAGAGCTTTTAATTCTTCTTCCATTAACCGTCCCGCATAAGACGGGAGAAAGTGAGCTATTCCTTCCGTTGAGGCATGAGCTCTATGAGCTGTTGAAAACGCATCATTAACATATATATCCCCCCATTTTGCTATTTCTTTAGCAAAAGCAGGATCGTTTTTTTCTTCACCTTCAACAAAGCGTATATTTTCAAGGATCAGGATCTCCCCCATGTGTAAATTCTGAATAGCTTTTTCCACAAGCGGCCCTTGAGAGGTCTCACAAAAGAAAACAGGGGTGGGAGCCATGGCTTTTTTTAAGGCCTCTGCAATGGGGGCAAGTGTCAAAGATTGATCGATTCCCTTTGGGCGGCCGAGATGGGAAAGAATAATGATTTTCGCTCCGTGAGAAGCTAGCTCTTTCAAGGTGGGCAAGGATCTCTCTAGGCGTGTAAGATCTGAAACATGCCCATTTTGAAGAGGAAGATTTAAATCAAGGCGAACCAAGACACGTTTTCCACGAACATCGACATGATCAAGGGTTAGAAAAGGGGACATTTGTTTCTCCTGTGAAAGGGTTCTTATGATCTTTTATTGCTAAGATATGGGGAAATAGGCAAATCGACCATACTTTTTTATGAAAGAGCTGTTCCAGATAACTTTTTTCTATGTCATTAAAAACTCGGAACTTTTTTTTACAAATGGGCAATTAGAAAATTTGTCTTTTACAAAACTTTTTGAGATAATTTTAGTAAGAGCAAAAAGGAGGCATTCGATGAAACAAAGTAAGACAGTGAAGCAGACAACTTTGGAAGATTTAGAAAAGATTTTCAGTTTAACGATGGCGCAGGAAAATTTTACCATTGCGTTAAAGGCAAAAGAGTTAATAGGACGGGCGCAGGGGCTCTTTTCTCTCAAGAGCCCATCCAAGAAAGATAAAATAACCTTGGATGGTCTTTCTGATGAAGAGTTGTCGCAATTGGTAGGGGAAATAGAATTGAAATTGAACCTCGAATCCAAAGATAAAAACGAGTAAGATCAATTCGCGCTCGATGAATTTGATTCTGGATTACTTCCCGTTTCGCTCTGCTCGTGGCCCGCAACGACACTGTCATTGCTGCGAGCATAAGCGACGAAGCAATCCACTCTTTGATCGCGAATGGGTATAAGATAAAAGTCATTTAAGCATTTGTGGAGTTTTTTCGTGAGAGATACACTTTTTCCTGAGATAGAGCCCTATAAAACAGGGTACATAAATTTAGATGGATTGCACCAGATGTATTGGGAAGAGTCAGGTAATCCTAAAGGGGTTCCTGTGCTTGTTCTTCATGGAGGGCCTGGAGCAGGATCATCTCCGTCCATGCGCCGATTTTTTGATCCTTCCCATTACCGTATTATTATATATGACCAACGGGGAGCCGGAAAATCCCTTCCCCTTGGAGAACTCAAGGACAATACAACCCCCCACCTTGTCGCTGATATTGAAATTCTTCGGGTCCATTTGGGGATCAAACAATGGTATGTATTTGGGGGGTCCTGGGGGACAACCCTTGCCATTGCTTATGGAGAAGCTCATCCAGAAAAATGCCTTGGTTTTATCTTACGAGGCATTTTCCTTTGTAGGAGGTCTGAACTCGAGTGGGTATTGTGGGATGCTAAAACATTTTTCCCAGAGGAGTTTCGAAAATTTGTTGCTCCCTTAAAACAAGAGGAGCGGAAGGATTGGAGGACTCTTTTGGAAGCTTACTATAAGCGTCTGACAGACCCTGATCCTCAGCTTTGTTTAGAAGCTGCAAAGATATGGAGTGCTTATGAAGGATCAATGGCTACCCTTTTGCAAAACCCTGGTGTCATCGATCAATTTGTCCAGGATAAAGTAGCTTTCGGATTGGCTAGGATAGAAGCTCACTATTTTCTGAATGATATTTTTTTACCGGAAAATGATCTTTTAAATAAAATCGATCGTATTCGTCACATTCCTGGAATTATCATACATGGAAGGTACGATGTGGTTTGCCCAATTATATCCGCTGATGATGTGGTTCAAAAATGGCCTGAGGTCGATTATCGAATTATTCCCGATGCAGGCCATTCTACAGCGGAGCCAGGTATTCAACGAGAACTTGTAAAAGCCATGGAAGAATTTAAAGTCAAATACCAGGCTTAAGAAAGGAGAATGAGGAATGAAATTACTTTTTGTGGCAGGATTTTTTACCTTGATTACACCCGCATTGGCTGGAAATGAACAGGCGTTGCCTTGCGAGGAGGGAGGAAAAGTTATCCAATTGCCTTCGGGGCTTGTTTATAAAGATTTAAAAATAGGTCAAGGGAAATCTCCCAAACTTTACGGACTTGTCATTGTCCATTTTACGGGGTGGCTGAAGGCCAATAATCAAAAATTTGACAGCTCCTTCGACCATGGCATTCCCTTTACTTTTCGTCTAGGAAGAGGAGAGGTTATTCCTGGCTGGGATGAGGGAATTGCAACCATGAAAGTGGGAGGAAAGCGAAGACTCATTATCCCACCAAACCTGGCTTATGGTTCAAAAGGGGTAGGAGGGGTAATCCCGCCAAATGCACCCCTTATTTTTGAAGTCGAACTCATCGATGTGGAATAACTGGTATACCCTATGAGCTCTGCTCTCAAAAACATCAAAGTTTTTGACATGACCCGCATTCTTGCAGGGCCTTTTTGTACACAAATTTTAGGGGATTTGGGAGCAGATGTGATCAAGGTTGAGCATCCGAAAATGGGAGATGTGACTCGTTCTTGGGGACCTCCTTTTGAAAAGGATAAAACGGGTAAGGACACGTCTGAAAGTGCTTATTATCTTAGTTGTAACCGAAACAAGCGGTCTCTTTCTCTTGATTTTACAAAACCAGAGGGGATTGAGGTTGCTCGGAAATTAATTCAAGAATCTGATATTTTTATTGAGAATTTTAAACCAGGATTTTTGGATTGCTACGGACTGATCTATAAGGACGTCAAAAAAATAAAGTCCGACATTATCTATTGCTCTATTTCTGGGTTTGGACAAAATGGACCTTATGCCCGTCGACCAGGCTATGACTTTCAGATTCAGGGACTTTCTGGGCTTATGAGCCTGATTGGAGAGCCGGAGGGTGTTCCTTTGCGAGCTGGCATTTCAATCGCGGATATCTCAGCAGGGATCTATAGCGCTCTTGGGATTTTAGCCGCTCTTTATCAAAGATCTCAAACAGGGGAGGGCCAATTTATTGATATTGCTCTTTTAGATTCAACGATGTCCCTCTTGTCCTTTGCAGCTGAGTCCTATTTACTCGACGGAAATTTGCCCCCGCGCCTTGGGAATGGGCACCCGAATATTGTTCCTTATGGAGCGTTCGAGGCTCAGGATGGGTTTATAATTGTGGCTATTGGCACGGCTTCTCAATTTGAAAACTTTTGCCACTTTGTCGGGCGAGAGGATCTTTTGAGCCATCCTCACTTTGCTTCCAATGAGGCGCGCGTACGCAACCGAGAGGAAGTTGTGGATGAAGTCAATAAAATTATAAGAACCCAGCCAAAATCATATTGGCTTGAAAACCTGGAAAAAAAGGGGATCCCCGTGGGGCCGATCAATACGTTGGCTGAGGCTTTTCAAGACCCCCAAGTTAATGCTCGTGGAATTGCCAAGTCTTTAGGGGAACTCAGCGTGGTGGCCTCTCCCCTCCGTCTTTCAGGTTCTCCTGGTGTTTATACAAGGCGGCCTCCGCGGCTTGGGGAGCACACAGAGGAAATCCTTCTAAATTTTATATCGAAAGAAGAAATTAAAAGATTAAAAGAAAAGGAGATTATATAAGAAGTTCTATGGTGTAGGAGCAGGGTGTGGGGATGGTTGTTGTTCAAATGTGTGAGGCTGCTGCTGTAACGATCTCATATCGTGGCATACTGCGCAGTTCGTTGTTGGACGAGCAAAAGATGGATTTGAAGAAGTCTCAAAAACAACTTTTTCGAGCATACCTGGTTCTAATTTTGGTGTATCTTCTTTGGCACAAGGGGTTGACGCGCAATAAATTTTTTTTGATGAGCATATTTTCTCATGAACTTTTATGGCATCCTCAGTGGCTGATAGGTCGTTTGGCATGCAACATGCATAAGGCCTTGCAGATTTTGGATCACATCCTCTTGTTTTTTGAGGAACAATTGAAGTTAACAGTAAAATCAATGAAATGATGGTTTTCTTCATGGAAATTTCCCTGCTATTAATTTTACTCAGTAAAATTTTCTCTTAACTTTAATATCATGAAATTTTTTCACAAAGCAAGAAAAAAAGGGGATTATTGCTCTAATTATCGCTAAAAAAATCCATCCATCCACTTCCTCATTGACAGAAGCGCGTAAATCTCTTATTCCGTCAGAAGTATTGCCTGGAGGGGTGGCCGAGCGGTCAAAGGCAGCAGACTGTAAATCTGCCGACGAACGTCTACGCAGGTTCGAATCCTGCCCCCTCCACCAGGCAAGTATTATATTTTTGAGCGGGTGTAGCTCAATGGTAGAGCTCCAGCCTTCCAAGCTGGCTATGAGGGTTCGATTCCCTTCACCCGCTCCATATTTATTTACTTGAAATCAGAGTAAAGAAGGGAAAAGCGATGGCGAAAGAGAAATTTGAGAGGAAGAAGCCGCATTGCAATATAGGAACGATAGGGCATGTTGACCATGGAAAGACGACGCTGACGGCGGCGATAACGAAGGTATTGGCGGAGAGTGGGGGAGCGACGTTTACGGCGTATGATCAGATAGATAAGGCGCCAGAGGAGAAGGCGCGAGGGATAACGATATCGACGGCGCATGTTGAGTATGAGACAGCGGATCGTCACTATGCGCATGTGGACTGTCCTGGTCATGCGGATTATGTGAAGAA
>DAIDHR010000031.1 GCA_027459605.1 Alphaproteobacteria bacterium
GATGACATTTCTTATCCTTTTCAGTGAGTTAGCCTAATCTTAGACTATCACATCTCTAGGACTTTTGCAGCAGGTTCCTATAAATATAAACCTATCCCATTTTTCCTAATCGCTTTTCTAGGCGCATGGGTTCTTTGGTTTATTGCTGCTTATTTTAGCTATCAAAATGGAAGGGAAACTTATCAATTCCCACTTGTCATTTCTGGGGGTTCTGTCCCCTTTATCGCTGCTTTAATTATGATCTATGGTTCTAGAAACAAGGGGTTTATTAAGGATTTCTGGGATAGGTTAAGCCTTAATAGAATTAAGCTGCAGTTTCTTCCAGTTATAGTATTACTTGTTCCATTCGCCCTTTTCTTGGCAACATCTCTTTCTTTATTGTTTGGAAAATCTACAGAACAGTTTGCACTTGTCCATGAATACAGCGTCATCAAAGGGAAAAGTTTTTTCAGCATAGCCATCATATTTTTAGCCCCCATGTTAGAAGAATTAGGGTGGAGAGGTTATGGGGTAGATAGCCTTAGAAGCTACTTTAATTTATTTAAAACAAGCCTATTGTTTGCAATCATTTGGGCCCTATGGCATTTACCGTTATTTTTTATTAATGGTTATTATCACCATGAATTATGGAACATAAGCATTGTGTATGTTATAAATTTTTTTATCAGTGTTCTCCCTGTTACCATTTTAATAAATTGGATTTATTACAAAAATAACCGGAGTATATCTGCTGCAATCCTCTTACATTTTATGTTCAACCTTTTCTCTACCCTTTTTCAAACCGAGCAATTTACCAAATGCCTCTTGACCATACTCTTATTCATCATTTCAGTGATTGTAGTTATAAGAGATAAAGATTTCTTTTTTTACTCGTCTCCCCAAAGCTCTAGAGGAAAACTTGGGATAAAGTGATTTAGTCCATCGAGGCAACTCACTATGCCCATGCCTTGCTGCAGTGCACCGGGATGAATTTTTAAATTTATTATATTGATAATTATTCACCAATTTTTAAGGACTTTTCAATAACATCATGAAAATAAATCAAGGATTTATTTATGAAAAGATATTTAATTCACCTTTTAATGCTTATGATGACAACGGGAATTTCAGTCGCGAATGCAGGCCCTTCTCAAAAATGTATCCACATACTTAATGTTACCCTTCAGGATTTAGAAGGTATAAGTCTTGAAGAAGCCTTAAAAGATGGAAGGAAGTGGAGTAAATTTAAAGAAGATGCAAAAGCAACGGGAAAATGGATTGGAATTGTTGAAACCTGTTGTCCTCCATGTTCATCCGCTAATAAAAATGAGAAGAAAAGATGTAAGGAATGTCAATGTGGGTATAAAAACGATTGCACTTGGAAATGCAAGTGTTGCTGGTTAGGAAACAAAAAATGTTGATTTTCGGAAAAGCCGGATTTTTTCGTAATTTATTGTATACTTGCTTGAGTCAACATCTTTTTTAACCATTCTGTGGCTTCTTTGCTTTTCATGGACCTTCCAAAGAGATATCCTTGTCCGATGTCACATCCCCACTCTTTCAAAAGATTATGTTGATTGTGGGTTTCCACCCCCTCAGCGACCACCTCAAGGTTTAGGTCATGAGCAAGAGAGATTGCATTTTTTACAATAGCCGCTGCTGCAGGATTATGGGATATGGACTGGACAAACATTTTATCAATTTTGATAACATTAATGGGAAGCTCAAAAAGATATTGCTGAGAGGCCTGGCCCGTACCAAAATCATCCACAGTTATTCGCGTTCCAACTTCTCGTAAACTCTTTAAAGCCTTAATCGTGGTTGCAATATTTGAGGCTACAGCCGTTTCTGTTACTTCAACTTCTAGTAAATGTGGTGGAATTTTATACATTTCTAAAAGCTGAGCTAACATTTCAATGATAGAGAGCTCTTGAAGATTTTTCATGGAAAAATTTATGCTGATAGGAACCAACATCCCGGCTTTATTCCACGCATCCATCTGTTGAAGTGACTCTTCCAAAACCCATTTTGTAAAGGAGTTTATAAGAAGCGTTTCCTCCGTTAAGGGAATAAAGTCCTCAGGACTGATGGACCCCAGCAATGGATCATGCCACCGGGTAAGCGCTTCAAACCCCATAACGGTATCAGTTTGCAAATAAACCTTTGGTTGGTATTCCATAAAGAGAGATTTGTTCTCTATTGCTGATTTTAACTGATGAAGAATTAAAAGATTGCGCTCGGAAGAATCACTTTTATTTTTGTCAAAATAACTGATTCTTTGAACCTGATCTCGATTCATATTGATGGCAACTGATGCCATACGAATAAGATTGTTTAAGTCCCTTTCATCAAGGGGATATCGAGAAATTCCAAATAGCATTTCAACAAAAAGAGGAATGTTTCCAATATGATAAGTTTCTTGAGAAAGAGCCTCACAATTTTCTATAACTATTTCAACATTCTTTTCTTCTGGAACAAGAATGGCAAAACGATTTGATTGAAGTCGTCCCAGTACCCCAAAAGCGTCCACTGCTTTTTTTAAATTTTCAGCAACTTGAATTATCAATTCATCTGTTCTTTCTTCCCCCATGGCTCTATCAATTTCGTTCATTCGACGGGGCTCAATGACAATAACAATGAGGGATTTTGCGGTAACTTTGGCATAATTTGAAAAAGCCTGCCGCAGACCGTTTAGGTTTGGAAGGCCTGTAAGAGAGTCTGTGATTTGCTTACGCTCAAGTTCTTGGATATAGGCTCTGAAAATAGAAGACCCAACACCCGCCAGGGCTCCTATAAGAGAAAACATAAGGAGGCGAAATGACCAAGATGAGAATGGTTGTGTCATTTCATAAGGATGGAGCGGCATAACTGGTCCCATGAAAATACCCGCAATAATTCCGGCCAGTATCCCCCCTTGAATTGAAAACATTAATCCAGCTAAAATAATAGGAATGTATAGAATATGGAGGTAGGCAAGGGCCGTTCCTCCTGTAGCTTCTACAATAATATATCCCAGAATAAGAAGCACAATAATGAAAGATATGAAAAAATATTTGATTATTCCTTCCGGAAAAATAATATGTTTATAGATCTCAAGAAAGGACATATGTTTTATAGCTTCTTATCAAATTTAAAGTATAGTTTATTTCTTTACCCCATCAATAATCATTTCATTTTTTGCTATATAGGTTTGATGGGGGTGAAGTGTAAACGTTTTTGAAGGGGATCCATCAGAGGGTCTCCAAGAAAACTTTACGCTTTTGGGTGTAACTGCCTCAAGATGAAATGATTCTATATCTTGTGGGGTGTCAGGCCGTAAAATTAAGTTGTTCACCCACAAAGACCAGTGATCTTCATCAAAATAGACAATTGCGGAAAGATAAAGCTTTCCAAAGTTCTCGAAAGCTCTTTCTAATGTATTGCTTTCGTGTAAATTTTCTAGGATAGAACTTGTTTCATCTTCCGTAAAAAAGAGAGAAGGATAAGCAAAAAGGGAACTTCCTTTTAATATAATTAATAAAGCAAATAAAATCCTATTCTTCATCGTTTTCCTCCCCCATTGAAATCCATTCAAAGACAAATTTTCCCTGCATAAATTGGGGTTTTTTGTTTTCCTTTAAAGCTAAGAGACTGTCTTTATCCAACTCGTCTCCCCGTGTCAAAATAATTTCTTTAGTTCTTAAAACTCCCGTAAATTTTTTAAAAATCTCTTGGAGAAACATATAGATGTGCATATCTAAAAAAGCATCTCCTTCAAGATAAATTTGAGTGACTCTAAAAATATAGATTCCTTCTATTTTTTTTATGATTTCTGGTTCAAATATATACCGCATATTATTTAATGAATTGTTAAGTTTCCCAAAAACTTCATTCGCAATCAAACGATTTTTCGGAATAAACCACCCCTTTTCTTGCAAAAATGTAATCTCGTTTTGATTTTTCTTGAAAAAGGCATTATGGTTTTCAACTATTCTTATCTTTTTCCGTAGATAATCCCATTCTGAGTGTATTTTTTTATAAGTATCATGGTGGTTGTGTTGAAATTGAACGGACCAAAGTAAGATGAGGCCACTCCCACACCAGAGCATACTCCAAATAAAAAGGTCTTTTTTCATGGCAAAACAATCTTTATTGTGGCCTTTGGCAAAGTTGCGTCAGTGGGGTATTTAAAAATTTCATGAGAGCTGCTGTTGAAGGGAGCCTCCATCACGGTAATCTTTCCCTTCGGAAATACTTTTCCACAGGACATAAGAAACTCCTCGAACCTTTCAGCAAGCCTTTTTGGAATCATTTCTTTCATATAAAAACTTATTAAGATTTCGAGTTTTTTTTCATGGTGCCATTTTAGGCTTAGAAGGCGAATCTCCCGGTTTTCTACGAGGCGAAATAGCTGGCCAATTGTTTTCAAAGGACTTATCGTCTGTGTCTTTATGTATGCATAATTGTCTAAGGCGCGGCGTAGGGAATGGACATCTTTTTTTAAGTTTTGACTCAGCAAATGGCGTTCTTGATCTTTTAACCTTTTTGTTTCTAACAAAAAGGATAGAGCCCGATTTTTATCTTTAACGCCTTGGTAGACATGAACTCCTACTAATAAAAAAATCCCTAGCAATCCTACACATCCAACTCTTCGTATCCAAAGTATGTTCTGAGGTTTAAGATTCAGGGCTAGAGAAGGGCGCTTTATGGAAGATAGAAAATGAAGAAATTCTTCAAAGGTAACTCGCGTTGAATCCAAACCAAGAGGGCCAGGGGTCTCCTTTATAAGACTAAGGATGTGCAGCTTTTCGTGAATATCGGGGTATGTCCTACTCAAAAAATGAAGAGAGGGTCTCAGGTCTTCGTCTCCTTGTGAAACTCGAAACAAAAGAAGACGACTTTTTTTAAAAATCACATATCTCTTTTCCGATAAGTGTCCAGGGTATATCAACATTTGATAATCTTGAGCGGAAGAAAGATGCCGCTTCAAAAATTGACCTGCCTCAAGAGGGACGAAAAAAACCCCATGGAAGGGATTTGGTAAAGCTTGAGTCCATAAAATCCATGTCATTAACGGGCTGGAAGAGGGAATGTGAACATACCTCAAGTACATGTTTTTATTCTCCTTTAAAAAGTGAGCTCCTGAAAATCCTCCCTCATTGGACCACTCACGTCTTTTATGAAAAAGGAAACTCAATCGGTCCCAAAAATAAAGGGATGGCAGTTTTTCTTCTCGAATCTCTTGATGACGATTATCAATCAAAAGCCGAAGAGGAATGTGGGGTGTTCTTACGAGGAGATCCTGCACTCTGATATGTTGAGCTTCAAATTTTCCTTCAAAGTCAAATAGTTTTTGAGAGGGTTCTTTATATAAGGCACCCCCGTCCTCTGTTAGATATAAGAGATATTTTTCCTGCATTTTTTTAAACCTCTAAGACAGAAAGTGTGTCATAAAGTGGCAAAAACACAGCATAAATAACCCACCCCAAAACAAACCCCAGCGTCAAAATCATGAGAGGCTCGATCAGACCTATCATCTGATCTGCCTCCCGTTTTAAGGATGTGTCGAAGAAATGTTTCACGTGAAACAACGTTTTTTGAAGAGAACTCGTTTGCTCCCCTATTTTTATCATTCGAATAATGATGGGCGGAAAGATCCCTACTCTATGAAAGGCTTCTGAGAGAATAATGCCCTCTCTCACCAGTCTTTCGACATTTTCAAGATCATTATAGAGTTGACCTTCTTTTAAGGATTTCCTTGTTGTTTTAAGGGCTTGAAGAATATCTATTCCATTCTCAAAAAGGACAGCCATCACGTGGCAAATCCGGGTCAACTTATTTTTCTTCCTGAAGGCTCCTATGACTGGAGCATTATCCAAAATTAAATTTTCCCAAAAAGTCCCCTTCGGATGGATTTTAATAAAGAAATAGATAATTCCTAACGAGGCGAGGATGTAAAAAAAGAAATTTGATAAAAAGTTTGAAACCTTAATCAGAAACAAGGTTGAAAAAGGAAGATCCTTTGAAAAAGCTTTAATAAAGGATACAAGTTCCGGAACAAGTGTCATCATCAGACCATAAACAACAAAGAGAAAGACGAGAGAGACTATTAAGGGATAGCGGAGAACCTTAAGAGTTTGGGCTTGAATTTCTTCCTTCCAGGTTAGATGCTGAAAAAGGTGACGGAGGACTTCTGAAAATTGTCCTGTTTTCTCCCCCGCCGCAATCAATCCTACAAAAACAGGATCAAAAACAAGGGGGTGTTTTTCGAGGGCTTTTGAGAATAAAGTCCCCCCTTCCACATCGCAGGTGATTTGTAAGAGGATAGATTTAAACAGAGGAGAGGATTGCTCCTGATGTAGAGTTCTCAAACTTTCCTTTAATGGAATACCAGCATTTTCAAATTGTTCGAGATGAAAACAAAAATCGAGAAGGATCCGGTGGCTAACTTGTCTTGAAAAATGAAAAGAGGGTCTTCTGGAATAAGTCACTAGAGAAAGGCCCATTTCCCGGAGATGCGCCTTCAGCTCCTTTGAGGAGGGAGCCCCAATCATCCCCCTTTGAAGGTGCCCTCCCTTTGCAATTGCTTTAAACCAATACAGCCTCATGATACTTCCCGCAAATCAACTGCGCGCAGCACTTCTTCCAAACTTGTATCTCCCCTGATAACGCGTTGACGGGCATCTTCCTTCATAGGGACATAACCTTTCTTTAGAGCTAGCGCTTTTAGAGGAGTCCTTGAAGACGTGGTGATTAAAAGCTCATCTAGTTCTTTATCAAAAACGATGATTTCAGCAAGGGCAAGCCGGCCCTGATAGCCTGTCCCGCGGCACACTTCACATCCCTGCCTGATAAAAAAAGTTTTTTCACGGGAAAGGCCCAAAAGAATTGCCTCATAAGCACTCATCTTCCTTTCTATTTTACAAGCTGGACATAGCTTTCGAACCAGGCGCTGAGCCACAACGGCCATCAGATTGCTTGCCAGCATGGGCCGTGTCAGTCCTAAATCAATTAAGCGTGGGATTGACCCTAAGGCATCGTTGGTGTGAAGCGTGGAAAATATCTGATGACCTGTCATAGCGGCTCTCAAGGCCATTTGAGCTGTTCCCGTGTCACGAATTTCCCCAATTAAAATGATATCTGGGTCCTGGCGCAAAATGGATCGCACACCTTCCACAAAACCCATTCCTCCCTGGTCTCGAACATCCGATTGCCTGATGAGGGGAAGCTTGTACTCAACAGGCTCTTCTAAAGTCATTATATTAAGCTCAGGCGTGCTGATATGGCTCAGCATGGAATAAAGAGAGGTTGTTTTTCCACAGCCTGTGGGGCCTGTAATAATAAAAATCCCTTCGGGGCGTTTGAGAGCCTCTTTTATTTGATGAATGACATCATCCGAATATCCAAGCTTATCCAGGGGAAGAAGGGACCTGTTTTTATCCAGAATCCGAACCACTATGTTTTCCCCATGAACAGTTGGATGAGACGCAACCCGGAGATCAATCTCCCTAGGGCCGACATAAAAAGTCATGCGGCCATTTTGGGGGCGGCGGGATTCTGCAATGTTCATTTCAGACATGACCTTAAGGCGTACACAAATCGCTGGCCAGTATGTTGAATGAAGGATGCACACCTGAGATAAAGTCCCATCGATCCGGTATCGCAGGCGCATAAATGTTCCTTCAGGTTCAAAATGAATATCAGAAGCATTCTGTTTAATGGCATCCAATAAAATTGCGTTAATTAAGCGAACAGTTGGGTTGACATGATCATCCCGACTAAATGTTAAGGTAGACAGAGACTCCACCTCTCGAAGCAAACTCTGGAGCGAAAGGTCATATCCATAGTAAGCATCAATGGCCTCAAGAACATCCGATTCAAGGGCAATGATAGGGGATACCTCATGAACAGAAGGAATTTTATGGCGCAGATAATCTAAAGCGGGAAGGTTATAAATATCCGCCATTGCCACACGAAAAATCCCATTATCCAATGAAAGGGGGATCAAAGAAAACTTCTCGGCCACCTCTCTTGGGATCCATGCCTTCAGGGTGGGGTCAATCAGGGTTTGTTTAAGATTAACCTCCTCATATCCGCTTGCCCTTGAGAGAGCTTCAGCAAGGGCGGATTCACTGATAAAACCTAAACTAATCAGACACTCTTCAAAGGAGTTCCCTTGAAGACGCTGTTCTTTGAGAGCAATATCAATTTGATCAGAAGATAAAAGTCCTCTATCTAAAAAAGATGAAGCTAATGTTTGAGATATGGGAATAACTTTTTGAATGGTTTCTTGCACAACCCTTATATCCCTGATTATTTTTTATCATATTATCCTCCTTTCAGGCAGGATTGCACCAAAAAAATGATTAAGTTTTTTTAATTATCAAAAATAATATCATTATTCAGAAAGATAAAGTTCATGGTAAATGGAAAAACCAACAGGTCAGGGATTCTCCTAGAAAAAGCCCTATGTTTAAAATATCTGTTGAATTAAATTTGGACTTTCAATGGCAAAGAGATGACCAGGAAGTTCAACATCTGTCTTGATATTTGAAAGGATTACGCGGGTTACAGCTCCCTGAGAATCAACAACGCTCCATTCTTTAAGGGCTACAGGGTTATCTTGAAACACAAGGGTTATGTACCCAGTATCTGGATCTTCTTTACGAATGAGGGAGACTTCAGTAGTATCATTTTGGGGTACAACATTCGTTACTTCGACATCTCCCTTAAAGCGAATATGAGGCCTTAGGATAAAGGCTGCTGGCGTATTTTCGAGCGAAACATAATCAACATCATCGGCTTCACGATCTTTTGTAATGAGCCATTTCCCATCAGCAACAATCAAAAGACTTGAGGGAGGATTATAGGTCAGTCGCATTCTACCCGGACGGGAAATTTGGATGACTCCCGTAACGCTTTGGCCCTTATTATTAACTTGTGTAAATTCTCCGCTAAGTGTTTTAAGCCCATTAAGATATTTCTCAAAACGCTCTGTGCTCTCAAAAGCGAGGGTGTTTTCTAAAGAAAAGCCCACTATGAGGATCGCATACGCCAAAACTAAACTAAATTTCATCTTTTAACCTTCCTGGGATCCTCTTCCAAGAACTTCCCGTTTGCCCACATGATTGGGGGCGCTAATAATTCCTTCATTTTCCATTTGCTCAATGAGACGAGCCGCCCGGTTATATCCGATCTTCAAATGTCGCTGGACAAAGCTTGTGGAAGCTTTTCCTTCCCGATACACAATTGCAAGCGCCTGTTGGTAAAGCGCGTCTTCCCCTTCATTTTCTTCCCCCTCAAAATCAAGCTCAGGAGAAGAAGGATCAATGGTGATATCTTCAATATAAGAAGGATCACTTTGAGATTTCAAGAACTGAACAACTTTTTCTACATCAGCATCCCCTACATAAGGACCATGAACGCGGGAGATCCTCCCTCCTGAGGCCATATAAAGCATATCTCCTTGACCGAGAAGTTGTTCTGCCCCCTGCTCACTTAAAATCGTCCGACTGTCGATTTTCGAGGTCACTTGAAAGCTAATCCGGGTTGGAAAGTTGGCTTTAATGGTTCCTGTTATCACATCAACAGAGGGACGCTGGGTTGCCATAATTAAGTGGATACCAGCAGCGCGCGCCATCTGAGCAAGTCTTTGAACAGCAGCTTCGATTTCTTTGCCGGCAACAAGCATAAGATCCGCCATCTCATCCACAACCACCACAATAAAGGGAAAGGGGTCCATCGGAAGGGGTTGGTTTTCAAATATGGGTTTTCCTGTTTCCGGGTCAAAACCCGTTTGTACACGCCTTGATATAACTTCACCCCGAGATTTAGCCTCAAGAATCCTTTGGTTATATCCCTCAATATTTCGCACGGAAAGTTTGGACATAGCTTGGTAGCGACTTTCCATTTCCCGGACAACCCATCGAAGAGCCACAACTGCTTTTTTTGGTTCGGTCACAACGGGAGCCAAAAGATGAGGAATCCCATCATAAATCGAGAGCTCTAACATTTTTGGATCGATCATGATAAATCGACACCGTTCGGGCGGCATGCGATAAATTAAGGATAAAATCATTGCATTGACTGCAACGGACTTACCTGAACCAGTTGTTCCTGCAACAAGCAAATGGGGCATCCGAGCTAAATCAGCTATGATAGGAGTGCCGCTGATATCCTTTCCCAAAACAAGAGCTAAATGAGCTTTAGATTTTTCATACTCCGGATTTGACAGAAGATCTCTTAAATGAACTGTCTCCCTAATTTTATTGGGCAGTTCAATACCAATAACATTTTTGCCGGGGACAACTGCAACACGGGCTGAAACTGCACTCATGGAACGCGCAATATCATCGGCCAACGCAATCACCCGGGATGACTTGAGTCCGGGAGCAGGTTCAAGCTCGTAAAGGGTCACAACAGGTCCAGGTTTGATACTCACAATTTCCCCCCGGATCCCATAATCATTCAGAACTTCTTCAAGGGCTTCCGCATTTTCTTGAAGAACTCCCTCATCAAAAACAGCTTTTTGCGTGATGTTTTTAGGAAAACTTAAAAGCTCAAGGGGAGGGAGCTGATAAGGCTCTGTCCCATAAAATGGCTTTGGAACAGGTGAAGTTTTGATCATTTCTTTTTGTTGGCGGGGTTTTACATAATCCATTAACCGAATTGATCTATCCTGAGGAACCTCTTTTCCTCCTAAACTCTGACCTTCAACCCTTCCAGAGGGTACAGTTTTTCCTAATTTTCTAGGTTTCGAGGGGTAGCTTGGAGCGAGAGAGAAAAGTTTCTTCACATAAAAAAATCTGACGCCACATGCAAGGCCAACAAGAGGGATACCCGCTCCCATGAGAAAGAGGGCAAGATTCACGTGAGATACGGGAATTCCTCCCAAACTTTTAAGAAAAAGATATCCTAAAGCACCGCCCTGTTCCCAATAGGAAAGACCTGAAAGAAGACAAGAAAACCCGATAACAAATAAAATAATTCGAAAAAGAATAGAGCCTCTCTTAGGATGAGAAAAAAGAAAAATCCCAAAGCTTAGAAAGAAGATAGCAAGGAAATAACTCAAGACACCAAAAAACTGCAAGAAAAGATCGCTTAAAATTGCCCCAAAAGATCCTAAAATGTTATGAGTTTCGCTATCAACCACAAGATTCCAGGAAGGATCTGTGGGACTATGGGTCAGGAGCGCTGCGACAAGAACAAAAGAAAATGTGAAAAAACTGAGGCCGAAGAACTCATATAAGCGACTACGAAAGAATGCTGTCATCATGTTTTGAACTCAAGGATACCATTAAAATGAAGTACACGAGTTCTCTTAAACCGTCAAGAAAAAGGGAAATGCATAGCATTTCCCTTTTCTTAAAAAACTCAACAAAATTGTTGTTTTTTACTTTTGCTCTGGTTCAGCAGGTGGTTGATTTTCACCACTAGCAGTTTCTTCAAGCTTAGGCTGAGTGTCTCCAGAAGCTTGTGTATCATCTGCTTGAGCAACACTCAAAGCACCAAAAAGAACTACTAATGTTAAAGCTAACTTCTTCATTTTTTTCTCCATAAAATTAAAACCTCTCAGTGAGGCGGTCTGAATATGAGAGAAAAAAATTACCTTGGCAAGAGAAATTTTTCCCAAAAGCTTATGTTTTTTGGGAAAATTAATTTTTGCTCTAATCAAATTGAAGAAGTTGTCTTGGCTGTTAATAGAAATTATATAGAAATTGATGTAAATGCACATATAGTATGGTGGTTTAATTTAAAGAGCCATTGTGATTTTACAAAGGGTCTTTAAACAACCTCTATATTCTACTCATTTCAATTTGCGGGGGAGAGGGTAAACCTCGTAAATTTTTGTGAGGGGGCCCCGCTTTTTAAGCTTACGAACAAGAAGAACATCCAGAGTTTCGGTCATGATCTCCCGACCGCTCAAATACTTTTTCAAGCGGAGGGTCTTCATCTTTTTTTCTATCTAAGGTTGTACAACCCCCTAAGAAAACTGAAAAGCCAAGTATTAACAAAATGGTACTTCTTAACTTCATCAAATGACCTTTCTTCAAATAACTGTTTGCTTACTTTTTTAAGTCCTCCGAGCGAGAATAAACCTCATTAACAGTTTTTACTTTTCCATTATCAGAAAAGTGTACAATTGCAATTACGATAAATGTGCCTAAGGGTGAGGTTTGAATCCTATACTGTATTGTTGCGGCTTTTATTCCACAAGAAGAAAGGATTTCAAGAACTTCTATTTTCCAAGGGTTACATGTTTTTTTAAGATCAACTAATTGTTGGACAAACTCAATAGAATCCTTGGCTACTCGTTTTCCATTTATTGTTTTTTGAGATTCTTTAGCAAAAGGATGAGGGATTTTGTATATTTCTTTTGGTGAAGTTTCTCCAACCTTTTTAAGATAATTTATATAATTCAGGGCATTCTGAATGACTTCTTTTTCAACATTGCAATCACAATAAATTACCTCTGGGCATGCCCAATCCTTTGAAATTGTATCCCAAGCACAAGCACTTAAAAGAAAACAAGACGTTAAAAAGATGATTCTCATAAAGCCTCTCCAAAATGTTTTGAGTAGTTATATTTATTGAAGGTTTTACTTAATTTTCCCGATAACTCGGTAGAAGCGAGTCTTTAAGGGGTTGGTGAAGAGCTTGATTGGTGGCTAAGATGGATTGGGTTCCGAGGAAATCTTCTCCTCCCTGTAAATCACAAAGGTATCCGCCTGCTTCTCGAACAAGGACAATGCCCGCCGCCATATCCCAAGAGGCTAGGTTTGGCTCCCAATATCCCTCATACCTCCCAGCAGCAACATAGGCCAAATCTAAAGCAGCCGCTCCAAATCGACGCACGCCTGCAATTTGAGGCATCAATTGTTCAAGTGTTTCTTGAAATTGAGCTCTGGCTTGCTTTGTATGCCGAGCGAAAGGAATGCCAGTTGCAAGAAGAGCTTCCGCCATATGTGAACGAGCAGAAACACGAATCCTCCTGTCGTTCAAAAATGCCCCTCCTCCTTTTTCAGCATAAAAAAGTTCATCTTTAATTGGATCATAGACAACGCCCGCAATTAACTCATTCCCCTTTTGAAGACCAATGGAAATAGCAAAATGAGGGATGGCATGGAGAAAATTAGTTGTGCCATCGAGGGGATCAATAATCCATGTATAGTCTTCATCTCCAGCAACTTCGCCTTCTTCTTCCATAATAAATCCATAGGAAGGACGTGCTTTTTTAAGCTCTTGAAAAAGACATTTCTCTGATTTTTTATCTGCTATTGAAACGAAATCGCCCGGACCTTTTCGTGATACCTGGAGGTGTTCAACTTCCCCGAAGTCGCGTACAAGTCCACGCGCTGCTTTAAAGGCCGCATTACACATCACATTTAGGAGGGGAGATCGCGTGACAACACGCGGTTGATGCATCATTTTCCTATATCCTTTTATTTTGCACGCTCGACATAAGTTCCATCAGCTGTATTGACGACAACTTTTGTTCCGGCTTCAATATGGGGAGGGACCATAATCCGAACGCCATTTTCCAAAATGGCCGGTTTGTAAGAGGAAGAAGCCGTTTGTCCTTTGACCACAGGTTCAGCCTCTGTAATTTCCATAACGACTGTTTCGGGAAGTTCACCTCCCACAATTTCTCCTTCATGAGAGATGACTTTCAGCATCATTCCATCTTTTAAGAAAGCCGCTGAATCTCCCAAAAGCTCTTTGGTTAAGTGAATTTGCTCAAAGGTTTCGAGGTCCATGAGGGCAATGGAGTCATTTTCCTCATAGAGAAATTGATAGTCCTTTTCATCAAGACGAATCCGTTCAACCGATTCACTAGAGCGAAAGCGTTCATTAAGTTTCGTTCCATCTCGAATGTCTTTTAATTCGACCTGTAAATAGGCTCCGCCCTTTCCAGGCTGGGTATGCTGGATTTTTACCGCCACCCAAAGCCTATTTTTATGTTGAATGATGTTGCCAGGACGAATGGCATTTCCACTAATTTTCATGTGTCTTCCTCACACTTTACCTTGGTAAATTTGAACAAGTGTATCGAGCATTTTCATGGCCTCTGCCCGGGGTCTTCGAAAAGCATTTCGCCCAATAATGGACCCATTTCCTCCCCCATCACGAATTGCTCTCGCATCTTCATAAACTCCTTCGAGTCCTTTGGCAGCTCCTCCTGAAAAGACGACAAGGCGTCGCCCTGCAAAACAAGCTTGGACCACATGGTGCACACGGGCTGTAAGTGTTTCAATATCTACCTTTTGCGCGATATATTCCTTTTTTGCTTCAGTGTTCTCAAGGTAGTTGGTTGGAAGCTTAACCTTAATGATATGCGCCCCCATTAAGGCTGCCATGTGAGCTCCATAGGCAATGGTGTCAATAGCCGTTTCACCGTCTTTGGACATATTTCCTCGTGGATAAGACCAGACAATCACAGCAAGACCATAGGCTTTCGCTTCCTCGGCTAACTCCCTAAGATCCTCCAGCATTCCCAATGTTGCGTTAGAGCCAGGATAAATGGTATAGCCAATGGCTGAACACCCGAGTCTTAAAGCATCGGCAATCGACCCTGTGATAGCTTGATCTGCATCATCTCCTCCAGGGATAAGACTTGTGGAGCTATTAATTTTTAGAATGGTGGGGATGGCTCCTGCAAAAGCACAGGCTCCTGCTTCAAGCATTCCTAAGGGAGCTGCATAGGCCGAAAGGCCCGCATCTACAGCCATTTGATAATGGTAAAGCGGATCATAGGCCACAGGATTAATGGCAAAACTTCTCCCAGGTCCATGTTCAAAGCCTTGGTCTACCGGTAAGATGATCATCTTTCCTGTTCCGCCCAACCGGCCGTGCATCAGAATCCGGGCCAAATTTACTTTCGTTCCTGGACAATCACTCTCATAATTTGTGAGGATTTTCTTAACCTTAGTCGATATTTTCATCGTTTTATTCATCGCTTGTAAAACTCTTAGCCCCTCTTGGACAGTTTATAACTGGGTATTCACCTTAAATTTGTCGGGAGCCTTTAATTTTCCTTAACAAGCTTCCGAAACTGGGTTTCCCTGACAATAAAAGATAAGAGGTCCTTATTTCTTTCATGTTTAGCTGAGAGTCGTTTTTTTGGCAATGGTTGCAATGAATAAATCTTTTGTTGACGTAACCTTACCTGGCCTGGGGGACTACAATACAATAATATCGTGAATCACACTTTTCCATACCTTGTCCTAGTACCGTTCCGGGATAGTTTGCGGCACACCAGCCGCTCAACTTTATCATTTCTCCTAGTTTACTAGATGATTTTTTAACCTCATCTACGACATCTGTTGGAATACAAGCATGTGGTGCTACACACTTCCCTGGGGAGATGCTGGGTCCCATAACAGCTATGAAAACCAGAAATGATAAGAAAAATTTTTTAGCCATGATTCCTTTCCCGTAACGAAATTTTTCTCCCAAATTGAGGAATCTGTTTTGCAACATGACCTACTTGGCCTAAAATTTCGTTAACTTTAGTTGATTTTGGGAAAAGTTGGAGTGGCTCCAAGCTCTCCTGGGAGAAAGCGTTTGTATTTTGGGGGGACAATTGGTATAAACATAAAAACAAATTTTCTTACTTAAACCTACTTCTTTGTAGGAGTTCATAAGGAAAAAGAAAAATGACCCAATCAATGATTGCTGAGATAAAAATTTTTTCTTCTCTTTTTAAGTTAAAGTCTTTCCTAGCCCAACCCCGGGTATTCTTAACCTTTTCAGACCGCGTTTTTCCATTTGCTTTAACGTTAACAGCTTCTCTTTTTATTGCAGGCCTTTATTCTGGGCTTATCACATCTCCTCCCGACTACCTCCAAGGAGATACGATGCGTATCATGTATGTTCATGTCCCGGCTTCTTGGATGGCCCTTTTAGCTTATGCTTTTCTTGCTTTGATGAGCTTTTTTGCTCTCGTATGGCGCCATCCGTTAGCTGAGATATTAGCCATAAGTACAGCTCCTGTTGGAGCGCTTTTTACGGCCTTGAGCCTTATCACGGGGTCTCTTTGGGGAAAGCCAACTTGGGGCGCTTTTTGGGCGTGGGATGCGAGGTTAACCTCGATGCTTGCTCTCCTTTTTCTTTATGGAGCCTATTGGGCTCTTTATAAGGCTTACTCTCGCCCTGATCAGGGTGTGCGCGTTGCGTCTCTTCTTGCCCTTGTTGGAGCAATTAACCTTCCTATTATTAAGGGATCAGTTGACTGGTGGAATACCCTTCATCAACCTGCAAGCCTTTCAAAACTTTCAAGCTCCTCTATTGATCCCTCCATGTTAACTCCTCTTTTACTCATGGCAGGAGCTTTTTTCTTTTATTTTGTGTGTACGATCATTTTAAGGACGCGCTTTGAATTGAATCAGCGCAAGCTTTTGGTTCGGATGGCTAAGCAATGACCTTTTCAGCTCCTCACCTCATCTATATCATAGGAGCTTATGGAGTGGGTCTTTTCGCCCTGAGTCTTTTTTTTTGCTGGACTTTTTTTCAATGGAAAAAGTCTGTTCATCTTTTAAAAAATGTTTCACGTGAAACAAAAACACCAACGTCTTGCCTTAATTAGCTGCGGCCTTTTGAGCCTCGGAGCTGCTGTTTTTTTCATCCTAACAGCATTTCAAGACTCCTTAATTTTTTTTTATACCCCCTCTGATCTTTTCCACAAAAAGATATCCCGAGACCACTTGATTCGCATAGGGGGGCTGGTTGCTAAACGCTCGGTTATCCATGAAGGTAAATCTGTTAGGTTTAGAATCACGGATCACAAAGAAACTCTTAAAGTAAGTTATGATGGGCTCTTACCAGACCTTTTCCAGGAAGGAAAAGGTGTGGTTGTGGAAGGGTATCTTTTAAGTTCAGGGGAACTCAAGGCCAAAACGATTCTTGCAAAGCATGATGAAAAGTACATGCCTAAAGAAGTTGCAGATCACCTCAAACAAACAGGTCACTGGCAGGATGATAAGTGAAATAGGAAATTTCTTGTTAGCCATGGCCTTCGGATTTGTTAGTGTGCAAATTCTTTCTTCTCTCTGGGGGGTATTAGGGAGTCCAGGAGGGAAACCAAACCACCCTTCCAACAAATATCTCTCATTAGGTCGAATGACTACCTTTCTTCAAGGAGGGTTTTTAGGAGCTGCCTTTCTGACCCTTCTGACCGCCTTTCTTACAGGTGACTTTTCCATTGCTTCTGTTGCTTTTCATACGCATACAACCTTGCCCTGGTATTATAGGCTGGCAGCAACTTGGGGGAATCATGAAGGATCCTTTTTCCTTTTCATTCTCGTTTTGTCTGGAATGGGAATGGCTTTTGCTACATTTTTGAGTCCTTCTCCTTTTAGGGCGCGGGCTCTCGTGATCCAAGGTCTTTTAACAGGTCTCTTTTTAGGATTTCTTTATTTAAGTTCAAATCCTTTTCAAGCCCTTCCTTTTTCTCTTCCTGAAGGAAACTCCCTTAATCCTCTCCTTCAAGATCAAGGATTGTTTATTCATCCTCCTCTTCTCTATCTGGGATATGTTGGATTTTCCGCTCCGTTTTCATTAGCAATAGCGGCTCTTTGGGGGAATGAAGATGTCGCTACCTGGACTACCCTTGTTCGTCCATGGGTTCTTGGAGCTTGGGGAGCTCTTACAGCAGGCATTACCTTGGGCAGTTGGTGGGCCTATTATGAGCTTGGATGGGGAGGATGGTGGTTTTGGGATCCAGTTGAAAATGCATCTCTCATGCCATGGCTTTCAAGTACGGCTTTGCTTCACACCTTACGCACACAAAAACTTTACCGGTGGAGCCTTTTTTTATGCCTCCTTACTTTTGGACTTAGTCTTTTAGGGACCTTTCTTGTTCGCTCGGGACTCATCACATCCGTTCATTCTTTTGTTCAAGATCCGGAAAGGGGGGTTTTAATCCTTTCCCTTTTAGGCGGCATTATGGGATTTTCTTTCCTTCTTTGGATCTGGAAAGCCCCCCATATGAAAAGCCATCCTCTTTTGATTTTCTCTCGGGAGGGGGCTCTTCTTCTCAACTCCCTTTTCCTGTCTTTGGGACTCTCTATTGTGATTTTAGGGACCCTTTACCCTCTTTTGACAAGCGAGCCAATTGCCATTGGGACTCCGTATTTTGAGAGAACATTTGTTCCTCTTCTCCTTCCTTTTATTCTTCTGATCCCGATCGGGTCCTTGTTAAAGGAACAAAATGATGCCCTATTTTCCTACCTCCTTGCTCCCTTCACAGTAACATTGGGATCCATTGTTTTAATCCTTTACTTTTTTTATCCTCTCTCGCTTTGGGCATTTGCAGGAATAGCGGCGGCTATCTGGGTGCTTGGAGGAACTTTGATGGCCTATCGAAAAAATAGATTGTCCTTTGGGCCCACTCTTGCTCATTTAGGTGTTGCCATTTCCCTTTTAGGTGTTAGCGTTGGGGGGGGATTCCGTATTGATAAAACCCATATTTTGAGACCTCAAGAAAGTCTTATGATTGCAGGAGAAAAGCTCACCCTTCAGAAGGTTTATCAAGGGAAAGGGACAAATTATCTGTATGAACAAGCAATCTTAACCTTTTCTGGAAAAGTTTTAACCCCTGAAAAGAGACTTTATTACCCCCAAAATTCACTCCTCAGCGAAACAGCTATTTCTACAAATGGCCTAAGGGATCTTTATGTTATTTTAGGGTCTTATCAAGGAGAAAACCGCTGGCTTATTCGCGCGTCCTGGATTCCTCTTGCCCCTTGGATTTGGATCGGGGGAGCTTTCATGGTTTTAGGCTCCTTGTTTTCTCTGTTTAGATTTACCACTCAACGCGGACGCTTTCAGGTCGTAGAACAGGCTCAGCGGTATTTTTGGATTCCTCTTGTCAAGGGCAAACTCCAACGAATCTTGCTTTCGTTGATGATGATTTTTATTATTTTCCCTGTAAGGGCAAATGACCTTGAAAAAAGGGCTGCAGCTCTCAACCAAGAAATCCGCTGCCCTGTGTGCCTTGCCCAATCGATTGCCGACTCAGAAACAGACGCGTCGCTCTCTTTGAAAGCCTTTATTTTTAAGGAACTTAAAGAGGGAACGCCGGAGGAAGCTATTCGAGAAAAAATAAGGGTTCTTTACGGAAACGGTATTTTCTTCAGACCTGCATTTAATACGAGTACTGCATTTCTTTGGTTGTTGCCTTTTTTTTTCTTCCTTGTGATCCTTGTCATCTTTTTGAGGAAAGGTATCAAAGCTTACAAAAAATAATGATATTGAACGCGAAGAAACCCCATCTTATTTCCTTCTACTTTTACAAGGACATTTTTAAAAATTTCTAATAAAATAAAATGACTTAGCAAAAGATGAGAGAAGAAATTCATGTCTGACCAAGAACGCAACCAGGAGGACAAAAAGCAGCAGATTCTTGACGATATTGCCAAGAATTTGCGGAAGAAGGTGCCCCCCAAACAAAAGGAAGCAGCTGAAACTTTTGCAAAGCTATATTATACAGGCGTTCCCTTAGAAGATTTAACGGAAACCCCTCTTGAGGTTTTAGTTTTCTCTGCTCATGAAATGTGGAACTTTAGTCTTGAGCGCTCACCCGGGCAGGCTAAAATTCGCGTTTTTGTTGATAAACGGGAAGTTAAAGGCCACATCATTCCTCACACACTTGTTGAAGTTGTCAATGACAATATGCCCTTCTTGGTAGACTCGATTACAGGGGTTATCAATAGTTTGGGGTATTCCACGTATCTTGTCATCCATCCCGTTATGAAAGTGGAAAGAGACGCCCATCAGAAACTCAAGCATGTTTTTGAACGTCCCCAAAGTGAAACCAAAGGAACCTATGAATCTTTTATCCATTGCGAAATTTTAGAGCCATCTTCTCCAGAAAAACTTAAAACACTGGAGGAAGACCTTACGCTTTCTCTCCAGGATGTAAGAGCCGCTGTAGAAGACTGGAGCCCTATGAGAGAAGAGCTTCAACTCATTATAAAAAATTTAAAAAAGGAAAGCCCTCGTATTCCTAAAGAAGAATTGGAAGAGACCTTTGCTTTTCTTAAATGGATGGAGGAGGACCATTTTACATTTCTGGGATTTTGTGAATATTCACTTGTTCCAGGGCAAACAACAATTAAGCGAAGCCTCATCCCTCAAAAAGGGCTCGGCATTTTAAGAGATCCTACAAAGCAGGAAATCACCTCTATTTTTGAAGGAGTTGAGCTTACCCCTACCAATCGCCGGTATATTATAGAGCATGATCCGCTTATCATTACGAAAACAACCCGAGTCTCTCTTGTCCATCGCAGAGATCCCATGGATTCTATCAGCATCAAACGATTTGATAAGAAAGGGAATGTTATCGGGCTTTACGAGTTTGTGGGTCTTTTTACATCTGTTGCTTATAAGCGAAGCGCCCGCGATATCCCTCTTTTGAGGCGAAAGTTATCCCGAATTTTGGAGAGATCGGGTTTTGCTGAACAATGGCATGACGGGAAAACACTTATCCATATCCTTGAATCTTTTCCGAGGGATGAGCTTTTTCAAGCCTCTGAAGATTGGTTGTTTGACACATCCCTGGCTGTTCTTCAACTTCAAAACCGCCAGCGCCTAACTCTTTTTCTTCGCCCTGATCAATTTGAACGATTTATGACGTGCATCGTTTATGTCCCTCGTGAACGTTATGATAGTGAACTCAGACAAAAAATGGGAGAAATACTGGAACGTCATTTAAATGGGAAAGTTACAAATTGGCAAACCCAATTGGGCGAACTTGCCTTTGCTCGTATTCACTATACCCTCAAACTACCTCATAAAGAAAGTTTGACCTATGATATTCCGTCAATTGAAAACGAGCTTATTGAAGCATCGCTAACCTGGCGTGATCAGTTACATAAAGCCCTTTTCCTAAAATATGGAGAAGAAAAGGGACAACACCTTTTTGAACGATACAGAAGAGCTTTTAGTAGAGGGTATCAAGAGCGGATTTCAGCAAGCGAAGCTATTAGCGATATCAGTGAAATCGAAAAGGTTCTTGCTCATTCACGTCTTAGGTCCAATCTAAGTTACATCGAGGGGAAGGACAAAAGTAAACTTCGGTTCAAGGTTTATTCCATCGAGGGCCCTGTGTCCTTATCTGATATTTTGCCTGTTTTAGAAAATATGAATCTGAGAGTTCTCAGCGAGATTCCTTTTGTTGTTACCATTTCAAGTACCCATAAGATATGGATGCATGATTTCGAGGTAGAAACGAAGGAAGGAGAACCTGTAGATTTAAACCACATTCGCATACATTTTCTAAAAGGCTTTAGTTATATTTGGCGACAAGAGGGAGAGAACGACGGGTTTAATCGCCTTATCCTTCGGGCCAATTTTGAATGGCGTGAATGCCAACTGATTCGCGCATACGCAAAGTACATCCGTCAGCTCCATGTAACCTTTAGCCAAGCTTATATGGAAGAAACGCTTGCTAAGTACCCTCACATTTGCCGCCTCATGCTTCATCTTTTTACCTATCAATTTTGTCCAGACTGCAAAGAAGACAGGGAAAGTTCTCGAGAAGAAATCTTAAATAAAATAAAAGCTCAAATGGAAGGAGTGGAAAATCTAGATGAAGACCGTATTTTGAGCAAATTCATAAACGCCATCAGTTCAACATTACGGACAAATTATTATCAATTAAAGGACGGACAGCCGAAGTCTTATGTGTCTTTTAAAATAGACTGTGCTGCAATTGATGAAATGCCTTTGCCTCGTCCTGTGTATGAGATTTTCGTTTATTCTTCTCGTGTTAAAGGAATCCATTTGCGAGGGGGTAAAGTTGCCCGTGGAGGAATTCGCTGGTCGGATCGAAAAGAGGATTTTCGAACCGAAGTTCTGGGGCTTATGAAGGCTCAGATGGTAAAAAATGCCGTCATTGTTCCCGTGGGCTCAAAGGGAGGATTTTTTGTTAAATCGCCCCCTCCCAAAGATGATCGTAATGCCATGATGGAAGAAGTTATAGCCTGCTATAAAATCTATATCCAAGGGCTTTTGGACCTCACGGACAATATCCAAGGGCAAGAGATCATCCATCCCCCACATGTTATCTGCCGAGACGAGGATGATCCTTACCTAGTTGTTGCTGCAGACAAGGGAACATCGACATTTTCCGATTATGCCAATGAAATTTCAACGGAATATGATTTTTGGCTTGGAGACGCATTTGCTTCTGGTGGCTCCACAGGTTATGACCACAAAAAAATGGGCATTACTGCCAAAGGAGCTTGGGAGTCAGCCGAACGTCATTTCCAAGAGATGGGGATGGATGTTAACCGGGACGAAATCACTGTTGTAGGTATTGGTGACATGTCAGGGGACGTTTTTGGTAATGGAATGCTGCTTTCTCATCACCTCAAGCTTGTGGCCGCCTTTAACCATATGCATATTTTTATTGATCCTTCCCCAGATCCTACAAAAAGTTATCAAGAACGAAAGCGCCTCTTTGATTTACCCCGCTCAACCTGGGCAGATTACAACCCCGACCTTATTTCATCAGGTGGAGGAGTTTTTCAAAGAAAAATAAAATCCATTTCAATTACCCCTGAAATGAAAACTCTCTTTGGAATTCGTGAGGATCACCTTATTCCTCCTGACTTGATTCGCTACATTTTAAAAGCTCCCGTGGATCTTTTGTGGTTTGGAGGAATTGGGACCTTTATTAAGGCAAAAACAGAAACAAACATCGATGTTGATGACCGCCTCAATGATTCTCTTCGTATCAATGGGATAGATGTTCGAGCTAAAGTCATTGTTGAAGGAGCCAACTTAGGGGTGACCCAACTTGGGCGCATCGAATATGCTAAAAACGGGGGCCGTATTAATACGGATGCGATTGATAATTCAGCGGGTGTCGATTGTTCGGATCACGAGGTTAATATTAAAATTCTGTTAGGTCTTGCCCTCAAAAAAGGGGAATTAACCCTTCCAAACCGGAATAATCTTCTTGAGCTTATGGCAGAGGATGTGGAACGCTTGGTTTTGAAAGATAATTTTTGGCAAAATCAAGCCATCAGCCTTTCCCGTAGCCAAGGATCCCGACTTCTCGACGAACAGTCCCGCCTTATGCGGGATTTAGAAAGCGAAGGGCTATTAAATAGGGCCTTGGAGGGACTTCCTGATGAAACAGAAATTTCGAGACGTATGGCAGATAAGCAAGGTCTTACGCGCCCAGAACTGGCTATTTTACTTGCTTATGCGAAAATTTCACTCAATCATCAACTGATCCAATCAGAAGTTCCAGATTTGGCAATTTTACAGCCCAACCTTCTCAGCTATTTCCCCGAAAGGCTCCAGCATGCCTACAAAGATGAAATGAAATTGCACCCTTTGAGACGGGAAATTACAGCAACCCTTTTCACGAATATTATTATTAATCGTATGGGCATTACCTTTGTCCATGAGATGAAACGTCAAGCCGGGGTTGATGGGCCTGATGTTGCCCGGGCTTATCTTATCGTTCGTGATCTCTTAGACCTTATCGCTATATGGCGAGATCTTGAGGCAGTTGAAACCCTTCCAACAACATTCCAAACAGATTTAATGGTCAATTTATATGGAAATATAAAACAAATTACCGATTGGTTTTTAAAGTTTAATAAAGAAAACCAAAACCTTGAGGAAACAATAGATTATTTCAAGCCTGAGTTTGAATTTTTACGAGAAAACTTGACCTCTTTTTTTTCTCCCAAACAACTCGAACAATATGAAGAAAAATGCCAAGAATATGAGCATCTTGGGCTTCCCACTTCTCTTTCAGAAAGGCTTATAGCCTTAGACCCACTTGTTTCAGTGCCAGACATAATTGTCCTTAGTAAAGATATGTCCATCGATATAAAAATTGTTGCTCGTCTCTATTTTGCTTTAGGACAGCAACTTGGATTTGACTGGCTTCGAAAAGCTGCCTTTAATCTTTCAGGTGAAACCCATTGGCAACAAGGAGCATCATCCGCTCTTATTGAAGAACTCTATGTAAATCAACGAATCATCACAAAACGAATTCTGAAGTTGGGTAAGCCCTTAAAAGAACTTCTTCTGAAAGATGGAACACTTGCCAAAAATGTTCTTCACACATCTATCGTTGAATCCATTCTGTTTGATCTTATGAATGCTTCAACCGTTGATTTTGCTATGATGACAGTGATGAACCGCAGACTACGGATGCTCGCTGAATGTAATTAACCTGAGTTTTGGATAAGGGATAAAAAATATGGTAGGCTAAGCCTTTCTTAAACTTGCAAAAATAAGAAGGGAG
>DAIDHR010000032.1 GCA_027459605.1 Alphaproteobacteria bacterium
TGTCTCGTCTCTTATCAATTCAGACAAAACAAACCATCCATTAAATTCTCTACTCCTCTTATCCAAAACTGAGGTTAGAAGGAAAACTAGACAAATTGTAGAGAGAGTTTTTGAATTCATGTTAACTTAATTTTCCGTAGCAATCGATGCGTTATATAATTTGAGAAAAAAGTTAATTTTTTATTAAATCGACTAAGAAAGCCGTTAAGCGGTAATCATGAAGTTGGTGATGGGCCACTTACGCAGCAATTGGATCATCAATATCATTAACAGCTAAATAAAGACGCTCTTGATGAAGATAAAATTGAGATTCGACAAGTCAAATTTCTCAATAATATTGCTGAGAAAGACCATCTGTTTATCAAGAAAGAAACGAACCAGTCCTACCTTGTACATTCCTCTTTATACTCTTTTCTCCGCCTCTTTAGCAGATGCAATCCTACCCAGATCTGTCATGCGTCTGTGAGTCAAGGCCTGCCTTAGGGCCCAAACGAAAAAGTCTGATCTGCCACCAAAGGCTCGCTGCTTAACACAAAAGGTGCCTTACTAACCGTCACAAAGTCGACGACTAGGATAACGTGCCACCATACCGCACTCAGAAGCCAGTCACCCCAAAAATAGCGGCTTAACAGCTCTGAAAAAATGGGAGGGAGCTATCACCATCATCTAAAGAACGAACTCCTGACTTCGCTGAAAAAGAGAGATTTGTTGTGTGCGAAGAAACACCAGCTTTAAAATTAGAAACGAAGTGCCCTGGAACCTGAGAAGTGCGCACAGGAGGCCTCACTTCAGCTGGATCATCCAAAGTACTACTTAAATAGGGGATAGACTGTGGGACTGCTGCATCACCTGCATACCACCTCACCCTACCAGCTCCCGGCTCTGCAAATGTATGCTCTGGAGGGGGTGTGGGATGTCACTGGTCTATGAGAGGGCTTCCTGAATCTCCTGAATTAAGCAGGGTTAGCATAACTAGCCGTCGCAGGTGGATTACCTTGGCCTGGAGCAGCCCAAGGAACACTTACAGTTACATTGGATGCAGGTAAACCTTTAGAAACAGTAGGAACACCTGTTGCGTACACTCCTCCATAAAGGGCCACGCCCTTTAGATCACCTAACCCATGAATTAGATTCGAATGTACTCCAGAACCTCCAGTAAGGCTTCTTATTTCTACACCACGTGGAAGTAGTTGAGTTCCAGAAGGATTCTCTGCTGGCTCAAATCTACTTGCTGCACCTGCGTCTTTTCCTAAGGCCATCCCTCTGGAATCAGCTGCAGCTTCCCCAGCGTAAGCAATGCTGGACCCACCACCTAGGCTTTGAGAGTTGCCAAAAGCATCTGGGTAAGTGCTATCTTTTCCGCCACTACGGCCTACTTGAGGGTTAGGGTAATATCCTGTTGCTTGTCTGTACTCACCAGCGTGACCTTCAAGCTTCCCTTGTTTTGCGCCTTCTGCGCCTAATGGTAACTCCTTCAAGGCTTGTCCTTGAGCCATTGCATCAAAAGATCTTACGACCTCGTATCTAGCCCCATCTGCAGCTAACCTTCCCCCATTTGGCTCACTTCTTGTTCCATCAGGGGTTGCATGCCATAACATATGACTGGGCCCACTATCTGTAATGCCTGCTGGATCTGCTGATGGGGCCGCATTCCCGATAGGATATCCTGCTTTTGGATCAGATATCGTCCCCGCGAGGCCCGACGCATTAACAGCTTGGTAAGGTCCTGCTCCACCAACACCGACGCCAGCCGCTTTTACCATGGAAGGCAAGCTGGCGCCGGTCATCAGAAAAAACAAGATGGGTAAGAAAATGACGTTTTTTGAAATCCTCATTGGCTTTCTCCTCTTACATCGTGAACTGAATAGCTACTTGGGGTGATCCCAGAACCATCAACAAAGTGCATTCTTCTCATGGCTTCCTCTGGGTGGTTTATATTTTGGAACGAGCCCCTATCAGGAGCTTAACTATGAGATGAAGAAACACTGGGACCAACAAATCTTTCTAAAGCAGCAGCTTTCTTACTCTGAGAGGTAGCTTGAGTTTTTCCTGTCGCTAAAGCCTCTTCATGCATGAGTTCAGCAGATCTGCTAGCGATGTCTCTAGTCTGTTCGCCCGAATTTTGTTTAACTGGGTTATCCCCATAGTTGAGAACAGGATGCCCGACTGCGCCATCCGTAGCTTTTCCGTTCACACCTGTATTATCTGGACCAGCTTCACCTTTGATTAGGGCAGAGTAACCGGCAGGGGCTCTGACATCTGCAACAACAGGAGGACCGGCATACGGAGGAGGGGCATGGAGAGTTGCCTTTTCACTGGCAGGAAGGGGTGTTCCCTGTGGGCCAGAGGTGTTCGCTTTTCCTACTAGAGGAACACCATCGGGTGGGCTTTTAGGATTATTAAGTGATTGCCATTGATCTGGAGTTGCCGATGGACCATAAGGACCTGACCAAGCATCTTCTTTAGCCCTACTGACTCTGGCATAATCCTCAGGGACGAGAAGGGTTGTTTTTCCATGATCTACGTGCCCAATTGTTCCTACGTTTACATTCCTGGAATCGACAGATTCCCAGTCAGAAGATGTTTCCCCCCTACCTACATGCTGTGGCACCTGACTAGTTCCTTCAGCTGCCGCAAATGCTGCTGTTGAAAAGGAAGCGTTTACCCAAGAAGGAGTCCTGTAAGATTGGACGTCTGGGGAGAATTGCCCTAAAGCGGCAGAATTTGGAGGATCAGCCAAGAAATCATCCCCCTGTGAACGATCTGTATAGTTCCATGAGGGGCTGTCCCAATTTTGATTTCTCCCTGGTGGCAAAACTAAGGCTGAGTTGGTGGCTTGGCTTGGAGTCGTGTGGGTTGGCTGCTGCCCTGGATTTAGGGTAGCGTCAGTTGGTTCGTCGAATTGTGAAGTGCTCACTGCGTAGCTCTCTGGGAGTCCGCCTGGTTCTGGCTTTTGGTGTACTGCATTAGCTATAGCTTTCACAAGCCCTACCTTTCCATCAGATTTCCGAAAGGTTGCTTGATTCAGCGCTGCGATCCTATCAGAAGTCCTGATCGGGTGATCTTGTAGATCTTCATCAAGTCTGGTTCTCCCAGGCTCAAGCCACCTTGTTCCTTCTTCCTGTGCAAGTTTATAGTCAGTTTGATCAGGATCAGAAAACGCAGGGGTTGTCTGATCGGGTTGATTCCTCCTCTGTCCATCTTCGCCGTCTGGACCTGGAGCACCTTGTGGATCTTTTGATAACTGTGAACTGGTTTGTCCAAAACCTTCTGGAGACTGAAGAGCATAATGGTCACCCGGCATAACTATGGGAACCTCTGATTTAGCAGAACCATCATCTAAGCTGCCAACTCTTCCTAAATCTGAAGTTCCAGTAACTCTTTGGTTTGCAGGATCTGGATCTACCCAAGCTCTAGGATTGCTTAATCGGGATTGTTCGAAACTATTCCTTGTAGCTGCTCTATCTACAGCGGCTTGATCTGCATATCCATAGTCATTCTCCGTATACGCTGCCCCAGCTTCAGCTAAACCCTGCGGAGCTCGAGGGCGAGTTGCCTTAAGTGCAGCATTAGTCAGGATCCCGTAAGCTGCTGTAGGTTTGCTGGGCTCTGCTTGTGCAGATGCCCCATCTGGCAAAGTTTGTAAGGGCGCTTCAGGTAAAGAAGGGGCTGCTTGTCCCTTTTGCTCGGCTCTCTCATCAAGAATGGTGACTCCACCTCCCGGAACAATACCTTCTTCAACAGCAGCGCGGGTTGTTGGCAAAGCATCCACAACACGATCTCTGTGTTCTGTCGCTTCGATTTCTGTTGATGTTCCAACATAGGTTCCAGCAATACCCCCCGCAAGTTTTGCAGGGCGTTCCTGTAGTTTCTCATGGTTATAATTAGATGTTGCTGCTCCAACATGGGAAGCTCCCATATTCTCAAACTTATCGGAAAGTTCAATTTCCTTAGCAGTGGAAACGTCGTCTTTTGTAATCGTGGGCATCCCAAAAGATTTATCGAGAACAACGTTCCGGCCTTTTGGCCCTAAAGTTACGCGAACCGCGTCCCCCAAACCATCAACTACGTGGAATCTCTGCTCAGCAACTGGAAAAATGGCATGATCTTGGGATTTTACAGGGTACGTATCTTTTTGCGTATTCCATGGGGCAGAACCACCTGGTGCCAGGATTTTATCTTGGGAGAAATCTAATCTAGGGGATCCTTTGGAATCTGTTGGGTACGAACTATTTGCAGCAGGCCATCCATTCCTATCATCAACCTGCTGCCCAACATCAGCCCAATCTCTAGAAGTCCTAGGTGTTGCCTCCATTTGGGAAGGCGTTAAGTTCGACCCTCCTGTGCCAGGCAAAGAATCAAAAGAGCCGACTGCTACAGGGGGAGCGACGTATCCTTGATAAGCTGGCTGTTCACCTGGACCGTGGCTAATGGCTGAAGAGAAGACAGGTTTATAAGTAGAGTCACTTGTAGCTGGTCTGTATGCGCCTGTTCCAGGTTGAGCTTCTGATCTGGCTTCGGCATATAGCTTCACATCAGCTTCTCTCAGGGCACGTACACTTCCACGAACTACTTCAGCGGTTCCTGGCCGCAGCTGTCCTGCTGGAAGAGCTTCCAAAGGGTCAGAACTAGGATTTTGTCCTGTTGCAATTTCTTGGCTTGAAGAACTATCAGCATCAAAAACAACAGTTGGTGCAGTTGCTGGATTGCTAGCAGGTTCTGTAAACCCACGCCTTAAATCCTCTTCAGAATATACGCCTTCAAGTTCTGCTGGTATTCTCTTATCAGCGTCTTCACCCGCTTTTTTTGTGTATACACCATCTCTATTAATTCCAGAGTCAGTGCCTGGCCTACCAATAGAGGGAGTGGTCAATTTCCCGACAACACTGACTTGTTTAAATGCTATTTCAGGGTGCACTTTAGTTGCTAGATTCGAAGCAGTTCCTTCTCTGGGCACGTTATATCTGTCTCCATTGATTTCCTTCCCAGCGACAACATCCGCTGGCTTCCAGTCCTGAGTGGCAAGAGACCCATGGTTTTTTTGTATTTCATTCTGTGGAGTGGTAACTTCAGCCCCAACCGTGCGGCCTCCCTCACGGGTGGCAAAGCGAAGTCCTTCATCCATTGCAATGGGGGCTATCAGCTCAGCACCCGCTGTCACCTTGTCTCCTAGTATGCCCATCTCCCCCCTATCAGGCAATTTGGCCGTTCCAGTTGCGTCCGTTGCGCGGAAGTAAGATTGGGGGGGAGGGTTCCCGGAAAAGGGCGTATGCCTTTCTTCTTCGTCTTTTATGTGTATGATTTGGTTAGGGTCAGCTGCTTTTGTATATTGAGCCATTAATTGTGGCCTATCTGGAGCTGGATTTGCCTCATGGGCCTTTTCAGCAGACAGTTTACCAACTGCAATGTTGGAACTATCTGATCTTCGGTCTACAATCATCTTTCCAGAGGTGCCTGGAAATACCTGGTTCTCAAGGTTATGGTGGAGAGCCTCCTTTCCACTGTTACCGCCGGTTTCTATTGCAGAGGTCTTCCCACTTAACGGAGGCCAGCTAGTTTGTGTCCAAGATCCATAAGCGATAGATGGATTGGGCATAGGCTCAGATCCTTTATAGGCAGCATCTCTTACCGCCGGACCATCGCCTCTGTAAGCATTTGCACTCCCAGTACTACCGGCTGCCTCATAACCAGGCTCATGTGGACCAACCTTAGCCTTATCAGATGCTCCGTAAGCCTCATACCAGCTTAGGCTAGGATGGGAGAGCGAATAGCCAACTGGAGGTGCGCCAGCCGTATTTGGTTGGATCTGATTTTTCTGAGGAGAGGGGGCCCCTTTCGCTAAGAGATCGGAGTCACTCGCTGTGTCGCTGTGGGCACTCCCTCTAGTCCCAATTTGAAGAGAAGATCTGATATCTCTATCCCCCGCTACTACCTCATCCAAGGACTCAGGTATGCTAGCGTGTTGAGCTCGAGCTCCCGTTTGGCCTAAGGCTATACCTGCGCTTAGATCTGCAAGAGGGGGAAGCTCATTATGAGCTGCAATTGGTTTTCTGGTGTTCTCTTCAGATCCGATTTGCTCCCGACTTAAAGCGTTATCTGTAAAAACACCTCGGTCTTCTGGATGGGTTTTATCCAGATAGGGTTGTAAATTTTTTGCGTCATCATGGAAGGCTACCACTATGAGAGAATTCTCTATTTTATTTTTCTCCTGAACTCTTTCTCGTGTTGAGAGAGCGTGAGTTGTTATTTGATCACCTTGGATAACAAGTTGAAGCACGACATCCCCATGGAGTACCCTAGCAGGGCCAAGCGGATTGGTTGGATGGGCCGAGTTCAGATATCTCGCTCCCTTGTCACTTCCAAGCTCCCCATAAGCCGTGACCGCATCTCGCTCTATGGTTGATGCAGGTGTATGAATTTCTCCTTGATTTATTGGCGGCGAAGATAAGGAGTCCCCGGGATCTAATTGATTAAGAGTTTGTGGCCGAACTGGCCCTAGGTGCTCGACTCCAGCTCTTGTTTGAGAAGTTTTTTGATGACCATCAGCATCTGCGGCAAACTTCTCTCTTCCTACGTAATATTCACTTTGCGCTCTTGCAACACACGCATCACCACCCGCAAGTCTTAACATCACGGGCTTAGCTTTTGCAGATTTGTTCTCATCTCCACCAAGAGGATAAGCTCCTGCTGTTTCTGGAAAATCAGTACCTCTTCCATCCGAATCTTTCTCAGGTATATAGGTAAGATCATAAGAATCTCGCGCCACATATGAGCCTGCAGACCCTCGAACTTTATCAGGAGCATCTCCACCTGTTAAGCCACTACCCGGATGGGGCAAGGCTTGTGATGCAGAACCTTCACTACGAGTTTTTATTGTTTTTCCAGTAGCTGAGAGAAGTAAAGCCGCATCAAGAGACGTCTTTGGCGTAGAATCCACTGTTACGGGCGTGCCTTGCCAATCGAATGTCCCGCCTGGTTGGCCAGCCATTCCCAAATCACGAACACTATCAGGTATGGTTCCAGATCCGTCTTCCGCAGAAGCAAAACTGGTGCTACTCAATAGAAAAAGCAAAACTGGTATGTAAATTTCATATCTTGAAAATGGCATCATCTTTCCCCATTACTTCTTAGATAAAAACTCGTATTAATTTTTATCTATTTCTTATTTACATGTTATATTTTTTATATATATCAAATAATTGTAAAAATTAAGTTAAAGGGATTTCTTTTATTTAAATAAGTGGAATAGAGTTAAGGTCTTCACCTTTAACTGTCAGTCCATTAACTCGGCGCCGCTATTGGATTAGCAGTTCCTAAGACTTAGCAAGGTAAAAGAGAAATTGTTATTTCTCTAGCAGCTAAAGGTAGTTGAGCTGCAGGCATCAAAAAATTCGGGGTTCTTGAGTTTTTGGTTTTGACTCTTATTGGGCACGCACCCTCGTGCTAAAGTATACCCTAGGTATACCCTGAAAAACTTGATTACCCTTAAGAAACCCTCAAACCCTTAGAAATTCTGGTGGGCGATGAGGGATTTGAACCCCCGACCCTCTCGGTGTAAACGAGACGCTCTCCCGCTGAGCTAATCGCCCTTCTAGGGCTGTATACCTCAGGCCAAGCCAGATTGCCAGAAAAATTTTTATCTTTATGGTTTAATCTTCCATGTGTTTCATGCCAGCCCGAAGATAATCAAACCCTGTAATAATAGTGAAAAGGGCTGCAACCCATAAGCCTAGCAGTCCTAATTCCTCAATGGGAATGGGAAACAGAGGAATGGTCTCGATAATTAAAAGGCTTAAGGCTGTCATTTGAATTCCTGTCTTCCATTTAGCAAGACGGGTGACCGGAACAGAAACGCGTGCTTCTGCTAAAAACTCTCTGAGCCCTGAGACAAGAATTTCTCGACAGAGAATAATAACCGCAGGAATAAGGCTAAGGCCTCCAATGCGCCCAAAGCCAACCAACATCAAAAGGGTAGCAGCAACGAGCAGTTTATCCGCCACTGGATCAAGGAATATCCCAAACCGTGTCGTTTGCTTTAATGTCCTTGCAAAATAGCCATCCAAATAATCTGTAATGCAGGCTGTTATAAAAAAGAAAGCAGCAATCCAATTGCTCCACGGACGGTCTAAATAGAACAACAACACGATCAAAGGAATGAGCGCAATTCTAAGAAAAGTTAAGATGTTGGGTACAGTCGTTGATTTCATAATAATTTATTCGTATTGTCGCTCCCTGCATCATTCCAGTGGGGTTATTTTAATTAGCCCCATGAAAATAATCATAGATTTTTTTAGCTATATTTTTACTAATTCCTTCCACATTTTCAAGATCTTTAAGACCAGCCCCCTCAACAGCTTTTGCTGAGCCAAAATGTTGAAGAAGGGACCTCTTGCGTCTCGCCCCTATACCCGGAACCTCATCTAGTTTCGAGCGAGAAATGGCCTTAATTCGGCGTTTTCTATGGGCGCTGATAGCAAATCGATGGGCTTCATCTCTAAGTCTTTCAAGGTAATATAAAACTTTGTTGTAAGGGGGAAGACGAATAGGCTCTCTATCTGGTAAATAAAAAGTTTCCCGCCCTGCGTTCCGGTCAGGTCCTTTAGCAATGGCAATCAATTGGATATCAGAAATTCCTAAATCCGCAAATATGGATTCAGCCGCCTTAAGTTGACCTTTACCGCCATCAATTAAGATAACTTCAGGCCACTGGGGTGTATCGTCCTTATCATGAGCAAGGGCTTGTGAAAACCGACGCGTTAATACTTCTCGCATCATCCCATAATCATCTCCAGGAGAGAGGTCTTGAGAGCGGATATTAAATTTCCGATAGGCACTTTTAACAAATCCATCAGGACCTGCTACAATCATAGCGCCTACAGCAAAAGTTCCTTGGATGTGACTATTGTCATAAACTTCAATGCGATGGGGAAGAGTTGGCAAATCAAAGGTATCCATAAATGCCCGCAAGAGATCTTCTTGGCTTGCTTTCTCAGCCATTTGGCGCTCAAAGGATTCCTTTGCATTTTGGAGGGCATGTTTAATAAGCTCTGCTTTTGTACCTGATTTTGGAACAAGAAGCTTCACACGCTGCCCGGCCTTTTCCGAAAGCGCTTCTTCTAAAAGCTTGGAATTAGGAAGCGGTTGACTTACAAGGACCTCTCGTGGAGGAGAGGCTTCAGCATAAAACTGAGCAACGTAAGCCTCTAAAACTTCCTCAGGAGGAACATCCTCTCCATGGGCTGGAAAGGAGGAATAGGCTCCATAATTAGCTCCATGGCGGAAGAGGAAAAGCTGGATACACGTCTTTCCCCCTGACGCAAAAATAGCAAAGATATCAGCGTCTTCTAGGCTTGTTGTATGGATCATTTGGCGGGCTTGGATGGCCGTTAATGCGCGAATGCGATCCCGGAAAACAGCAGCTTTTTCATACTCACGATGAGCACTCGCTTCTTCCATCGATTGAGCCAACCTTTTTTGAACTTGGGTTGATTTTCCTTGTAAAAACTCTCGCGTTTCTTGAACTAGCTTTTGATAGTCTTCATGCGATATGTAGCTCACACAAGGGGCGCTGCATCGCTTTATTTGATATTGCAAACACGGTCGCTTTCGAGAGGCAAAAACATGATCAGGGCAGGAGCGAAGCAAAAATGCTCGATGAAGAGCTGTAAGGGTTCTATTGACAGCTTCCGCTGAAGCAAAAGGACCAAAGTACTCTCCTGGAAGATTTCGAGGCCCTCGATGCTTTGTCAAAAGGGGAAAGGGGTGCCCTTCTTCAAGTCGGATATAAGCAAAAGACTTACTATCCCTCATCAAAATATTGTATCGCGGCATAATCTTTTTGATGAGATTGACTTCTAAAAGGAGGGCTTCAACTTCCGTGTGTGTTGTCACAAACTCCATTCGCATTGTTTCAGCAACCATGCGTTGGAGACGGATGGGCAACCGATCTGGTTGGGTATAACTTAATACACGCTTTTTCAGGTTCTTAGCTTTGCCAATATAAAGCACATCATCCCTAGAATTTATCATACGATAAACTCCGGGGCTTGATGGAAGCGTTTGGGTATACTTTTTAATAACCTTAATACCCTTTTCGAGAGAAGAGCCGTCTTGGTTCATAGCCTTATCGTAATATAGTGGAGATACATTTATTCTATACTCTTCACCTTCCAAGGTTCGGCTTCGTTGAATCCTGCCTTCGCGGGGACAGGCTTTTTGGGTTTCGTTCTCTGTCACGTATTTCAATACGCTCATCACGTTTGGGTGCCTGCCGGAAAACTTGAAATCCTTTGAGTATATTCTCTATTTTCATTGTCCCAGGATTTTTCTTTAAAGTCAAAATTTTTAATTGCCCATGTTGAGTTCAGTACATATGAGACTCAAGCAGCCATAGGATAGTAATGATGAATATACTGCATGGGAGTGAGCCCTTTCAAATTAAAATGCGGCCTAAAAGTATTATATTTATGAAGGGCGCACAGCAAGTCTTGTCGGAGATCATCAAGAGACTCAGTAATAAATGCGCATTTTTTGAATTATGTTCGTCTCTCAAATTTGGCAAATCTCACGTTAGCAAACGATTTTTTAACCAAATATAGGATACTGTTAAACATAAGAAGTAGAAGGTTAAAAGTGCTAACTTCTTTTTTGGGTGAAAAACTATACTAATAAGGGGGATATCAGCCATGAGAAAAAAATTTCTATTCATTGCAGTGGGGAGCTTCATTGTCATTCAGCAACCGTCCCCTGCACAAGCAGCCATTAAAGAAGGCGATTGTGTTACCACCAAGGATGAAGTGACGGAGTGTCTAGAACTTTGTCAATCTGACAGTTCGGTCATAGCCACCCAAAAATGCGTGGCAGGGGAAAATAACGTTAAAGGAGAATGCGTCTGTAAATAGTACCGCTGAGATTAAACCTGGCAGGTATTCGAGGACGAGCGCGACGAGCGTCATCAAACTATATGACAGAGCGTGAGCCCCGAGCAAACGAACGCGAAACTTGAAAGATGAAGGGTATATTACTATGACTTCAGGCTATTATCTTCCTCTCTTAGCTTTTCATTTCTTGGCAGTCATTGCCTGGATGACGGGTCTTTTGTATTTACCCCGCCTTTTTATCTATCATCTTGAGTTTGAGGTAGGCTCAAAGGCCTATGTTACTTTTTGTAAGATGGAACGCGGACTACTGAAAGTGCTTATGCTTCCTGCCCTTCTTTTAAGCTTTGGTTCGGGAATTCTTTTGGCCTTTACGACGGGCGCTTGGTCAGCTCCCTGGTTTCAAGGAAATCTTATTCTTGCCACTTTGCTTGCAGCATTTCATGGTTACCTTTCTCGGATTGCAAAAAACTATGCCTATGGCAAACGACCTACTCTTTCAAGAAAAGCTCTTGTTTTTTTAAATGGAGTTCCTTTTTTTCTTGCCACTCTAATTGTCATTCTTGCGGTTTTAAAGCCGATTTAATAAAAACAAGCACCACACCAGATTCTGGATCCTCAGCTACTGGAAAATTGAAAACACATTTTTTTTGGAAAAAATGAGCGAACTTAACTAAAAATTAACTCCTATCTTGCTAAATGATATTAAAAGAAGCTTAATATAAAAAAGCCATATGAAAAAATAGGGTTAAATCCCTTCTGCAGACAGGAGGACGCATGCGCATTTTATTAGTTGAGGACGATTCATCAACTGCCAAAACAGTTGAATTATCGCTGAGAGCCGAAGGTTTTGTTGTTGATACAACGGACTTAGGGGAAGATGGGCTTGAGATTGGTAAGCTTTATGACTATGATCTCATCATCCTTGACCTCATGTTACCAGACATGGATGGCTATGAAGTTTTAAGACGCCTTCGGGCAGCTCATATCGTAACACCGATTTTGATTCTCTCTGGACTTAGTGAAATTTCAGATAAGGTCAAAGGACTTGGATTTGGTGCCGATGATTATTTAACAAAGCCGTTTAACAAAAATGAGCTGACAGCTCGTGTTCAAGCGATTATACGTCGCTCTAAGGGACATGCGGAATCTATCATCAAGACAGGACGTATGCTTGTGAACCTCCAAGCCCGCACCGTTGAAATTGATGGGCGGCCCATTCGCCTGACAGGCAAAGAATATGCGATTTTAGAGCTCTTATCTCTGCGCAAAGGGGCAACCCTCACAAAGGAAATGTTCTTGAATCACCTTTATGGAGGAATTGACGAGCCTGAACTTAAAATCATCGATGTATTTATTTGCAAATTGAGGAAAAAGCTGTGTGATGCTCTCAATGGAGATAACTATATTGAAACCGTATGGGGACGTGGGTATGTTCTGCGGGACTCTACGGAAGCAAACTTGAGCTCTTTGCCACGAGCTGAAAGAGCTGCGTCTTAATAAGTAACCTTTCAAAAAAAGGTTCTGAAGCCCGGTTCTGCGGTCTTCAGGACCAAATTTTTAAATCCCATTCTTGCGTAAAAGATTGTTCTTAACCATAATGCCGCTATGCAAGAACTTTTTTCAAAAACAATACCACCACTAGACACCTATACAGCACAAGACATTGAAGTTTTGGAAGGGCTTGAGCCCGTTCGCCGCCGTCCGGGCATGTACATTGGAGGAACAGATGAAAGAGCGCTTCACCATCTGGTTGTCGAAATCCTCGACAACGCTATGGATGAGGCTGTTGCTGGGCACGCAAATTCTATCGATATTCGACTCAATGGAGATGGATCAATTACCATTCGAGATAATGGACGTGGAATCCCCATTGATCCTCATCCAAAATTTCCTCAGAAATCAGCTCTTGAGGTTATCTTAACGACCCTTCACTCTGGCGCCAAATTTGGAGGTAAATCCTATAAGATTTCAGGTGGCCTTCATGGGGTAGGACTTTCTGTTGTTAATGCTCTTTCAAGTCGTCTTGTCATAGAGGTGTATAACAATCGTGAAATTTGGCGGCAAGAGTATGCTCAAGGCAATCCCATAACCCCCCTGGAAAACAAAGGACAAAGCTCTTACAAAAAAGGAACGCAAATTACATTCACCCCCGACCCTCATATTTTTGGGGAAAATGCTCACTTTGATTCTGCTCTTCTCTATAAAATGGTCCGCTCAAAAGCCTATCTTTTTAAAGGAGTTACCATTCATTGGCAGTGCGATGAATCCGTCTGCAAGGAAGATATCCCTTCTACCGCCACTTTTCATTTTCCAGGCGGTCTTTCTGATTATTTAAATGAGGTCCTGGAAGGAGTTCAGCTTGCAACTCCTACGCCATTTTTTGGAGAAGCTAAATTCTCGGAAGGAGAAGGGCATGTTGAATGGGCAATAGCTTGGCCTTTAGAAGAAGAAGGTTTTTGCACGTCCTATTGCAATACGATTATAACTCCCCAAGGAGGAACCCATGAAAATGCATTCCGACAGGCGATTGTCCGAGGACTTCGTGCTTATGGAGAGCTCATAGGGAATAAAAGAGGTACCCAGCTTACTGCTGAAGATTGCTTTGGAGGAGCATCTTGTGTCTTATCCGTTTTTCTGCGAGATCCCCAGTTCCAAGGGCAAACAAAAGAGAAACTTGTCTCACAAGAAGCCGTTCGACTGATTGAATCAGCCCTTAAGGATCATTTCGATCATTGGTTAACGGCTAATCCTGATGCAGCTCATCGTTTATTAGACCATGTTATTCTAAAGATGGAAGAGCGATTGCGCCGCAAGCAGTCCAAAGAAATAAGCCGCGCCTCAGCCACGCGGAAATTGCGCCTTCCTGGAAAGCTTACCGACTGCAGTACTGAATCAGCACACGGCACCGAAATTTTTTTGGTTGAGGGGGATTCGGCAGGAGGATCAGCTAAACAAGCCAGAGATCGAAAAACTCAAGCCGTTCTTCCCTTGCGTGGTAAAATCCTTAACGTGGCCAATGCGACTGTAGATAAAATGCAGGCAAACCAAGAGTTGGCCAATATGACCCTTGCTCTCGGGTGTGGTGTTGGGAGGGACTGTGACCCCAAAAAGCTTCGGTATGAACGGGTCATTATTATGACAGATGCGGATGTCGACGGAGCTCATATTGCATCTCTCTTGATGACCTTTTTCTTTCAGCAAATGCGACCCATCGTTGAAAAAGGACATCTTTATTTAGCTCAGCCCCCTCTCTATCGTTTAACGGCAGGGGGAAAAAGCATTTACGCCCAGGATGAAGCCCACCGTGAACAAATTTTAGCTAAAGAATTCAAAGGGATAAAAAAAGTGGATGTTAGCCGCTTTAAGGGCCTTGGAGAAATGCCCGCCGTTCAACTTAAAGAAACAACCATGGATCCGAAAAAACGTGTTCTTCAACGAGTTCTTTTGCCCTCTGAAGGGACCCCTCATACCATTGCAGAGTTCGTCGATAATTTGATGGGCCGTCACGCGGAAAAAAGGTTTGCCTATATTCAAGAGAACGCCTGTTTTGTCCAAGACTTGGATGTATAAGGAGAGTCGCCATACTCAATCGGACCTAAATGTACTTTAAACAGACCTTAGATTCCTTTTACATGTCGCTCCAACCTTTACTCATATCCCTAGAAATTATGTTCTTTTATTAGTCAGGGAGTGAACAGGATATTTATCTTAAGAGCCCATGTGGGCCATTAAAATAGCCAATTATTCTTTTTTTACTAATCTGAAGATACCAACAGTTACAAATGTGGAGTGAGGATCATTGGCAAGGGTCCTCACGAGAGTATACGTACATAGCTCAAGGGGATAATCTTCATGATATTCCTGATGTGGAAAAACTGAAATATCGTATACATGTGTTCCAATTTTTACAGGAGAAGTTATTTGTGGAAGGGGGTGGCATATAGCATGTTTATTATAAGTACAGTTATGGGAATCGAGGAGAAGGGACCATGGACCATAAGATCCATTTGCAAAAATGTGATTTACTTCAAAAAGGGATAGATCAGGGCATTTTTCACCAGCAAGGGCTTTTTCCTTCGCTTGGAAAAGAAAATTTAATATTACTGCTGCGATCAAAAAAGTTTTTGTATAGACATTTCTTTCTCCATTCTTATATAGAGGGATTTTTTCAAAAAATATTTAACTTTTTGTAAATGCAGATTTAATCTTTTTACTAATCGTTATTTTTTTGTTGATTTGCAAGTATTAAAATGCTAAAAACTCATGTATTTAAATATTTTTTTAAATAGGAGTATTTTTTATGAAAGTTCATTTATCTTTGATCTTATTGGCAACGGCTCTGGTGATCCCCAATCCTCTTTTAGCAATGGGACCCGATGAAGAGGATAAGACGTCTCATAGCTCGTCTCCTCAAAAGCAAGGAGAAGATGATAAGTATACCCCAGATGAGCGACAAGTAACACGAGAGGCGCAGCTAAGCGGCAATAAAAGAAACAAATTAGAGAATCTTAGAAGACAATTAGAAGAAGAAAGAGCTTTAAACAATAAAATTTCTATTTCATTACCTCCAAGCTTAACAGCCATATATAGAGGCCGTTGCATCGACAAAGTGCCACCAAAAGATCCTCGATTAATTCGCTCAAACGAAAGAATTATGGCCTTAAACAGAGAGATAGATTCTCTTGAAGAGGAATCAGGAATAAATGAAGTAGATTAATTCGTCCTTAACATAACCATCTCACAAGGGCCTTAGGGCCCTTTTTTGTGAACATGCAGGGCGCGCTTTACGAAATCATCCCAAAGAACTTAAGGAAGTATTTCCTATGTTAGCGTGGCAAAAAGAATGTGTAATAGAAGAAGGACATTTAATGTCTAGGGTGTTGCACTTCTTTCTACTCTTCAAGCAGATGACTATGTAAGGGGGATTTTTTATACCCATGTTTAGATCTTGCTTATTTCTGCAAAGGAATCAGATTACAGATATTGGATTCTCCAAGGTCCTAAAACGTGGGATTCAACAATACAAGGATCATCCTTTGTTAAAGAAAAATGGGATTTACGAGCCGGCATGGAAATAAAAGCCTCTTCGGTAAATTTCTCGACTTTTGACTCATCCACCACATCCCCTAATCCCACATACAAGTTTCCTTGAAGAACTGTGATATGCTCAGCCATCGGATGAAAATGGGGAGGTCCTCTGAAATGAGGAGGATAATAAACGCGCATGATGCACAACCCTTCTTTGTTGGGGTCACCAAGTATAATGGCATGTTTTAACCCCTTTGGCATGGAGGTAATCTCTTCACCCTTTTGTCCTGATGTTTCTACCCATTTTATTTCCGAAAAATCATGCACTAAAATTAAATTATGTGTTTCTGAATCATATCTGGTATTCATCTCATCTCTTTCATTAAAGAATTATTTTTTGTTTATTTACAATAAACAAAAAATATTAATATTTGTTTAATAAATTCAAAAAAGGGGAGCGTTAATTAAAAGAGAGAGAATTTAGGACGAATAACCTACCGAAGGAAGGTCCCAATCGAGATTAACCCAGCTTCACGCGGGCATTTCTGCCCTTCTTTCTAAAAGTGTAAGAACTTTATCTGCGGCGTCAAAAAGAGGAGTTCCAGGGCCAAAGATTGCTGCAACACCCTCCTCATATAGCTTGTTATAGTCTTGAGGGGGGATGACTCCGCCACAAATAACAAGGATATTCTCTGCCCCCTCTTTCTTTAAGGCAGAAATAACTTGCGGAACAAGAACGCGATGTCCTGCTGCCTGACTAGAAAGACCAAGGATGTGAACGTCATTTTCAATGGCTTGTTTTGCAGCTTCCTGTGGGGTTTGAAAAAGAGGTCCAATGTCAACATCAAACCCTAAATCAGCAAAAGCTGTTGCAATGACCTTGGCTCCTCGGTCATGGCCATCTTGACCAAGTTTAGCCACCATTAATCGAGGTCTACGCCCCTCCCGTTTTGCAAAGTCATTCACTCTTTTACGAAGGGCTTCAAGCTCATCTTTTCTCTTTGCCCCATAAAGAGCACCATAAATCCCTTGAAGAGTATGGGTTGGAGCTTGGTAGCGAGTAAAGACTTTTTCAAGGGCCGTAGAAACCTCTCCAAGCGTTGCTCTTGCCCGCATCGCTTCAATGGCAAGGGGCATGACATTCGTACCCTTCTCTGAAGCAGCTTGTGTCAAGGAGTCTAAGAGTTGATTCACACGCCCCGAATCTCTTTCCTTTTTTATATCATGAAGGCGCATGATTTGCCTCTCCCTTACCCAGGTGGCATCAATATCAAGGATGTCAATGGGTTCCTCTTCCCCAACATATTTATTAATACCAATAATGGTTTCTTCCCCAAGATCGAGGCTCGCCTGGCGTTTCGCTGCCGATTCTTCAATACGAAGTTTTGGCATCCCCTCAGAAATTGCTTTTGTCATTCCTCCCAACGACTCTACTTCCTCAATAAGATGTCTTGCATGTTCCTTTAAACTGCGTGTTAGGGCTTCTACATAATAACTCCCCCCTAGAGGGTCAATAACATGAGGAATACCTGTTTCATGCGCCAAAATGAGCTGAGTATTCCGGGCAACCCTAGCAGATTTCGGGGTGGGAAGGGCTATAGCTTCATCATATGAATTGGTATGAAGGGATTGAGTTCCTCCAAGAACAGCCGCCAATGCCTCAAGAGTTGTTCGAATAATATTATTAAAAGGATCTTGAGCGGTAAGACTTATGCCTGAGGTTTGACAATGGGTTCGAAGCATAGAACTTTGAGCTTTTTTTGGAGAAAAAGGCACCATAAGCTCGGCCCATAAAATGCGCGCTGCCCGAAGTTTCGCAATCTCCATAAAGAAATTCATTCCAATACCAAAAAAGAATGAAAGCCGAGGAGCAAAATCATCGATTTTTAAGCCACGAGCTAAGGCGACCCTCACATATTCAAGACCATCGGCTAAGGTAAAACCCAACTCTTGAACGGCTGTCGCTCCCGCTTCATGCATATGATAACCTGAAATGGAGATTGAATTAAATTTTGGCATATGGTGGGTTGTGTATTCTATAACATCCGCTACAAGGCGCATACTGGGCTCAGGAGGATAGATATAGGTATTCCGCACCATAAATTCTTTTAAAATGTCGTTTTGAATTGTCCCTGAAAGCTGTTCTTGTTTAACACCTTGTTCTTCTGCAGCAACAATAAAAGCCGCCATAATAGGAATAACAGCCCCATTCATGGTCATGGAAACGCTTATTTGATCAATGGGGATTCCTTCAAAGAGAATTTTCATATCCTCAACCGTATCAATAGCAACCCCTGCTTTTCCAACATCTCCTGTAACACGGGGATGGTCCGAGTCATATCCGCGATGGGTCGGAAGATCAAAAGCAATTGAAAGACCTCGCTGGCCCGCTTTTAAATTTTCTCGATAAAACTTATTGCTTTCCTCAGGAGTTGAAAAACCGGCATATTGACGAAGGGTCCAAGGCTTATTCGCATACATGGTCGCTCGGGGACCCCGAAGATAGGGAAAGATCCCAGGGAGGGATGAAATTTCTCCGATCCCCTCTAAGTCTTGAAGGGTATAAAAAGGTTTAATATCTATTCCCTCAGGGGTGTGCCAGATAAGATTTTCGAGGGAAGCTCCCTTAAGTTCGGATTTCGCGAGCTTTTCCCAATCTTTTAATGACACTCAAGGCGCTTTCTATTGGGGAAGTTTCATTCCAAAATACTGGTCTACCATAGAGCGCACGTCTTTGCTTTCCCAGTCAACCCCCCCTTCGAGCCGGCCAACTTCTTCACCTTGAGCATTGATAAATATGGCTGTTGGAAGGCCCTTTACGCCAAAGGCGTGTAAAAGATATCCTGATGCTTCGACAAAAATGTCGAGATTCGTGTAGCCATTCCTTGCATAATATGCTTGGATTGTTGAAATCCCCCCACGATCTTGAGAAATAGCGAGAACCTTCCCTCCCCCCTCTTCGAATTTTTTAGCAAATCGATTTAATGTCCCCATTTTCTTGACACAAACAGGACACCATGTTGCCCAAAAGTTTACGATGACGGGTTTTCCCTTAAAATCATCAAGAGTATACTGTTTTTGATTAATATCAACAAATGGAGTTTGGTACCCATTTCCCGTGGGACCAATGGGGAGAAACGCAGCTCTCACACAACATAGGTCATACCATACGGCAAGCCCTACAAAGAATGCGACGACAAACCCACTAATAATTAAATTATCTTTCTTTTTCCAAAAAGACATGCTACTTCCCCTATATGAAACTAGCACATTATACCGTAGATAATTATGAGATTCAAGATAAAGGCTTTTAGCACTATAATGATTGTTTTTGTTCCGCTTTGCGTAATTCTTACAGGGTGCGGCCGGAGAATGCCCCCTAATCCTCCTGAAGGTGTTGAAAAAACATATCCAGGCCATTATCCAAAGCCTGAATAAAATCCTAAAAGTAAACTGCTTCAACAAAATGAAGTTGATGTAGTAAAAATTTATTATCTCATAATTTTCATTAAGCTTTAACAAGACATTGAGATCTTACCTTACTTTCTGGCAATTTTTTGAATAATTACAGTCATTTCTCCGTTATTCTTTTTCATCAAGAGGAGGGGGTGGAATGCGATAGAAGATGTTCCCCTCCTCCACAGCTATAGATGAGTGTAATGGTAAAGTATCTACCATATAGTTAAAACAGCTATCGGCTGTTTTCATCACCAAACACCCACCAATAAAAAATTCTCGTTCATTATTTTTTTTAACTTCCTTTGCAAGGTCTCCCTTTAGAACGAATTTATGTTTACACCCTGGCAGAATGTTTACTTTCTCACCTTCTATAATTTTGACTGACGGGAGATTTCCTTTTACCTGGGTAATGGGTCTATTTAACTTGTTTTCAATTTCAATTGTTCCCTCAATCCAACCGTAAGTATTGGGCGAACTTAAGCCAAATGTAAACACAAAGGCAAAAGGTAGTAATTTGGTTTTCATGATAGCCTCCCTATTTAAAGCTTCCCGAGTCTCTTGTTAAAACTTCATGAGATCAATTTCAAGATTTATGGTAAAATTCTTGAGAGGACAAAGAAAATGTTAAAAAAAGATTTATCCTTAGAAATGAATGGGGGCAACAAGGTATAGTTTCTCGGAAACTTTGGCGAATGGCGGAGGGGATGGGATTCGAACCCACGATACGACTCAACATCGTATAACGGTTTAGCAAACAATCGCATTCGCATTGGAGAACATAAGGAAAAGAAAGCATGAGAAATATCTTTCAAACGGGTTTCTACTTTTAAAAGCTTACGGTTTCTTAATCTGCTCTGGGTATAATGTTCTTTAGCAATACAGGATTGAAAACGAATGGAACAGCATCACGTCCACTCCATGAATCACTCAATGACTGCAGAGCACCATGAAGGCATGCACCATGGTGACCATGCCATGATGGTTAAAGATTTCCAGAAGCGCTTTTGGATTTCCCTTATTCTGACAGTTCCTGTTCTTTTACTCTCACCCATGATTCAAGATTTTATGGGAGTGCCAGGGTTTTTTGCTTTTAAAGGGGATACCTACGTTGTGTTTTTCCTCTCAACTCTCATCTATATGTATGGAGGAATGCCCTTTTTAAAAGGGCTTCGAGAGGAAACTCATAAGAAACAACCAGGCATGATGACTCTGATTGGAGTTGCCATATCGGCTGCCTACATTTATAGCGCTGCCGTTGTCTTTGGTCTTCAAGGAAATGTGTTTTTCTGGGAGCTCGCAACCCTTATCGACATCATGCTTTTTGGTCACTGGATTGAAATGAAGTCTGTCATGGGAGCCGGGAAAGCCCTTGAACAGCTAGCAAAACTTATCCCTGATATAGCTCATAAGATCCTCGAGGATGGTACAACTGAGGATGTTCCAACTCATACTTTACAAAAGGGAGATAAATGCCTTGTTAAGCCAGGTGAAAAAGTCCCTGGAGATGGTGTTATTCTTAAGGGTATCACCTCCATGAATGAATCGATGCTTACGGGAGAATCAAAGCCTGTTTCAAAACATGTGGGAGAAAAGGTGATTGGTGGAGCTATTAATGGAGAAGGAGCTCTCGCCATAGAGATTCAAAAAACTGGTGAAGAAACTTTTATTTTTGGTGTTATTAAGCTTGTAAGAGAAGCCCAAGCCAGTAAATCAAGAACCCAGGATATTGCGAATCGAGCAGCGGTATTATTGACCGTTATTGCTCTTGGAGGGGGAGCCTTAACGTTCTTCATATGGATACTTGCCACTTCTCAAGGATTAGCCTTTGCTATGGAACGTTCTGTAACGGTTATGGTGATTGCTTGTCCCCACGCCTTGGGACTAGCCGTTCCACTTGTGGTTGCTGTTTCGACGTCGATTGCCGCTACCCATGGACTTCTTATTCGCAATCGAACTGCTTTTGAAGAAGCCCGTAAAATCCAAGCCATAATTTTTGATAAAACAGGAACTCTCACAAAAGGGGAGTTTGGGATTACGGATGTCATTGTTTTTGATCAAAAGTATTCAGAAGCTGACATCGTTAACTTTGCAGGATCTATTGAGCAATACTCTGAACATTCTATTGCCAAAGGGATTGTCAAGGACGCTAAACAACTTTGGGAAACAGAAAACTTTAAAGCTATATCAGGTCAAGGGGTAGAAGGCCAGGTTCAGGGGAAAGCCATAAAAGTGGTGAGTCCCGGATACTTAAAAAAGGCTAAGATTTCTGTAAAGGATCCAACCATTGAAAAACTAACGACACAAGGAAAAACAGTGATATTTGTTCTTGTCGATGGAGAATTAGCTGGTGCTATTGCTCTTGCTGATATTATTCGTCCTGAGTCGAAACGGGCTATTACGCTACTTAAAGAGATGGGTATACAATGCATGATGTTAACGGGAGATAATCCCCAAGTCGCAAAGTGGGTTTCTAAAGAAATTGGACTTGATGAATATTTTGCTGAAGTCTTGCCAGACCAAAAAGCAGCTAAAATTAAAGAAGTCCAATCTCGTGGATTAATTGTTGCTATGACAGGAGATGGTGTAAATGATGCGCCTGCTTTAGCACAAGCTGATGTTGGGATTGCTATTGGGGCAGGTACTGATGTTGCTATCGAAACAGCAGATATTATCTTGGTTAAAAATAACCCCATGGATGTAGCGGCTATTCTTGGCCTTGCTCGTGCAACATATCGTAAAATGATCCAGAACCTTCTCTGGGCAACAGGCTATAACGTTTTTGCCATACCTGCAGCAGCAGGCGCTTTTTACATTTGGGGGATCGTTTTAACGCCAGCGTTAGGGGCTGTTTTTATGTCCCTCAGCACCATCATCTGTGCTGTGAATTCCAAGTTGCTAAAACTTAAAGATTAAGGTTTTAAAAACCGAGGAATAAACATGGGTGTATTCTTGGCATAGGTTTCATATTCCTCTCGACCAAACTCTTTTATAAGGTCCTTTTCTTCTTCATAAGAAAGTCGGATATAAACTGCCGTTATGATCGGAAAAAGAATAAGGGTAATGAGTGTAGGCCACTGAATTAAAAGTCCAAACATAACGATGATAAATCCCACATTTTGAGGGTGGCGCACGAACGCATAGGGGCCAATAATAGCAAGCTCATGCTGCTTTTGAGCTTCAGAAAGAACACCCCAGCCATAGGCAATAATCGCTAGCCCAAAGAAAATAAAGAGAAGACTTAAAATATGGAAGAATCCAAGATGGGGATCTCCTCTGAAGCCAAGAAGGGTATGAAACAAATGGCCATTCATATGAGAATAGAGATTCATTGCAGGATATAATTTGGAAAGCCACCCTGAAAACAAATACATTGTAAAAGGAAAGCCATACATCTCAATAAAATGGTCAATGACAAAAACTGAAAAGAGGGTAAAACTCAGCCAGTTTCTTTTGGATTTTAACTTTGTAAAACTATAAGCAAATAAAATGAAGATGAAAGAATTGATAAAAACCAATGACCAGAGCCCATACCCATTTGCGCTAAGGTTTTCCATTCTTTCCCCCTAATCACATTTTATGGTCTTTATCATCGTGATCTCCGTGATGGCCATGATGCATAAAAAGATGCATCAGTGGGCAAGATAAGAAAATGAGGAAGGGAAGAATCCCTAAGAGATGGGCCGTATGTTCCGTAATAAGATAAAATCCAATAACTGCAATAAAGAGAATGGCTATGTTTCCTTGTGTGGAGCCCCACCAAGAACTCGGCTGTTTTTTATCATCTCTGTAATGAGAAGGGAATTTGTTATCCATTGCTAAGTTTCCTTTAAGTGGCTTGCCCTGAATACTTTTTTAGAGCCTCACGAAGGGCGCTTATTGAGCAGCAGGATGGTGACTTTCACCTTTTTGCATGCCCATATTCTCCATGTTTCCCTTTTGTTGCATATCACCCATATTTCCCATTTGCCCCATGTGTTCCTTCATATGTTCCATCATCATGGGCATCATTTGCTCCATCATCATAGGCATCATTTTTTGAGACATGTCATTTCCCATTTGCATGGATATGCCTGTAGGAGTTTCAAAACTACCTTGATACCAATATTTAACGCCGTAATAGGCAATGCAACTTAAAGATAGAACAGCTCCGATAAATACGAGTGTGCCAATCGTTTTACCAAAGGCACTTCCAGCCCCAGGATTTCTTAATGACCAAATAATGAGAGCTGTGCTTCCTAATAACACGCTTAAGGCAAAGATTGCGCTAATATGCATGATGAACATCTTAATATCCTCCCTTTTAAGTAATTATGTTTTCCTATAGCAAAAACATATTATAATCGCACCAAGAATGAAGCATCTATAGCCGTGTCATGTTCATAGCCTCTTTGTTTA
>DAIDHR010000033.1 GCA_027459605.1 Alphaproteobacteria bacterium
ATGACATTTCTTATCCTTTTCAGTGAGTTAACCTAATCTTAGACTATCACATCTCTAGGACTTTTGCAGCAGGTTCAAATTGGTTCAACATAAGGTGTGGGTGAGTGCATCACTTTATGAGATTTACGTTTTTTTTGCGTGAGGAGGAATCAGTTGGTTCCCAGTAGATAACCTGATCCTGTCGTAAGGCGCGTGCTTGGTCTTCTAAGGCCTGAGCTTTTCGTTGTTCAATCTGAAGTTTTTGCTCTTGGTATTCTTGATCTTTGACACATTGTGCAAATTCAGGAGTTCCCCATTGAAAACCATAATCTAAACAGTTTTTACGGTAGATATTGAGAACCTCCTGCCGTGTCATGGGAGCAATGCAAGAAGAAAGACAGAGGACAGTTCCTAAAACCAAAATACGTTTCATAATAAATACTCTCATTATACTCTTCATCTTTCAAATTTATAAAAAAATCTATAAAATTCTGCAAGTGATTTTGGAAGTAAGGGCAGGATTATCACGTAAATTTTCATGAGACAGCCTTGGGTTTTTAGACTCGAAACATAGTCTCTTTCAGTGACTACCGATAAATAACTTCGGCAATTTCATAGGATTTGTGGCCTTTTCCGGGAGTTGTAATGTCACAAACATCCCCAACGGATTTCCCAATCAAAGCCCGTGCAAGGGGAGAGTTGATAGAGAGAAGACCCCTTTTAATATCGGCCTCATCAATCCCTACGATTTGATAAGTGATGTGTTCGTCAGTTTCTTCATCAATAAGGGTTACAGTTGCTCCAAACTTAACATCTTTTCCAGAAAGTTTTGAGACATCAATGACTTCCGCGCGTGCGATTTTGTCTTCGAGTTCTTTAATACGACCTTCTATAAACCCTTGGCGTTCTCGTGCGGAATGATATTCTGCATTTTCTGAAAGGTCACCATGTTCTCGGGCTTCAGCAATAGCTTTAATAACAGCATGCCGCTCAACATTTTTTAAATGCTTTAATTCATCTTGGAGGTGATGGAGGCCTCCTGCTGTCATGGGTAATTTTTCCATAAAGAAATTAACTCGTTGATTAAAACCAGATCTAATTTTAGCACATGATTTATGGGATGCAACCCTTCGGTTAACACCCCAAGTAAGCTTTTAAAAAAGGATGGGACGGTTCGGTTAAAAGAGAGGTGGGATCCCCCTCCTCAACAATTTTTCCTCCCTCCAAAAAGACCATCCGATCTGCAAGGTAGGCTGCTTCATCAGGTTGGTGAGTTGTAAGAAGAAGGGTTAAGTTGAATTCCTCGGCAATTGCAGCGAGCAGCACTAACATCTCCTTCCTCAGCCCCGGACCTAAGGGTCCCAAAGGTTCATCAAGAAGAAGGAGAGGTGTTTTTCGTAAGAGACTCCTTGCTAAGGCAGCTCGTTGTCTTTCCCCGCCGGAAAGCTCATGAGGATATCTATCCATCAGGGAACTTATTCCCACCTTTTCTAAAATAAAATAGAGCCGATCTTTTTCTTCCTTATTGAAATTTAAGGAAGGCTTGAGGCCTAGGCCCACATTTTCCCTCACTCTTAAATGAGGAAAAAGATTGTTGTCTTGAAAAAGAAGGGTAAGAGGCCTGTTTTGAGGTGGAAGTCTTGTTAAATCTGTTTCTCTCCACAAAATTGTTCCCATTTGAGGGGTAAGAAAACCAGAAATCAAGGACAAAAGGGTACTTTTACCAGCTCCACTTGCTCCTACTAAAAGGGTTTTGGAGCCTTTGGGAAGAGTAAGGGATAAGTCTAAAACGAAATCTTCGCGCTGAAAGAAAAGATTATGAAGTGTAAGTCCGGTCATAGGTTTTTAAAATCCAATGGGGAAGTTGATAAAGGAAATAACAAAGTGTTAGAAGAATAAGGGCAGTTCCCATACTTTCATCAAAGTGAAGGGTCATTTGTTGATAAAGTAGACTTGAAAGCCCGGGAATTTCGGGATGGGCAAAAAAAGCAAGGGATTGAAAATCTCCAAATGATAAAGCGAATCCAAGGCCTAAAATTGTGGCAAGTGGTTTTTTGAGGAGAGGCCATTCGATCAAACGAAGTCTTTGAAATGAAGATAATCCAAGGCTTGCAACAGTAGGTCCATAGGTTGACTTTAGGGCCATATAGGGGCCCTGTAACACGCGGAACGAAAAAGGAAGAATAATAAAGAGCTGTACAATAGTAAGGTAAACGTCTGAAGATACCTTTGGCATGTTAAGGGAAAGATAAAATAAAAGAGCCCCAATAAACGCAGGGGGAACCAAGAGGTAAAGAGAGGCCAAAGGTTTTCCAAAAAACATCTCATGCCGGACGAAAATAAAAGTCAAAAAGGCACTTAAGGGACCCAACAAAAGACTTAATGTAAGGCTCTTGATGAACGATTGCCATAAAAGAGGGTTATGAAGGGCCTGAGAAAGGGCAGATAAAGAAGGCACAATAACAACAAATAAAGGGAAGAGGATCAAACCAAACCCAAGCCAAATAAAAGGCTTTTGGGAAGAAGAGACAAGGTTCGGGAAGGTCTGTACCTTCAAGGAATATCCCCCAGGGAGAGCCTTAAAAATAAACGTGGCGGCGGCTAAGCTTAGGGTGAGGAGGAGTTGGAGTTCTGCAAAATGAAACCCCTGCTCTGGGTTATAAAGAAAGAAGAGAGATTGATAAAGAGCCACACATAAAGTTGTTTTTTGAGGCCCTCCACCCAACACCATGACGGTGGTAAAGCTGTTGAGGAAGAGGCAAAAACAAATCCAGCTTACCTCAAAAAGGGCTTTTCGTAATTGGGGAAGCTCTACATAATAGAATATATAAAATGAAGAAAGCTGAAGCTGGGCCGCAAGTTTATAATGCTCCTCAGGAATCAATCTCCAAGCATTTATCATAAATAGAGCCACAAAAGGGCTTGAGAAAACAACATGGGCGGTAATAATTCCGGATAGGCTAAAGACATTGAAGATGTCTCCAAAGAGAACTATAAACCCTAAAATTCCCACGAGGGCTGGTGTAATGAGAGGAAGTCCTAGAAGCTTGAGGCAAAGCCGTGCAGGCCCCCAGGTGTGGTTCCAAACAATAGCGCGAGCAATAAGAACGCCTAAAGGGATAGTTAAGAATGTTGAAAGAACAGCTTGTTTAATTGTAAACCACATAACATAAGAGACATAGGTCATTTGAAGAATCCTTCAAGCCACTCTTGTATCCAAACCTCTTTTGAGGACGAGACTTCCTGCGGTGAAAAGGTAATTCTCTGAGGGGGAGGAAGGTAATTTTTTGCTTTAAGCCAAGCCTCAGGAACCCCTTCGAGTGGATAAATCCAAGCATGAGTTGAAATGAGCTGTTGAGCTTCAGGAGAGAGAAGAAAATCTAAAAATTTATCAGCAAGATTGGAATGCTTGGTTGTCTTTATCTTGCCCGCATAAATGGTTGAGCATAAGTTTCCTTCCGAAAAATGAAGGGCCTTAAGGTGGGGTTTCTTTTCTTCAATCTCATTAAAAAGAGCATCAGTTGTATAGCTGAAAACAATGGGCGCTGCCCCTTTTCTAAAAAGGGCATAAGCCTCGCTCCACCCTTTTGTAAATGTTAAGACGTGAGACGCAAGGTCTTTCCATTTTTGAACAACTTTTTCTCCATAAGCTTTCTTCATCCAAACAAGAAATCCAAGGCCTGTAATGCTGGTTCGAGGATCCTGAAGAATGATCTGATAAGGAGAGTTGATAAGCTCATCCAAACTCTGAGGAGGGGTAGGGATTTTTTGAGAGTCATAGACAAACGCTAAGCAATGAAAGGCGTAAGGAGTGAGCTTTTCAATGAGGGATTGATTCTGGGCTAAATTTTCAATATTCGGTAAGTTGAAGAGCATGTCTTCAAGCCCCAGCACAACGTCAGCGTTTGTTTTAGATCCCTCGAGCGCCAATCGATTCATCATTAATGGAACTGTATCAAGGATAACGTAATAAACGGTGCAGTTGCAGGTTTTCTCAAAGGCCTCCTTGAGGGGAGCACCAGGCCCGTAAGATGGGGAGAGAAAGGTCGCGTGCGTATAGACAGTAAGGGTTTCTTTTCCATAAAGGGGATATGTGCTGATCAATAGCACAAGGGTAAGCAAATACTTAAGCATCTCATTTCCTCCGCCGGCATAACCCGGATCAGGTTCACGGGTATAATCTCAGCTCTTCCTATAAGAGCACCCCGATGAGTACAATTTACCTCTCTAAGTTAAAATCAAAAAACATTCAAGTGCAATTCTGACAGGTTCCTTTCATTCTCATTGACGCTGCCCCGTAGGACTTATATTCTGGCTCTCAAACAACTGGAACCAATAAATGCGCCTTTATAGATCTATTGCGACCGTTGGAGGATTTACCTTCTTGAGCCGTATCACGGGGTTCATTCGGGATGCCTTGATTGCGGGAATTTTAGGGGTGAGTGGCCTTACAGATGCTTTTTTTGTGGCCTTTAAACTCCCTAATTTTTTCCGCCGCTTTTTTGCAGAAGGCGCTTTTAATGCCGCCTTTGTACCCCTTTTTTCAGGGATCCTTGTCTCATCGGGGCCTCATGCTGCTCGCCTTTACGGGGAAAAAATTTTTGCCCTTCTGCTTTTTAGTTTGACGGGATTTGTCCTTCTTTTTGAAAATTTTATGCCAAGCCTTGTTTTTCTGTTTGCCCCTGGCTTTGAATCAACGCCGGAGCGGTTTGATCTTGCCGTCACTTTATCTAGGATTACATTTCCTTATATTCTCTTTATCTCTCTGGCCTCCCTTTTTAGCGGTATTTTAAACTCTATGGGTAAATTTGCAGCCCCTGCAGGAACCCCTATTATTTTAAATTTAACAATGATTGCAGCCCTTCTAATGGCTTTTTTTGAATGGGTTTCTCCAGGAAAAGGTTTGGCTTGGGCAGTATTTTGGGCAGGAGTTTTTCAACTAGGTTGGCTTTGGATAGCTTGCCATTTTCAAGGAATTAGCATCCGTGTTTCACTTCCTCAACTAACCCCTGAAGCAAAGTCTCTTGTCAGATTAGGAATTCCAGGAGCGATTAGTGCAGGCGTTGTTCAGGTAAATCTTTTCATGGATATGATATTTGCCTCTTGGCTCCCTACAGGATCTGTATCTTATTTATTTTATGCGGACAGGCTTAATCAACTTCCTTTGGGCGTCATTGGTATTGCTGTTAGCACCGCTCTTTTACCCGAGCTTTCAAAGCATGTGAAAACAGGCAATCATGAAGAAGTTCACAACACTCAAAACCGGGCCCTTGAGTTTGCCCTTGCAATTACGTTACCCGCCACAATTGGCCTCATTGTTTTAGGAGGCCCCTTGGTTGCCCTTCTTTTTGAGAGAGGAGCTTTTACAAGCCAAGATGCTCAAGCGACAGGGTATACGCTTTCAGCTTTTGCATTAGGGTTGCCGGCTTATGTTCTTGTCAAAATTTTAAGCACACAGTTTTTTGCCCGCCAAGACACGAAAACACCTATGAAAGTGGCTATAGGAGCTGTTGCTTTAAATTTTATCTTAAACTGCATTCTGATCGGCCCTTTTAGTTACGTTGGCCTTGCCTTATCAACGGCTATTTCCGCCTGGTTTAATGCCCTTACATTAGGCTTTCTCCTTTTTTTAAAAGAATGGCTACTCTTTGATGTGCGTGCAAAAGCCGTCCTACCTCGTCTGCTCATGTCCTCTCTTTTAATGGGTTTTTTTTGCTATGGCGCGCAATTAATGACTCCCTTTCCTAAGACCCTCTTAATGCGCATTTTCCTTGTTGGTTTATGGGTTTCCGGAGGGTTTATAGCCTATGTTATGGCAGCTCGCCTTGTTGGAGCTTTTCAGTTTAGAGACCTCCAAAAGTTTATGAAAAACCAATCAGTTTCGTGAAAGGCTTGCATTCGTGGAAAAAGGTTTTATAAAAGCCATGTATGAAGTCTTAGGTGTTAAGAAATGAACCTCATTCGTTCCATTACAACAGTTGGCGGGTATACTATTGGTAGCCGATTGTTTGGATTTATTCGAGAAATTTTAACTGCTTCTTTTTTAGGTGCGGGAGCAGCAGCTGACGCTCTTGTTGTTGCGATTAAGCTTCCCTCTTTCTTTCGCCGTCTTTTTGCTGAAGGAGCCTTTAATGCCTCATTTGTTCCTTTGTTTGCTGGGCTTTTAGCAACAAAAGGAAAAGACGAGGCCCGGACGTTTGCTGAACAAATCCTGACCCTTTGGGTTGGTGTCCTTTTTCTTCTTATGCTGTGTGTCGAAATTTTCCTTCCTACCTTGATGCCATTTCTTGTTCCTGGCTTTAAGTCAACACCTGACCGTCTATTTTATGCAATTGAATTTAGCCGAATTACGTTTCCCTTTATCTTCTTTATTTCCCTGACAGCCCTTTATAGCGGCATTTTAAATTCTATAGATAAATTTGCTGTGGTTGCTTCTTCTCCTATGGCTGGAAATATGGTGATTATTGCTATTGTCATGGGGTTTTATGACAAATTTTTCTCTTCAGGCTATGCCTTTGCATGGGGAGTTATGGCTTGTGGGATTTTGCAATGGCTTTGGGTATGGGTCCCTTCCTTTAAGGAGGGGATGGGACTCCGATTCGTTTGGCCGCATTTTGATGCAAATGTGAAGCAGTTTTTTAAAGTCTTAGCCCCTGCTGCATTTGGCTCGGGAGTCGTTCAGATCAATTTATTTATAGGGGCCTTTATTGCTTCTTGGCTTCCCACGGGAGCAATTTCTTACCTCAATTACGCGGATCGGTTAAACCAACTTCCTTTAAGTGTGATTGGTGTCGCTGTCAGCACAGCCCTTTTGCCAATTTTGTCACGTCAGATTCGAGGAGGGCATTGGGATAAAGCTCATCAGACCCAAAATCAAGCCATTGAGTTTTCCATGTTTTTAACGCTTCCGGCAGCTCTAGCCCTCATCTTTTTATCCGAACCCTTTGTCATGGTAATCTTTGAAAGGGGAGCTTTTACAACCTACGACACTCAAGCGACAGCTCTAACCCTTCAGGCACTTGCGGTAGGGTTACCTGCCTATGTGTTAATCAAAGTCTTCAGCTCAAGTTTCTTTGCCCGCCAAGATACACTTACACCTGTCTACACAGCTTGTGCAGGAATTGGGGTTGATATTGCGCTAAGCCTAGCTTTGATGGGAACATACCATCAAATTGGAATTGCCTTTGCGACAGCGGGGGCTGCCTGGATGAATGCGTTTTGGCTTGGGTTCCTTTTATGGCGGCAAGGGCATTTGCATTTTGAAGAACGGTTGAAAAAGTTTGCAGGACGAATGGCGTTTACCTGTGGGGGGACGGTTGTTCTCCTGAAAGGTCTTCAAACCCTTGTCCATCCCCTTCTCATGCATGGAGAGCTTATTAGAGATCTTTCCGTAGCTGGACTGATAAGTTTCGGGTTACTTGGATTTTTATTTCTCTCTCACTTCATGGGAGCTCTTAAATTTAATGAGTTGAAGCTTATGTTTTCGTCGAGGGCATGATGGGACGGATTTTATCAGGTGTTCAACCCACTGGAAATCTTCATATCGGAAATTACCTCGGAGCTATTCGAAATTGGGTAAAGCTTCAAGAAGTCCATGAAACTTTATTTTGTATCGTTGACCTTCATGCCTTGACGACTCTCCCCAATCCTGCAGAAATGCGCCAGTATACGCGGGAAGTTGCAGCTGCTTACATTGCATCTGGAATAGATCCTGAGAGATCAGCAATTTTTACCCAAAGCACAATTTTAGCCCATGCCGAGCTTTCTTGGATTTTTTCTTGTCTAACACCGCTGGGGTGGTTGAATCGAATGATTCAATTTAAAGAAAAGGCAGGTAAACACCGAGAACAAGCCAACCTTGGTCTTTATGCCTATCCTGTTCTTCAAGCTGCAGACATACTACTCTATAAAGCAACTCATGTTCCCGTTGGTGAAGATCAAAAGCAGCATCTTGAACTCGCGCGAGATATTGCAGGTGCCTTTAACCGCCAGTATGACGTTGATTATTTTAAGCTTCCGGAGCCTCTTATTTTTCCAACAGCTGCGCGGGTTATGAGTCTTCGAGATGGGACATCTAAAATGAGCAAGTCAGATGCTTCTGATTATAGCCGTATTCATTTTTTAGATGATCCAGACACAATTGCCCTCAAAATCCGCAAGGCTAAAACCGATCCTGATCCAATTGCAGGAATACCGGAGGCCATGGAAAATCGTCCGGAAGCTTTGAATCTTCTGGGAATCTATGGGGCTTTTGCTGATCTATCTTTGGTTGATGCCTGTCGAAAATTCGAAGGGGCCACCTTTTCTTCCCTCAAGCAAAGTCTGACAGATCAAATTATTTCCGTCATGGATCCTATACGCCTACGGATGGTAGAACTCTTAAAAGACCCACAATATATAGATGCTATTCTTAAAAGAGGTATTGAAAAAGCAAAAGGTCTTGCCTTAAAACATATCGGTGAGGTTCATGACATTGTTGGTTTTTTGAGGCTCTGAGATGATAAAACGTATCTTTGATTTAGGTGTTTCTCTTATAGCCACGTTTTTCTTGCTTCCTCTTATTCTACTTATTTCTCTTGCGATCAAACTGACCTCGAAAGGCCCAATTCTTTATTGGTCAGAACGGGTTGGGAAAAATAATATCATTTTCAAAATGCCTAAGTTCCGAACAATGAAAGTTGATACGCCTCCTCTTGCAACACATCTTATGACAAATCCTGATCAATATCTAATTCCCATTGGACCTTTTTTAAGGCGAACATCCCTTGATGAAATTCCCCAACTTTGGTCAATCTTAAGGGGAGATATGAGTTTTGTTGGGCCCCGACCTGTTCTAACCAATGAGCAAGATCTCCTTGCCCTTCGGACTCAAGAAGGAATCCACCATTTTGTTCCTGGACTTACGGGGTGGGCTCAAATTAATGGAAGAGACTCTGTAACAATTGAACAGAAAGTTGCTTTTGAAAAAGAATACATTAGAAAGAAATCATTCTTTTTTGATATTTATATTTTTTTATTAACCATCCCAAAAGTTTTATTCAAAGCGGATGTGAGGCATTAGACCACTTGACGGTCATAGTTTTTTAAAGGATAGGTTGTTCAAAGGTTATTAACTTTAAAAATATGAAAACTAACTTTCAAACACTCATTTTAAAGCTTCAAGAGTTTTGGTCTCAAAAGGGCTGTGTGATTTTGCAACCTTATGATGCAGAGGTAGGGGCAGGGACTTTTCATCCTGCAACAACTTTAAAAGCTTTAGGTCCAAAACCTTGGCGAGCAGCGTATGTTCAACCCTCCCGACGTCCTGCCGATGGGCGCTATGGGGAGAATCCGAATCGTTTATATCGTCATCATCAATATCAGGTTATCTTAAAGCCTTCTCCTCCTGATGTTCAGGACATTTACCTCGAGAGTTTAAAGTACATTGGTCTTGACCCTGCCCTTCATGATATCCGATTTGTTGAAGATGATTGGGAAAGCCCTACCTTGGGAGCCTCTGGGCTCGGTTGGGAAGTTTGGGGAGATGGTCAAGAAATTACCCAATTTACCTACTTCCAACAAGTTGGTGGATTTCCTTGTGATCCAGTTCCAGCAGAATTGACCTATGGGCTGGAACGCCTTGCCCAAGTTCTTCAGGGAATTGAAAATGTTTATGATCTAGACTGGAATAATCCAGAAGGAGAATCACCCATGACCTATGGGGATGTGGCTCTTCAAATGGAACAAGAATTTTCTGCATTTAGCTTCGAGCACGCAGATGCGGCGATGATTTTTCGTCATTTCGAGGATGCTGAAAGCATGTGTCGTCATCTTGTGGAAAATAAACTTGTTCTTCCTGCTTACGAATATTGTTTAAAAGCAAGCCACCTCTTTAATTTATTAGATGCGAGAGGTGTGCTGAGCGTAACAGAGCGAGCTAATTATATCGGGCATGTTCGCACCTTAGCTCGTCAGTGCTGCGAACTTTGGATGGAAAACGTCAATGGCTGAGTGGCTTCTTGAAATCTTTTCTGAGGAAATTCCCTCTCGAATGCAAAAGGGGGCTCAAGAGCAGCTCGGGGCTTTAGCCAAGGCTCACCTCTTAAAAGAAGGGCTGAGTTTTAATACCATTCATACTTTTGTAACCCCCCGCCGTCTAACTCTGGTTGTTGAGGGTCTCCCCCTTAGAACTCCCGAAAAAATAGAAGAAAAAAGAGGCCCTCGTATTGATGCCTCTCCCGCAGCCTTAGAAGGGTTTCTCAAAGGTGAGAATGTTAGACGTGAAGATTGTGTTGTAAAAGAAACTCCCAAAGGAAACTTTCTCTTTGTGGTCAAAAAAGAGCCTGGTGGATCAACGCCTGAGATTCTCTCGTCCCTCACTCCCCGTCTATTAGAGCAATTTCGGTGGGCCAAATCCATGCGATGGGGAAACATATCAACTCCTTGGGTTCGGCCCATCCGGAATTTTCTTAGTTTATTTGAGGGGAATATCGTTCCCTTCTCTTACGCTGGGGTAAATTCCTCCAACCAAACCCAAGGTCATCGGTTTCTAGCCCCTGGACCATTTACAGTTCATAACTTTGAAGACTATCAAGAAAAACTTAGGAAGCATTTTGTCATTTTAGATTGGAATGAAAGACGGTCCCTCATTCATCAAGGAATGACCCAGATTGCCCAAGAGTCCAATTTGAAACTTCTTGAAGATGAAGCTCTGTTGGACGAGGTTGCAGGTCTTGTTGAATGGCCTGTTCCTCTTAAGGGAGCTGTGGATTCCCATTTTATGAACCTTCCTCGTGAGGTTATTACAACCCCCATGCGGGTCCATCAACGGTATTTTCCGTTTGAGAATGCCAATGGAAAGCTGGCCCCTACTTTTGGTGTTGTTGCAAACTTGGAAACACGTGATAAAGGGAAGACAATCGTCATAGGAAATGAACGTGTTTTGAGGGCTCGACTTGCTGATGCTCAATTCTTTTGGGAACAGGATCAAAAAAAACCACTCGAAACTTATAATACAAACTTAAAAACAAGGCTTTTCCATCAACAGCTTGGAAGTCTTTTTGATAAAGTTGAAAGGCTTATCAAACTTTCATCTCATATAGCAAAAACTTTAAAAGCTGATCCTCAAACTATGAAATGGGTTGAACGGGCGGCTTTGCTGTCTAAAGCTGACTTGGCTTCTCATATGGTGGGTGAATTTCCAGAACTCCAAGGAATTATGGGCCGTTATTATGCTCAAAACCAAGGAGAAGCGTCTGAAGTTTCCCAAGCAATCGAGGAGCATTATTGGCCAATAAATGCAAATGATAAAAGAATCCCGACAACAATTGAAAGTATAATCCTGGCAATAGCAGATCGTATTGATACCCTCGTTGGTTTTTTTGCCATTGGTATCATCCCGTCTGGCTCGAAGGATCCTTTTGCTTTAAGACGGGCAGGCCATGCCTTGATAAGACTATGTCGTGAGTCTGAAAAGCTCCCTGAAATTTCAATTCTTAATCTTTTAGAAAAAGCCTATGATACATACGAGTGGTCTAATGTTACCCCTCCTCATCTTAAAAGTAAGGAAGAGACAGTTCGGGACCTATGGAAGTTTCTCATAGAGTGCTATAAGTTCTGGCTAAAGGCTTTTGGTGTTCGCCATGATTACATCGATGCGGTCTTAGGTGTGGCCGATGAGGACTCTAACTTTAAAAGCCTTCACGGAAGAGCTGCGAGCTTAGTTCTTAACTCACAACTACAACAATTCTCCCAAAATAATCTAGATCTTCTCACGGCTTATAAAAGGGCTGCTAATATCCTTAAAATCGAAAGCACAAAAGATAAAAAGTCCTATGAAGAGGGAGTTCGAGAAGATCTCTTAATAGCCCCTGAGGAAAAACAATTATTCACAAGACTTTCTGAAGAAAGCGCTAAGATTCAAGCCCTTGCCCAAGAAAAAAAGTACTCGGAAGCAATTCAAAGACTTGCAACCCTTAGGGATCCTGTCGATCTCTTTTTTGACAAAGTTATGGTTAATGTGAAAGAAGATGCAGTAAGAACTAACCGGCTTCATCTCCTTGCTCTCCTCCGGAAAACATTTCATCAAGTCGCTGATTTTTCAAAAATTGAAGGTTAATTAACAGGAGTTAAAATGATTACACAAGAGTTACAAGAGAAACTGATTAGCTTATCAAAACAAGCCCTTGAAAAATCCTATAGTCCCTATTCAAAGTTTGCTGTTGCAGCGGCCGTCCTGACAGAAAAAGGGGACATCTTTACAGGTTGTAATATTGAAAACATTTCCTACGGACTTTCGATATGTGGAGAACGCGCCGCTATATTTAAAATGATTTCAGAAAAAGGTCCCCAGGAAAAAATTAAAGCTATTGCTATTACAACAAAACCAGATATCCCTTGCACTCCTTGCGGAGCTTGTCGTCAGGTCATTCAAGAATTTAGCCTGCCTGATACACTTGTTATCTTTAAGTCTGACCAGGATTTTGTGGCAATGACAACTGGACAAATTCTTCCGGGAGCTTTTACAGAATTTACGGCCCTCGATCAGGACGGAACTTCAAAACGCATCCAAAAAGGAGTGTAAGGTTTTAAGAGAGCCTCTTCGCAGGTAAAATCACTCCCCCCCGCTTGGTAAGTTAGAAAGGCTTCTACGCGAAGAAGAGCAAGTCCATGCGAATTTCTATAGGTGCCCATTCGCCCGACGGCTTCTCCCTTTAACATGATCTCTGCTCCCTCAGATGGTGGTTTCCCCTCGATTGTAACGGGGAAAAGGCGTTTTCTCACAAGCCCCCTGTATTTTGTTCGCGCCGTTAGCTCTTGCCCCATATAACACCCCTTGGTCCAGCTGATAGCATGAAGCTCATCAAGCCCGGCCTCCAGAGGAATCGTTTTCTCAGGGATTAAATCACGGCCCCCTTCCGGAACACCTAAGATAAGGCGATGGAGATCATACTCTTCAGGACTTGAAGATTGAAAGCCACCAGGCTCAATTTCCCCAATCATGCGCGCCCCAAGCTCAAGTAATCGAGGATCTCTAAAGGAACCATTTTGTGCATATCCTTTTTCTTCTTTTAAATGAAGAGAAGAAAGATCTTCTTCCCAAAGCGCAAAAACGTTAAGATCAGGTCGGAGTGACAGGTAGATCTTGGACCTTAATTTATAAAGGTTAAGTTTCTTAAGGAGATCTTCAAGGCGCCCCAATTCAGCATCCAAAAAGTAAGATCCTTCTTTTTCCATAATGAAAAAGTCATATAAAAATCGCCCCTGAGGAGTAAGAAGAATCGCATAAATAGCGGATTCGGGGTTAACTTGCTGGATATCGTTGGAAATCAACCCTTGGAGAAAAGGCCCTTTATCCTCTCCTTGAACTTCTAAAACCCCTCGCTGGGGCAAATGGGTGATGGCCATAAATACACCTATAATGAAATACGAGTTATACACATCATCTATGAAACCACCGTATTCAGATTGCCGTGTTGTCATCCCCGCAAAAGGGGGGATCCATGAAAATTCTGGATTCCCGCTTCCGCGGGAATGACAGGCGTGAGAAATGAAAAAGGATAACTTCACGTCTGATAGGTATACATCTACAAGTAAAAATAATATCTTGTCTTCAAGAAAAAAACTTTTACCAAGATATATTTTTATTTTAAAAGGTTAAGTTAAAAAAGTCCAATTTTCTAATTGCCCAATCCATCCAAATGTTTTTTTAACCAAGCTTGAGTGGGCTCATCCATATGAGGTGAAAGGGCTTGATAAATTCTTTCATGATAAGTTTTTACCCAGGCTTTTTCCGTATCGGTGAGATGGGATTCTTCAATGAGTTTTGTATCGAAAGGAGCCAAGGTTAAGGTTTCAAACCCATAAAAACCTTTTAGATCAGGGACTTCAACTACATGCATAAGATTTTCAATACGAATGCCATAGGCCCCTTCCTTATAATACCCTGGCTCGTTTGAGAGAATCATTCCGGGTTTTAAAGGAATGTCATACCCTTGCTTTGAAATTCCTTGGGGGCCTTCATGGACACTTAAATAACTTCCAACGCCATGGCCTGTCCCATGATCATAATCGCAACCCACATCCCATAAATACTGACGGGCGAGAGCATCAAGCTGTATTCCCCTTGTTCCTTCTGGAAAACGAGCTCTTGCGATTCCGATGTGCCCTTTTAAGACTCGGGTATAGCGATCTTTTTGCTCTGGAGTTGGAGTGCCAAGAGCAATTGTCCGTGTTACATCCGTTGTCCCTGTTAAATATTGCCCCCCTGAATCTACCAGATAGAGCCCTTCTTTTGTGAGAGGACTATTGGATTGAGGTGACACCCGATAATGGATAATAGCCCCATGGGGGCCAAAACCAGAAATGGTATCAAAACTGAGCCCTTTAAAATGCTGGCCTTGTTTGCGGAAGGAAAAGAGTTGCTCAGCTGCTGAAAGCTCTGTTGTTTCCCCCTTCAAAGGTTGGGCTTCCAACCAGGCCAAAAAGCGGCACAAAGCAATCCCATCTTGAATATGGGCATCAAGGGCTCCCTTAAGCTCGACTTCATTTTTCAATGCCTTGGGAAGAAGGCACGGATCTTGGGCTCGTATAATGTTAACGCCCGCTTCCTCTAAGGTTTCAACCATAATGACTGGTGTCGTTTGGGGATCTACCTGACAACTTCCTTCTATTTCTTTCAAGTAGGTCAGCATTTTTTTTATATCAATGGCACGTCCTTGGCCTTGGCGAAGATGGTTAAAAACATCCCCATTAATTTTATCCAGATCCACAAATAAATCATAAGATCCATCTTTGCGGAGTATACATACACTATGGACAAAGGGAGTATGTGGAACATCAGTCCCTCGGATATTCAAGAGCCAAGCAATAGAACTACAATCTGTGATAAGAAGAGTCTCCCCTTTCATAAGGTTGCTTATTCTCTTGCGCTTGTTTTCATCACTTTCTCCGGCAAATTTTAAGGGATGAACCTGAATGAAATCTTGAGGGGGAGCAGGTCTCTCCTTCCACAAAATGTCGATAGGATTTGATTTTAGGGGTATGAGGGGACGATCATACTTTTCAAGCTGGGCTTCTGTAAAAAGCCAAGGGTCATATCCAACCTTATCTTGGGGGGAAAGATTTTCTGAAACCCACTGATAGGAGGTTAAGTAAGCAATATTATGAAGCTCATAAATGGATGGGATTTCTTCTTTGGCTTGCAGGGTATATCTCCCATCAGTGAAAAAGGCAGCTTTATCCTGGGTGATCACAGCTCTGCCTGCCGAGCCTGTAAATCCAGTAAGCCACGCGAGTCTTTCGGAACAAGGGGCAATATATTCGCCTTGAAATTCATCGGTGCGAGGGACGAGGAGAGCTTGAAGCCCTTCTTTTTTCATCATTTCCCGTAAGGCTTTTAACTTATCCATCATTTTCTTTCCGCATAATAAGAGTGGACCAATCTCCTATAAACAGCTGATCGACAAACTTTGTTCCCACGCTTCGATAGGCATCAATCACATCTTCCGCCTGGCGATTTAAAAGACCTGCAAGCACGATATACCCTCCAGGCTGTAGGGATTTTGCAGCATCCCCTGCCATTTGACAGAGAGGTCCCGCAAGAATATTGGCAGCCATAAGGTCGAAGGTTTTATTTTTAATTGAGGAAAACCCTTCACTCACACACGCTTCGATCAAATTTTCAAGGCGGTTAATGCGGGCATTCTCAAGGGTCACGCGCACAGCCTCGGGATCATTATCGCACGCGAGTATGGGTGCTTCCCAGAGGCGGGCCATAGCAAGGGCCAAAATGCCTGATCCACACCCCATATCAAGAGGCGCTTTAAACTCATGCTCTTCAGCAAGAGCTGTCAGGGCCTTGAGGCATCCTTCTGTCGATTCATGTTGGCCAGACCCAAAGGCTGTCGCCGCATCAATTTTCAAAGGAATGAGCCCGGGAGGAGGCATTTCCTGAATATGCGACCCATAAATATAAAATCGCCCAAGAACAAGGGGGGGAAACCCTTGATAAACAGCAGCTACCCAATCTTCTTGAGGAAGGGGCCCTGCCATAATATCGGGAAAAGGAAAATCTTTTTTTTGAAAAAATGCGGCCATTTTATCTTTTACGAAAGCCTCTTTTGAGGCTTCAACTAAAACCTGTAACATCCACCTCTCCGGCTCAAGCTCATAGAAAGATGTGGAAATGGCATCTTCTTCTAAAAAGGAAGACAGCTCTTCTGCAAGCATAAAATTTAAAGGACATTCAAGTTGGTATAGGTTCATCGTTAGGCTCTTACAAAAGGAACATCATAATGAGTCAGTTTTTCATCGGATGTTATTAACGTCAATGATTCACATTTGGCTTGAGCAGCAAGCATCCGATCAAAAGGGTCATTATGATGATTGGAAAGGCCTCCAACTGCTAATGCATGCTGTATAGTCAGGGAGAGCTCTTTAAAATCGTTTTCTTTCAGAGCCCACTCTAGATCATCTGGCGCCTCAAGTTTTCCCAGAGATTTTTTGATGGCGATTTCCCAAGCACTTACGGAACTCACAAAAATTAGATTGGATTCATCACTAATTAATGAACGAACTTTTGCAGACAACAAAGGATCGTCCGAAAGCCACCATAAAAGAACATGAGTATCCAGAAGAAAGGTCAAAGGGCCTCTCCTCTGAAATCTCTTTCTATTTCTGGTAAAGCCTCATCAAAATCAGGTGATATAGTAACTTGTCCCTGCCATAAACCTGGCTTACGCTTTCCTCGTCCTTGTTCATACCTGACAAGCCTGACAAGTGGTTTTCCAGACTTACAAATAATAACCTCCTCCCCCTCATAAGCCAACTGAATGAGATGGGAGAGATGAGATTTGGCTTCATGAATATTTGAAATACGCATCACTTTTATCCTACTTGACTAAACTAAGCTTAGCTAATTTTGGAGAAAAAGTCAAGAAAAACCTACTATCAAAGAACTCACCCCGCACTCTCCACAAAGCTTTTCATGACTTTTTTGATGCCTGTATGGTCAAATTCAATATCAAGGCGGTCTCCTTCAGAAGCTATAATACGGCCATAGCCAAATTTAATGTGGAAGACTCGTTGACCAACCTTAAATTCCTTATCTTTCAAAGACCTTACAGGAGGTTCAGCCGCTTGTAATTTAGGAACTGAAGGACGACGAATAAAGGAGGAGGCCATCCTTCCCATGATCTCTCGATCTACGTGGTCGGCCGGAAGCTCTTCAATAAAACGAGAAGGGAGACTCGTTTGCCATTGATTATGAACACGCCGGTTAGCAGCAAAGGTAATGATAGCCCGCTCCCTTGCCCGCGTGAGCCCTACATAAGCCAGCCTCCGCTCCTCCTCAAGACCTGCATCTCCTGTTTCACTTAAAGAACGAGGGTGGGGGAACAAACCTTCTTCCCAACCCGCTAAAAAAACCGAATTAAATTCAAGTCCTTTCGCACTGTGAAGGGTCATAATATTGACCATTTCTACACTTGCCCCGCTGGCATTTTCCATCACAAGACTAACGTGGTCTAAGAAAGCCGGCAAACTTTCAAATTCATCGATAGCATTTACAAATTCTTTTAAGTTTTCAAGGCGCCCTGGGGCATCAGGCGATTTATCCGCCTGCCACATAGCTGTATAGCCCGATTCATCTAGAATCAGGCGAGCCAGCTCCCCATGGGGAAGCGTCTCAAGCTGTTTGCGCCATCCGCTGATGTCATAAAGAAGCCCTTGGAGAGCTGTTTTTGCCTTTCCTCTCAACTCATCCGTATCCATCAGGCGCATGGTGGCTTCTGTTAATGAGATTTCCTCATAGCGAGCAACTTGATGAAGAGTTTGGAGAGTGCTTGTGCCGACGCCCCGTTTAGGGGTGTTGATAATACGCTCAAAAGCAAGGCTATCGTGAGGTTGAACGACTATTCGCATGTAAGCAAGCGCATCCCTAATTTCAAGGCGCTCATAAAATCGCGGCCCTCCAATCACGCGGTAAGGAACACCAAGGGTAATAAACCGTTCTTCAAACTCGCGGGTTTGAAAACCAGCCCGCACCAGGATAGCCATTTCATTGAGGGATTGTTCTTTTCGATGAAGACTTTCGACCTCATCACCCACGAACCGGGCCTCTTCTTCTCCATCCCAAACGCCATGAATACGGACCTTCTCGCCTCCCTCTTGCTCGGTCCAAAGGGTCTTTCCGAACCGCCCTGCATTTTGAGAAATAAGCCCAGAAGCCGCCCCTAAGATATGAGAATTGGAGCGGTAATTTTGCTCAAGGCGAATGATAATGGCCCCAGGAAAATCCTTTTCAAAACGAAGAATGTTCCCCACCTCTGCCCCACGCCAGCCGTAGATGGATTGGTCGTCATCCCCTACACAACAAATATTCCCTGACCCTTGAGCAAGTAATCGAAGCCAAAGGTATTGAGCTACATTGGTATCTTGATACTCATCCACAAGTATATAATGGAATTGACTTGTATATTGGGCTAGAACATCCGAGTGCTCCATAAAAAGCTTAAGGCAAAGGAGAATCAAATCCCCAAAATCAACAGCATTTAAGACCCTCAGACGACCTTGATAGTGGCCATAGATATGAAAAGCTGCTTTCTCAAAATCAGATGAGGGCTGGGGAACCTTTTCCGGCGTGAGGGCACGGTCTTTCCATCGGCTAATAATAGAGGCTAAAACCCGAGGGGGAAACTTTTTCTCATCTATTTCTTCTGCTCTGATAATTTGTTTAATGAGACGCAGCTGATCATCTCCATCTAAAATCGTAAAGGAGCTTTGAAGTCCTAAAACCTCAGCATGGCGTCTTAAAATTCGCACACAAATTGAATGAAAAGTCCCGAGCCACAATCCTTCCGCGGGCCCCCCAATAAGGCTCGCCACCCGCTCGCGCATTTCGTGAGCTGCTTTATTCGTGAAGGTAACAGCCAAAACTTGGGAGGGCCAAGCCTTTCGGCTTAAAAGAATGGCTGCAAGACGTGTTGTGAGAACACGGGTCTTCCCCGTCCCAGCCCCTGCAAGGACCAAAAGAGGGCCTTCTGTCATATCTACAGCTTGTTGTTGAGCTGGGTTGAGTGACCGAGCTTGTTCTAAAAATGCAGGATTTGTAATCTCTTGACCCTTAGAGGACATATTTTTTATCTGCGCCAGTGTCATGCTTTGGCTTATAGCATGGTCCTCATGAGGGGGAAAGGGATTTGCTGATGGGGGGTCTCAGGATTGGATATTCTATGCTGTAATCGGGAAATATGGTATTTCTCTTTTAAAATGATAGAGGAAATCGTATAATTAGTTGACATTTACAATCACCACGAAGGCGGAGATCCATTAACCTATTGAAAAGTTGAATAAATTTACAGAACTATTCGCAAAGGTTGATGGCGAAATATTTTAAGCCTTTTGCGGACAATCGATATGCTACCCAATGCGGACATATCACATGCTAATGGCAGCAAAAATTTTTACCTTGAGACTGTAAAGGGAGCTGGTAAGATAATTTTATGGTAAGGAAATTGTTTATTCATTGTGTGCTATTTCAATGATTCAATGTCAGGTTCAAAGGATTTTTTATGTATACATCCAATAATAATCTTAATTATTTAACAATACTACTTTTTACTCTATTTACTCTTTTTGGCTCATTCAATGTATTATGCGCACCTAAAACTCTAAAACAGGCCGTCCTTGATGGGATAAATGAGGACCGCACGAGTCGTAACAAGCCTTCCCTTAAGGCAAGTTCTATCGTCAATATCAAACAATTAGATGCGAAGGGTACTTATTCAAGTGCAATATATGAGATAGAATTTACGAAAAAGAAACCTTTCATTTGCAAGCAGTTTAAAGATGCAGAACAATTTGAAAATGAATTGTGGAGATTAAGGTGGTTACGTGATTATTTCAACGAATCAGACGAATGGAACTTTCCTTTTTTCCTTCCTCATTTTGTGAAGTACAAGGGTTGTGGGGAATACGTTGATGAGAATAATCAAGTAAAAAAGTTAATCCTATTAGAAAAAGCAGAGGGGATATGTCTCGCCGACTTGGTGGTGGACCATGTTTTTCAAAACGAAACCTATTTGTCTTGGAAACGAGTTGGTACTGAATTAGCAAAATTTCATCTTGCTTTTGGTGAAGTTAAGGGAAATACTTACGTTTCACATACCCACGGGGATTTACACTTTTCGAATATCTTTGTGGATGACTTTAATCTCAACTTTATTGATTATGCGACCTTTATTAATTCTATACATTCAAAACAAGACATTTCAACTGATTTGAAAGAGATTTTTGGATACTCATATAAATACTATACAGACGAGTTCATTAAAAATATTAAAAATATGGTTTATAGGGTTGTCAACTCATTTGAAGTAGCTTATCAATATTTTAAGGAAGTTGTAGAAGAAATACAATATATATTTTCAGAAATTCTGCAAGGTTACATAGATGAATTTTCACTTAAAGGTTTGAATGTTAATATTGATGATAATGGGCAAGCAAAACTCACCCCACATCCTGTTGCAAAAAGAATTTTAAAATTAGCGCCGATTTCACAGATTATCACTATAGACTCATTTATCCAAGCAACTGGAAAAAAGGTAGCTGTAGCAAAAACAGCCCCTAAGCCTGCTCTAAAAGTTACAGCAAACGCAGCCCCTAAACCTGCTCAAAAGGCTACAGGAAAAACAACACCTAAACCTGCTCAAAAGGCTACAGGAAAAACAACACCTAAGCCTGCTCAAAAGGTTACAAGAAAAACGTGAGCCCTCAATAATGGAGGAAAGAAAATCCCATGAAAATCTGGCTGGTTGATGCGTTTACAGACACCCCTTTTAAGGGAAACCCAGCGGGAGTTTTGTTGATTAAAGATTTTCCTAAAGATGAAGAGTGCCAAAAAATTGCGGCAGAAATAAATCTCCCCATAACAGTTTTTATGATCCCTCTGGCTCCTAATCATTATCATATAAGGTGGTTTTCGCCCACGGTTGAGATGGAGCTTTGTGGTCACGGAACCCTTGCTGCAGCTCACATTTTATTTCAAGAAGGATATGATCCAGGAGAGGAAATAAATTTTGATTCACTTTCTGGACCCCTTTCTGTAAGGGGTGAAGAGAGCGGAATCATTTTAAATTTTCCTCTTTATAAAGTGGAAGGTCTTCCTTTTTCGATTCAAACCTTAAAAGATCTTTTGGACCTTAAGAGTGTAACCCATGCGTGTGTTTCCCATGACGCTGTTCTTGCCGAGCTCTCAAATGAGGACGAACTAAGGACTCTCACCCTAGACCCCAAAAAAGTCATGAAGCTTGACCAAAATGGGGTCATTCTGACAGCTCAGGGAAAACCTCCTTACGACTTTGTTTCGCGCGTTTTTGGACCTCGTAAGGGAATCAATGAGGATCCCGTTACTGGCTCTGCCCATTGCCTTCTGGCTGATTATTGGCAGAAAAAGATGATAAAAGATGAATTTCTTGCCTATCAAGCCTCTCCACGAGGGGGCGAGATCGGGATTAAGGTCGTAGGGGATCGTGTTTATTTAAAAGGACAAGCCTTAACAATCATGGAAGGAACATGGAAGGCGTAACGGTTATAAGGCGCTTTTAAAGGACATCCTTAACCCAGAAGCATGAATTGCAACCTTTAAGCTAGTTTAATAATATTTATCAATTATTAACCTAAATTATGATATGATTCTCTCTAGGTGAATTAAAAATACGGGGCTATGCAGTTGACTCCCGTGATTCGTAGAGCTAGAATTTTAGGGTATGAAACAGTATCCTATGACCATGA
>DAIDHR010000034.1 GCA_027459605.1 Alphaproteobacteria bacterium
TATTTCCCTCCCTTCTTGTCAATTTTAACTCCCGCTCTAACTTCCTTCTTCATTCAAACACTTTTGCAGCAGGTTCTATGTAGAAAATCCAAACGTAGCCTTAAGAGTTGGTCTTGCTTCCCAACTTCTAGTTAATCAGCTAGCAAATGAGTTTAATACCTCGATTGCCAATTACGTCAGAGAAACCATATCCCCTGGAATTCTTAACTATTGTCAAGCTGAAATCGATAACTATAACAACGGCGGAGTGGGTGCACTGCGTAACCGATTTGCAAACCTTGAGCAAGACCTTCAAAACCTTCAGCAAATCCCTAACAATAATCCTCAAGCATTTGCAAATGGCCTGGCAAGGTTTGGCGATAATACACCCATAAGGAGGCTAATTAGAAATATTGATTTCCTTGGAAGAATTAGAGAGGGAATTACCCATCAGGTTGTGCAATGGGGAAATCCCCTTTTGCTAGCTACCCAACAAGTCCATAACTTAGCTCTACCACCACAAAGTGATGGAACATCATTACGAGGGATGCTCGTTGGAACAAGTGATATAGTGAATGCTCCTAATCACAATACCCTTTATGCTTTTAATACCCTTTTCATCGATGCAGATCTTCGTCGTCCTAGCAACTCTTATAGCTTTATTTCGCCTAAGTGGATTGTGCAAGGAACTAGATTAATTAATCTTAGTGGAAATGATGGAACTCCTGGACAAGTTGGTAGCAATGGAGGGATTGATCAACCAGGAGGAAACGGTCAACCTGGTGGCCATGGTAGCCATGGGGGACACTTTTATGGAAAAGGTATTCATTTTACCGGTTTTGATCGCTTAACCATCACAACTAATGGAGGGAATGGCGGTAGAGGCGGTAATGGTGGGCAAGGTGGTCCTGGCCGTAATGGAATAGATGCGAATCAACAAACGCATACGAATACAGTAGGGTATCGTCGACCCCAACAAGGATATGAGGTCAATATTGCTGACCCCTTTATTCGCAATTGGTTAGGTGATGATATAGCTTAGCACCAAGTTACACTCAATGGTCAAAGATTCATTTATGGTGCCCAAGGAACTGACGGAAATCCAGGACAATACGGGGGACAAGGCGGCCAAGGAGGACAAGGTGGCCAGAGAGGAACTGTTCTTCTTGAAGGGTATCATTGGAATCAGGGTGATCGAAATGGTACCCCAAGTGCTAATGGAACAGGCGGAATTGGAGGATCAGGAGGAATCCATGGACAGCATTGTTATGGAGCACTACTTACAGGTGTAAATGCTACCTGGGATACATGGGATGGGCATGGAGGCATTTTTGGGTTGGGCGATGCCATTGTAAATGCTCATTCGCAGAGTCTATCTGCTGTATGGGAAACACCCCAGCACCACTTAGGTTCGAGAGGGCGTGCTTTGTCTGGTCCGCAAGGAATTGGCATAAATACAACAGGCCAGGGAAATATGCCTGTACAGCCTATCTTAGATAGAAACTCAAAGCTTCAAGCCTATAGATTCTATCGGGATCAACAACTAGCTAACCCTACTAGCTCCCCCCTCGTAGGTCTTTTTCATAATTTATAATCTTAAAATCTAACACAAAAGTACCACCCTTCAAATCTCTTGAAGGGTGGTTTATTATAGCAAAGAATCCTTAAGTTAAGACATTTGAGAAGAGAGGTTCTTCAAGCCTAAAGTTGCAACACAACCTTATTAAGGAGTATTTATAATGAAAAAATTACCTAGAAACGTTTTTTTTATCGTTTTAGCATCTTGCTATCTCTTTACACCAAATATAGCAGAAGCAGGTAAAGTCGAAATATCAGGGAATTTTGATGAGGTTCCTCTGTATGGACGCCTTCGCCTTCCTCCTCATAGCTACACAATATGTATGACTCACCAACTCAACAAGGCCGATGAGGGCAGAATCATTAGTAAGAAAAATGGATTTGTTTTAGATAAGCCAACACCCGAAAATCCCCTAAAAATAAGCTTTGTAGAAGACCTTCCGAACAATGGTACAATTGTACCATCACTAGAGGTTGCTTATGGTAAGCCTCAGGGCCAAACACTAATGTTCCCAGTTGTTAATCTTAAACCAAATATTAAAAAAATTGAGCTTATAATAAAGAAAAGAACATTATCCGTATTCATAACGGTTGATTCCAATGAGCTTTTTTTGGATCTGTCGCAACTTTGACCCATTTTAGCATTCAAAATGCCCCCTTAAGCATGAACCATTAATATTTCAAAGACCGTTGCATAAAACGCTTAGAGCTGACTTTTCTGGTTTGAAGGGTTCCCTGCTTTACCTAAGATATTTCTTTTTTACTCTCTATCTATACCTTTTTTGTAGATTTTGTGTCATTTAGACACAATACGTTTGTCTATAAGCCTTTAAGAGGTTGAAGGAAATGACTTTGGTGGTCATTTGGCTTCAGGAAGCTTTATTGCGTTTTCCTCGAATTATTGGTGTTGTTAAGCACGTATGTAGGAGGGGCCAGGAAATCCTCCAAACCAGAAAGCGTTTTAAGCAGCAGTCTTGGTTTATTTGTTGAGCTAAGTCTCGACATCGGTTAACGGGATGACGAGAATCTGTAATATCAGGGGGCTGGCATTTTGTAGGAATTCCAAATTTTGGGTAAAAGCAAGCATAAGAAAATAGATGAAATCAGCAATTAAAGTTAGATACCTAAATAAGAGCTCTCAATAAACCATTCCCTTTTGCACTGAAAGACAATACTTATATACTTCGCTTTCTTCCAATGAGGTCATTAGACTGCAGACGTCTAATACGCGTACACCTCACTTTGTCTTCCTGCTCATTGTTTAAAAACAAAATGTGTTCAGCTCTGCCATTTTTTAAGCTCGAGACGACTGGCTAAATCACAAAAACTTTGGATGATTTGGTTTTGCATCTCAGGCTCTAAATAGGGGTGCATGGGAAGGCTCAAAACGCACCGGGCTAAGGTTTCACTCATGGGAAGGGTTTCAGTTGCACAAGGGTAATGGGAATAGGCTCTCTGATGATGCAGGGGAAGGGGATAATAAACTACGGTGGGAATCCCCTCATTTTTTAGACCCTCTATGAGGTCTTGCCGCTTTTCAGGATCAACCTTCAGGGTATACTGAGCCCATGTGGAGATGCACCCCTCTTGGACAAAAGGAGTAACAGCAACATCAGATAAACCTTCTGAATATCGATTTGCCACCTTTTGCCTCAGGGAAATTTCCTCTGAAAAAATGCGGAGTTTCTCAAGAAGGATAGCTGCTTGCAACGTATCCATGCGGCCATTCATACCAATTCGAATATTTTGATATTTATCTTCTCCTTGGCCATGAACGCGGAGGGATTGAAGCGTTTTGAGGAGATCTTTGTTTTCGGTAAAAACAGCACCTCCATCTCCATAACATCCAAGGGGCTTTGCTGGAAAGAAACTAGTTGTTGTCGATTCAACGAGGGAGCCAATCTTTCGACCCTTGTAAGTTCCTCCGAAGCTTTGAGCCGCATCAGCAATGATCCAAAGCCCCTGATTCAGGGCAATGGTCGAAATTTCATCATAATCAGCCGGTTGGCCAAACAGGTCTACAGGAATGATTCCAGCGGGGTGTAGACCTAACTGCTTTGCTCTTTGAATCCCTTGTTTAAGACTTTCAGGGTCTACATTAAAGGTGTCCTTGAGGACATCGACAAAAATGACGGTAGCTCCCATCCAAGCCACAACTTCAGCTGTTGCTGCAAAGGTAAAGCTGGGAACAAAGATAGCATCCCCTGGCCCTACATTTTTGGCCATAAGGACAAGGGCAATGGCATCGGTCCCGTTTGAACAGGTGAGGGTATGTTGGGCATTACAGAATATAGAAAGTTGAGTTTCAAGCTCCCCAATTTCAGGGCCCATGATATAGGCCCCATGATCCAAAACTCGATTTATAGACGCCTCCAATTGGGGGCGGATGCGTTTTTGTTGGGCAGCAAGGTCAATAAAGGGAATCATGATGAACGAGCGCTTTCTAAGGACTGTTCAGCCCTTGCAAGAACTTCCGTCACACGTAGGCCTTCAAGACCTGAAGTTAAAGGCTCTTCCCCATTTTGAATGCATGCTAAGAAATGGGTACATTCATTTGTCAGAGGTTCGGCTTCAGGAATTACAATCATTTGTGTTTCGAAACAAGCATTGGCATGGGGAATCCCTTCTTGCCAGACAAGATAATCTCTTGAAATTTGAAGTTTTTCAGCCCATGGTTTACGGTCATCAAAGACAGCAATCGCATTTTCTCCCATAATAACAAGCTTTTGCTCTTTAAAGGGAGAAAGCCATGATGCATGGATGTGAGCCGTCAGGCCACTCGGAAATGCAAGCGTAAGTATGGCGCTGGTTGGTTTTTTTTTCTCCAAGAAAGCTTGCCCCGTTGCGACAACTTCTTGAGGCATTTCATTGGCTAAGGCTAGGATTAATGAAATGTCATGACAAGCTAAGTCCCAGAGAACATTCTCCCTTCGGCGGAATCGCCCAAGACTTAAACGATTTGCGTAAATGTGTTGAAGAGGGCCAAGATCAGAAAGTCGTTCCTTGAGAGTGATGAATGCTGGGTGATAGTTGAGGATATGCCCAACCATAAGGATTCGGTTTTGAGCTTCAGCCAGAGAACACAATTTTTTGGCATCCTCAACAGAAAGGGCCATGGGCTTTTCAATATAAACGTGTTTCCCTGCCTTTAAAGCTTTTTCAGCTTGAGGGGCGTGAAGGTGGGCAAGGGAAGCTATGACAACTGCATCAAGGGTCGGATCAGTAAAAAGACTCTCTTCTGAAAGAACCGGGACATTGTATTCTGAAGAAAAGGGTGCAGCCTTGGAAGAATCAGGGTCACAAATAGCTGCCAACGTCCCCAATTCAGCAAAATTTCGGATGAGATTTTTTCCCCAGGCTCCACAGCCGATAACAGCCACACGAGGAAGAGGACTTTCTTTATTTAAACACTCAATCATGGGCTTGACTTTAAAAAAAAGAAAAAGAGTGGTCAACATAAAGAAAGACTTTATGTTTCAAAAAATGTAACAAAAGATTTAATCTCACCAAAGTTTTTTATTGATTTTTGGGAACAAAGGTAACAATCCTGTCCTATTTTTTGAAAAAATAAAGTTCAAGAAAAGCTAATGGCCTATTGCATTAAGTTCAGACCTGTAAAGCCTGCGTCTCCCCATCTTAAAGGCAAGGTAGAAAGGACCTTGCTGGATTCCGCCTTCGTGGGAATGTCAACGGGGAGAACTGTAAAAAGTTCCGTGATGAGGAGGCTCATTTCAATACTATTGGAATGTTACGTACAAATTTTACCCTTCGCATCCTGTATTTCTTCATTACTGCACCCTTTGTTAGAACATTTTTGAATGCATAAACTGCACTCTTCCCCTTTTACCCCACTATCATGGCAACTCTGAAAACACGCTTTACAAACGTCCGAAGTACTTGAATTGGCATCGCAATTTGACCTGTCGCCAATTGCCCACGAACATAAGATCGTTGAAAAAGTTGTTATTCTTATGAGAACTTTTTTAACCATGTCAAACTTCCTCTCTTGTTAAAGTAAAATTTCACCCAAAAAGAAAAGGGAAGAAAATGGTTTAAACCTCCCTTTTCTCTGTTTGTACAGTATCGCCAACTTTGGTTAAAAACTCCTTAATATCCGTAACACTTTGAGGAATCCCGGAACGGGGCCAAATTTTTCAACGTTTGAGATAATGCAAAGAGGCATAAAAATTGATTTTTAAGCTTCTATAATACCTTATTTATTTAAAAAAAATGATAATGGGTCTCGCCGCTTGCCTCAGAGGCCCATTTTCACTGGACTCCCTCGCTTTGATGGAGTTGCAAAACTTTAATCAAAACAAGAAAGGATAACCTTATGAACTACACTAACGAAAGAAACATTAAAAATAAAGTTAGGCCTCTGAACATAGCAGAAGAATTGGGAAACATCTCAAAAGCCTGCAAAATTCAGGTTATCTAATTAAACAAATGGTTATCGTCATTGCAATGACGTTAATGTATTGTAAATACATATAAAATGGGTCGTTTATCCAAAGCTCGGGTTAGAGAAAAAGAAGGATGAAGATCTTGCTGATGGAGAAATTGAGACAGCTCATCCTGGTTATCTTGGTTCTCAAGATACATTTTATGTTGGTTGTCTTAAAGGCGTAGGACAAAACACCTAGAACAAGCCACATAGGTGGGACGACCTATGTATTCTTTGCACAAAATAAAATCCTCCCCTAAGGTTCAAGTACTTTTGTATAAGGCATTCCATTAAACTTCCTTCAGGATACATAATCTTGATAACAGGGCATTCTGTCGTCAGGTGTGTCACAATCAACTCATCAAATATTGATTTATTTTCCCCTGGTTGGGGATGGCTGATTTCAAAGGCGGAGTGATCCCTAATTCTAATAAGTACAGCTCGAAATAGTTTGCGTGCGATATTTTCAGAGATGTTGTCTTTATCCTTAAGAACATCAAAAATTGTTAATTTTTTTAAAATCCTTTGACTTTCTTCTAGCTGAGGGAAACTGTTGGTCAAGGGTTTGTGAGTTTTTTCACTTTGGGTTAATGCCAAAATTAAGTGTATGGTTTTCTGTGCAAGAGGAGTACTTAAAATACGATGGGATTTTTTTTCTTCCTCGGTCATGATCGAAAGAATAACGGCGTTTTCATTAAGTCGAGAGCGTTGAGATAATATAAGTTTTTCAAGTTCTTCACGGGACATCAACTTTATAGTAGCCTCAAATGTCTGAGGCTCATCCTCTTCTTCTTTCATCATGGCAAACAATGAGCCTTTTAAAAAGGAAGTTTGGACTGCCGTAAAAAAGATAAGAAACAGCAAAGATTTAGTAATTATTCTATCTATAGGAGCACTCCCTCAAAGCCTTTTTAAACTTGGCTATCTACACCTTTCAAGAATGCCCGTCAATAGGGCTATTTACTCCAAAGGGATATTCTATTCGATGGCTGAATTTAATTGAAAGGGTAAGTACAGAAAGCTCTTACACACGTGTCTTGATAGAGGGAAGAGTCATTAGCAAAACAATTTTTAACACACGATATACAAGAATACTGATTTTTTGATGAGTTAAAGCAATTATAGGCACAATCGATACAAACGCTGGTTTTTTCGTCCCAGCATTTTTTTAAACAATTCCTTTTGGAATAATAGTCATTTACGCTTTCACATTCTTCAATACAGTTTTGATAGCGTTTTTCACACACGGTAGAACAACGTGCTAAGGCTGAAAATGAGCTTGTGAGGGATAAAAGGACGCCCATGAAAGTGATACGCATTTTTTGAGACTTTCTATTCATAAGTCGAGGTTACTTTGTTGCAAGAATTTTTAAAAGTGATTAAGTGAGGTGAACCATTCTAACCAGAGGGGTAATCGAGCCTGAGAAATTGGGCTAGTATTTTTGTTTAACGGAACAGTTAAACCAGAGCTGTGGTCTATCAGGACTTCTTCTTTCAATATTGATAATCAATAGGTTAAGCGTGCTCTTAGAAGTTACGTCCGGTCTTCTTCAATAACCTGGATAAGTTCCTTAAAAAGAGAGGGTATTCCATTTGCATCGGGCCCTCCAGCTTGGGCAAGATCGGGTCTTCCTCCACCGCCTTTTCCTCCCACAGAGGGCACAACTCTCCGTATTAAATCAACGGCATCAAACTCACTAACGAGATCAGGACTGACGCCAATCACAAGAGAGACTTTCCCCTCGTTCTCACTCACAACCACAAAAATACCAGACTTATGCTCACTCTTAAGCTCGTCCATAATAGGCTTTAAATCCTGAGGCGGAATATCTTTAAGATGACGCTTATAAAAGGGAACCCCTTTGATGACCTCTGGTTTTGCGAACTCCCCTCCCCCAGACGTTGCCAGGCGTTGGCGCAGGGATTGAATTTCACGATCGAGGGATTTTTTTTCCTCTAAGAGTTGAGCAACTTTTTCACCCACACTCCCTGAAGATACCTTAAGTTGATCAGCCAAGTTTAAAATAATCTGCTGCTGGAGAGATGCAAAATCCTCCGCCATTCGACCTGTCAAAGCCTCAATACGGCGAATACCTGCTGCAATCCCTGACTCAGCAATGATTTTAAAATACCCAATGTCGCCCGTAGAACTCACATGCGTTCCCCCACAAAGCTCAATGGAAAAAGGCTCTTCAATTTCTTCCCCCATCGAAACAACACGCACCTCGTCCCCATACTTTTCACCAAAAAGGGCAAGAGCTCCTTCTTGAGTTGCTTCATCAGGAGTCATAAGGCGAACCTTGACAAGGGTGTTTTGGCGAATTTGATTATTCACCTCTCGTTCAATAAGTTGAATTTCTTCACTCGTTAATGCCTTCGGATGACTAAAATCGAAACGAAGACGATCGGGAGCTACAAGAGAGCCTTTTTGAATCACATGAAGGCCTAAGTGTTTGCGAAGGGCTTTATGAAGAAGATGAGTTGCCGAATGGTTGGCTTTAAGAAGAGTGCGTCTTTCTGCGTCAATGGCTAAATGGACCGACTCACCAACTTTAAACTTACCTTCAACAACCTGACCCAGGTGGACAATCAAGTCTCCTCTTTTTCGTTGTGTATCTTCAACCAACATACACCCCGAAGAAGTTGAGATAACACCCGTATCACCAACCTGCCCCCCTGATTCTCCATAAAAAGGCGTTTGGTTAGCAAGAAGGAAAACTTTATCCCCGGATTTAACCTCCTGGACAGATTTTCCTTCTTTTACAAGAGATTCAATCACACCTTCTGCCACAGTTGTTTTATACCCAAGAAACTCTGTGGCTTCAAATTGTTCTCGAAGCTCAAACCAAATGCGATCTGTTTGACTTTCACCAGAGCCTGCCCAAGAAGCCCGTGCTTCGGCCTTTTGCCGCTCCATCGCCTCCCCAAATCCTTTCGTATCAACAGATTTTCCTTCAGCCCGGAGTACATCTTGAGTTAAATCTAAGGGGAAGCCATACGTGTCATACAACTTAAAAGCTATGTCCCCAGGAAGAAGGTCTTTAACTTTTGCGGATTCTTCAGATAAAAGCTTTAATCCTTTATCTAGGGTTTGGCGGAAGCGATCTTCTTCTAAATTTAAGGTTTCTATGATAAGGGGCGTTGCTCGTGTAAGCTCAGGGTAGGCTTGGCCCATCTTTTCAATAAGTGTTGGCACAAGCCTTGCCATCAAAGATCCTTTATACCCTAATAACTGAACATGCCGCATGGCTCGGCGCATGATTCGCCGGAGAACATAGCCTCGCCCTTCATTACTGGGCAAAATCCCATCTGCTAGTAAAAAACAGCTGGAGCGAAGGTGATCGGCAATCACCCGGTGAGAATCTCGGTGAGGTCCAATCGCTTTTGTTTTTGTAATCTCTTCCGAGGCTTCTATAAGAGCCTTAAAGATATCTGTATCAAAATTATCATGAACTCCTTGAAGAACAGCTGCAACGCGCTCAATTCCCATGCCTGTATCGACAGAAGGTTTAGGAAGAGAAATTATGTCGCCTGAAGCAAGCTGTTCATATTGCATGAAAACCAAGTTCCAAATTTCAACGAATCTATCACCCTCGGCCTCTGGGCTTCCAGGAGGTCCACCTGGAATATGTGATCCATGATCATAAAAAATTTCCGTACAAGGTCCACATGGCCCTGTATCTCCCATAGACCAAAAGTTTTCTCCTTTATCAGAAATCGGAATGATTTTTTCGCGAGGGAGCTTTGCTATCTTATGCCAAAGGCGAGCGGACTCCTCATCCTCACTATAAACCGTTATCGTGAGCTTTTCAGGGTTGATTCCCCATTCCTTCGTCACAAGCATCCAAGCCAACTCAATTGCTTCTTCTTTGAAATAATCCCCAAAGGAAAAGTTTCCAAGCATTTCGAAGAAAGTATGGTGGCGAGCTGTATGTCCCACATTTTCAAGGTCGTTATGTTTCCCCCCTGCTCTGAGGCATTTTTGGACGGTCGTTGCTCGGCTGAAGTCCAATTTTTCTTGCCCTGTAAACACGTTCTTGAATTGCACCATTCCTGCATTCGTAAACAAAAGGGTAGGATCATTATGAGGGACAAGTGAGCTTGAGGGGATATGGGTATGTCCTCGATTTTCAAAATACTCTAAGAAAAAAGACCTTATATCTGCCGTCGTTTGCATGAACTACCTTCTGGCCCACTTACTTGTCATCCTTGTACAATAAATGCTTATCCCCTGAAATGGAGCCTAGCATTTTCTGGCTCTAAGATGACATCTGAGTAGGAATTTCAAGTTGATTAAGTATATGTATTTTAAGCAGCATCTTCCTCAACCCCTTCAGCAAAGGAAAGATTCTGGCCGACAGCAGCTATATTCGCCCGAATAGCTGCTTCAATTTCAGCAGCAACGTCAGGATTTTCCCTTAAATAGGTTCGCGTATTTTCTCGCCCCTGCCCAATTCGCTGATTTTTATAAGAATACCAGGACCCCGATTTTTCAATAAGATTGGCTTTGACGCCCAAATCAATGAGCTCCCCTGTTTTGGATATGCCTTCTCCATACATGATGTCAAATTCCACTACTTTGAAAGGAGGAGCCAACTTGTTTTTAACAACTTTCACCCGGGTTTGGTTACCGACAACCTCATCCCGATCTTTTAAAGACCCAATGCGGCGAATATCCAGACGAATAGAGGCATAAAACTTGAGAGCATTTCCTCCCGTTGTGGTTTCTGGGTTCCCAAACATAATGCCTATCTTCTGGCGAATTTGGTTGATAAAAATAACCATACAATTGGTTTTAGAAACAGACCCTGTGAGTTTCCGCAAGGCTTGACTCATTAAACGGGCTTGAAGCCCCATATGAGAATCTCCCATCTCTCCTTCAAGCTCTGCCTTGGGGACAAGAGCCGCAACGCTGTCAATAACGATCACATCAATAGCCCCTGACCGGACAAGGGTATCCGCAATTTCAAGGGCTTGTTCTCCCGCATCCGGTTGAGAGATAATAAGACTATCTGTATCTACTCCGAGCTTTCTGGCATACACAGGATCAAGTGCATGCTCGGCATCCACAAAGGCGCACGTACCCCCCAACTTTTGAGCTTCTGCAACGACGTGAAGAGCAAGTGTTGTTTTCCCTGAACTTTCTGGTCCGTAAATTTCAATGATCCGCCCTTTGGGAAGGCCTCCAATACCGAGGGCAATATCAAGCCCTAGCGAGCCTGTCGAAATGGATGTTACATCTGAAACTGTATCTCGTTGACCAAGGCGCATGACAGACCCTTTTCCAAACGCTTTTTCAATCTGACCAAGTGCGGCTTCAAGAGCTTTTTGCTTATCCATGAGAGAATTACTCCTTGTGTTGACCATCCTTCTTTATATTTCACAGGTTATTGCAGAGCGCAATTCTAATTTATGGTAAAGGCAAAAGCGTGACCGACCAAACTCAGTTTTAATTTAAAAAAGGACTTAAACTTGATTTAAAATCAGTAAGATAAAAAAATGTAAAGAGAGGTTCCCTTAGAACAAGGAGAGAAAAAACAATCCATTAGAAACCCAATAAAAGTATCGATGGAGGAATTTTAATTGGCAGAAAAAAAATTCATCACTTTAATCAATCAAAATATCCCTCTCCTTCAAATCCTTATTCTTTCTCTTCTAATCGTCAATTCCAACATCCATCTCCCTTGTCTTCCTGAAATCCAACGCTCGTATCATACATCCGAATATGCGGTCCAGTTGTCATTTATTGTAAATCCCTTTGTTGCCATCATTGTCTGCCTTCTTTGTGGAGGAATTGCCGATCTATATAGTAGGAAAATAATTCTTTTCTGTTGGTTAACCTGTTTTATGTTTGGTACGCTCATTATTATCCTAACAAATACAATCTATTTTTTTTTCTTAGGGCGTTTTCTCCAATCTCTCGGTGATGGAGGCGCTGCCCTTCTTTCGGGAATCATTATTGGAGATTATTATAAAGGCCGGGCTTACGCCAAACTTCAAGCAATCCTCTCCATTTCCCTTTCTTTAGCTTGGGCAGGAGCCCCCCTTTTAGGAGAAAGACTTTTTACACTTTTTGGATGGCGTGGAAATTTTAGTTTTATCCTTATCCTATCGGCACTTTTGATGAGTCCCCTTTTTTTCTGGAAGGAAAAGAAAAAGCCTTCCAAAATAAGGAAAGGAATTTTTTCTGCTCTCAAAAAATCAAGAAAAACAATGAGTTCTTTATTAAGCACGTCTCTTTTAGGACTTTCGCTTGCCCAAGCTTTTCCTTTAGGAATATTTACAGCATTTGAATTTATGATGCCCTTTATTTATAAGGAAACCTATGGATTCTCAGTCAAGGAAAGTTCTGTTGTCTTTTTTATTTTTATTATAATCAATGTCGGAGCTTCTTTTTTATATATAATCTTTATAAACTATATGACAATAAAAAAGATGTTCCGCATTGGAATGTATGTATTCCTTGTCTATTTTATACTCGGATTATTAATTTTAAATTTACACCCTATGTTCATCTATACCTATATAATTTTTGGATTACTCTCTTTTTCTATTCCATTTATAATTATATCTACGTCTACGAAAATAGTTGATAGTCACCCCCAACATTTAGGAGTTGCCCTGGCTCTTTTAACCATTATCCGAAATACGGGGACAACTGCTATCCCCCTCTTTTCTTGTATGCTCTCTCAGAATTCATTTTCCTCCTTTTTTAATGTCACTCTGATAGCTTCCTTATTAACAGTTGGATTTTTATTTCGCCATGTAAAATTCTAAGCTGAGCATGTAGGTACTTGAAAGACTAGGCCCAATCCAGGGCTAGAGATTCAAAGTAATACGTAAAAGAAAAAATTTTGAGGACCTTAATTTTCTTTTAGTTTTTTAAGTTTAAGTTGAACTCTTGCACTATGTGGCGAATTATCAGGGAATTTTTCTTTGAGTACAGTTATAGATTTTTCTAGGTAATCGCTAACTTTTAACTTGAGCTTTTCAGCCTCTTGGCTGATTCCTCTATTTTTCAAGTCATTGAATTTTTTTTGATATAAATCTGCTAAACTTTCAAAACATAAATATGTTTCAGGATAACCTGCTGGCTGAAATATTTGTAAAGCTCTCAGAAAATAATTTTCTGCCACATCTAGTTTGTCCTTTTTTAGATAAACTTGTCCTAAATCTACTACAGTTCGTCCTGTTTCAGGGTGATTATCACCATAAATTTTCTGATAGAGGGTAAGGTTAAATTGAAGTAACTCTTCTGCCTTTTCAAAGTCAGACATATCTCTATAAACACATCCAAGAAGTCCCTTTGACCATCCAAGAAAAACATGCTCCGTAGAGGACTCAAGAGAAATCTTAGTATAATAATCAATGCTCTGTTTAAGGTAAGCTTCGGCTTTTTCAAAATTACCAAGCATTCTATAGGCATTTCCTAAAAATCCAATTATCCCACCGGAATCAGGTCTATCTTTGTCTAATTTTGTCCTAGACATATCTAAGCCTTCTTCCAGTAAATCTTTAGCTTTTTGGGCAAAACCAAAATCCATATAAACACCAGCTAAATGTGTTAGTGCCCAAATAATCCCTTCATGATCTTGAGGAATATGATTTCTGTATACAGAAAGAGTCTCTTCAAGAATGCTACTTGCTTCCTTATAGGCTCCGCTCTCCCAATAAACATTTGCTAGACGAGCCTTAACCCAAGATATGTCACTGTATCTGTCTGGATAGTGTTTCTCGTAAAGGTCATTTGCTTCTTTAAGAATTTGCGCAGCTTTCTTGTAGTCCCCAACACCCTTATGAATATGTCCTAATTGTGCCAAAGCCCATATAGACTCTGCCTGATTTTCCAACGCGTATTCCTTATAAATAGCAAGGCCTTTTTCCACCTTCTCTATGGCTTCTTTAAAACGGCTCGTTTTTCTGTAAATATTGCCTAAATTAACGTAGATTTTAGCAATACGCTTATGATGCAATTTAATATTTTTATTTAAAATACCAAGACTTTCTTCAAAAGTTAAAATTGCCTCATTATGAAAACCAAGTTCCGAATAAATATCTCCTGCTTTTTCTCCAAGAATCCCTTTTTCTTCCTCACTTATATTTCTTTCATCTAAAAAAGATTTATACTCCTTCTTCTTTATAGCTTCTCTCATTGCACGGACAAAAGAAGGAGAGGTGAGATCTTCTTCATGATTTTTTTTGATTGTAACTGTCCCCCGTGGAGTTTCACTGTTATTTTCGCTCCCTACCATCGCAAAGGCCGAACAATTAAATATTAAAAAACCCAACATCATTAATTTAATTGGTGATTTAAATATCATATGTTCAATCCATCCAACACATAGAAATAAGTATAATATAAGTATCTACAATGATTTTATTTTTATAGTCAAGAGAAAAGAAGTTTTTAAAGTTTTTTGAAGAGAAGAAACTTTAAATTTCCCCTTTTATAATGAGTCGTTAGGAACAGCCCGTCGTCGACCCACAGGTGTCGCACTTAAAGCAGGTACCATTGCGAACAAGGGTAAAGTTTCCACAGTCTCCACAGGCATCCCCTGCATAGCCTTTAAGCCGCGCTTGGAAGCGGCGTTCTTCCACTTCCGTAACTGTGGCCGATCCCATATGAGGCGTTGCGGATTCAGTGCCCGTTGCTTCGTGAAGGAGGTAGGTATCCTTATCTTTATTGGCAGGGGGCATAACAAACAAACTGCTCCGGACATATCCGGTACTGGTTAAGCTATTAACAATATCCCCCTTTCCCTTGTCTTTCTTAACAAGCGCCCCTTTTTCTGCCTCAATGCGACCAATCGTATCAGGGCGTAAGTCCATAGGCTCGGCATGGGCCAAATCTGTTCGACCCAAATAAGAAATAGCAAGCTCTCGGAAAATATAGTCAAGAATAGAGGTTGCCATTTTAATGGTGTCATTGCCAGCAACAGGCCCTGAAGGCTCAAAACGTGTAAAGACAAAAGCATCAACGTATTCTTCTAAAGGAACACCATATTGCAACCCGATGGAAATGGCCATGGCAAAGTTATGCATCAAACTACGGAAAGATGCTCCCTCTTTGTGCATATCAATAAAGATTTCTCCAAGGCTCCCATCATCATATTCACCCGTCCGCAGATAAACTTTGTGTCCACCAATGGCGGCTTTTTGAGTATATCCCTTACGACGATTGGGAAGTTTATGGCGCTGAGCGCGATGCATAAATCGCTCAACAACACGCTCGACCACTTTCTCAGCCACGACTTTAGCTTTTTCAGCGGGTGGCATTTCATAAAATTCTTCAACGACGTCATCCCCTAAAAGAGAAGCACTTAATGCTTGCGAAAGTTTGGACCCATCTCGGTAGAGAGCATTGGCTTTAAGGCCTAATCTCCAGGAAAGAAGATAAGCTTCTTTACATTCTTCAATTGTCGCAAAACTGGGCATGTTAATCGTTTTTGAAATGGCTCCTGATATGAACGGCTGAACAGCAGCCATCATGCGGATATGACTTTCGATGGATAAATACCTCTTCCCGATTCGACCGCAGGGATTTGCACAATCAAAAATTGGCAAGTGTTCCTTCTTTAGGTGGGGGGCCCCCTCAACGGTCATTGTGCCACAACAATAAACATTTGCAGCCTCAATATCCTCCTTTTTAAACCCTAAATGGGTAAGCAGGTCAAACCGTATATCATTCAACTGAGCATCGGTTAATTTAAGCACTTTTTTGCAAAAATCATCCCCTAAAGTCCACCTGTTCAAGACAAATTTAATGTCAAAGGCAGATTTCAAACTTTCTTTTAACAGATCAATTTCTCGATTTGTGAATCCTTTTTCCCGTAAAAGCTTGAAGTTAACGCCAGGGGCTCCTTCAAGGGTTCCATAGCCAACTGCATACTTAGTAATATCTTCAATTTCTTTTTCTGAATATCCCAAAACATGCAAAGCTTGAGGGACAAGACGATTGATAATTTTAAAGTATCCCCCTCCTGCTAGTTTTTTAAATTTCACCATTGCGAAATCTGGCTCAATGCCCGTGGTATCACAATCCATGACTAATCCAATGGTTCCTGTAGGGGCAATACAGGTGGCTTGTGCATTCCGATAGCCATGCTTCTGACCAAGGTCTAAAGCATGATCCCAAGCCTTACGACAAGCTTGGAGGAGAGTCGGGCAGGGGCAATCTTTCCCTTCCAAAGGAATGGGGAGAATTTCAAGTCCTTCATAGCCACCTTTTTCTCCATAGGCAGCACGGCGATGATTACGCATGACACGCTGCATAGCTTTTTCATTAAGCTTATAGCCTTTAAAGGCTCCAAGTTCTTTCGCCATTTCAGCAGAAGTTGCATAACACACACCTGTCATTAAGGCAGCAAGAGCCCCTGCGATGGCACGACCTTCTTTACTATCATAGGGAATACCAGAGGCCATCAAAAGTCCTCCTAGATTGGCATACCCCATACCCAGGGTTCGAAATTCATAAGAAAGTAGCGCAATTTCTTTAGAAGGAAACTGGGCCATCATAACAGAAATTTCGAGAGCAAGAGTCCATAAGCGAACAGCATGTTCAAATGCGGGCACATCGAAATGAAGTTCTCCAGCATTTATCTTCTTGCCATGATGATTCATAAAGGCAACAAGGTTAAGGGAGCATAAGTTACAAGCTGTATCGTTTAAAAACATATACTCCGAACAAGGGTTTGAAGCCCGAATTGACCCACTTTGAGGGCAGGTATGCCATTCGTTGATTGTTGTATCGTATTGCAACCCAGGATCAGCAGACGCCCAAGCCGCATATCCAATTTGATCCCACAGATGACGAGCCCGAACAGTCTTATAGATTTCTCCATCAGTTCTTCGAAGTAAATCCCAATCTTTGTCCTCTGTAACTGCATAAAGGAATTTGTTGTTAACCCGGACGGAATTATTAGAGTTTTGCCCTGAAACCGTTCTGTAGGCTTCTGAATCCCAATCTGTATCATATTCAGGGAAATCCATATGCGTATATCCCTGGCGGGCAAATTGAATCACACGTTGACAATAATTCTCAGGAATCATCATTTCCCGGGCTTCTTTTAAGGCTTTGTAAAGAGAAGGATTTTCTTGAGGGTTAAACCGCTCATCGCCTTGTCCTTCTTGGCAAGCAGCTAGAATTGCTGAAAGATACTTTTTAGCAAGCTTAGACCCAACGACAAGGTCTAAAACCTTTTGTTCTTCAACCACTTTCCAATTAACGTAATCTTCGATATCCGGATGGTCCACATCAACCACAACCATCTTCGCAGCGCGGCGCGTTGTTCCTCCTGATTTAATCGCCCCTGCAGCTCGATCTCCTATTTTTAAAAAGCTCATCATTCCTGAAGAATGTCCACCACCTGAAAGGGGTTCCCCTGATCCTCTTAAATTTGAAAAGTTAGATCCTGTTCCAGATCCATATTTGAAAAGGCGAGCTTCCCTCACCCATAAATCCATGATCCCACCCTCATTCACAAGATCATCAGAAATACTTAAGATAAAACAGGCATGAGGCTGTGGATGTTCGTAAGACGATGTCGAAAGTTTAAGCTCACCTGTTTTAAAATCCACATAAAAATGGCCTTGAGCTGGACCATTAATCCCATAAGCCCAATAAAGACCGGTATTAAACCACTGAGGTGAGTTAGGCGCACACATTTGCGCACATAACATATAGCGCATTTCATCATAGTAAGCCTTGGCATCGGCTTCGCTATCAAAATAGCCACCCTTCCATCCCCAATAAGTCCAGCATCCCGCCATGCGATCGAAGACTTGCTTGGCCGATATTTCACTCCCCTGACGCTCTTTAGGCGTTTTTTTAGAGAGAACTTTTGAATCAGCTTCCTTCCGCCATAGCCATTCAGGAATGTCCTTTTCTTTGACTGCTTTCAAGGCTCTCGGAACACCGGCCTTGCGAAAATACTTTTGAGCAAGCACATCACAAGCAACTTGGGACCAGGACGAAGGAACTTCAATTCCTTCAAGATGAAAGACAATTGATCCGTCAGGATTGCGTATTTCACTGTCCGTTTTACGGAATTCAAAAGCACTATAAGGATCTTTGCCTTCTTTCGTAAAGTGACGTGTAATTTTCATGAGGGTCCCTCTTCTCACGTAAGGTTTGTTATGCCTAAAAAGGATATGACTTGGATTTTACTCCAGATACGATCTACTATAGGCAGTTATGGGAGAACGTCAATCTCCAATTTTTTCATCAAAGCCGAGATTTGTACAAAGATTTCACCGAACAATTTATTATCATAAAAGTAGGTGATATTCATTTTAAATGATAAGTTTAAATATCATATTAATTTCCAATTAAATTAAAATTCTATAATTAGTAAAATCATAATAATAATAGAAAGGAAAACAAAGTGGCTCGTGGGAGTAAAGAAAAGTATTCAATTGAACAAAAACGTAAAGCCCTTCATATTGAAGAGGGATATGAACATCGTGGGGTTCCTGAAAAAGAAGCTAAAAGGCGAGCGTGGGCAACAGTCAATAAAATGCATGGCGGAGGTTCGAAAGGAGGTTCTGGGACTGAAAAAGTACAAGATTTATCTCCTGCAAGAAAAGGCGGACATATCGGTGGTGAGAAACAGGCTACACATCGGCCTTCTGAACGATCTGTATCTACTAAAAAGGGCGCGCAAACACGTAAATAAAAAACAAAAAATCAATAGAGTTCATTATTTTATTCATTGGCTTTTTCATCTTCATGAATTTTTATCAAAAAACTAACAAATTTCATTTTGACATTTCATAATTAAAGATAAATGAAAAATTTTCATTTATCTTTAATTTATTTTTTATTATTCTTTCAATAACTCAGAGCAACTTGTTTTTAAGCCCTGAAAAGATTTTTCAATGAGGAGGGTGTGATCTTTGTCAACTTCAAGGTCAGAGCACGTTCCTCCTAAGAGACTCCAATCAGGATTTTCTGATTTGCTTCCCGTTGCAATCACTTCAAAGATAGGCTTATTTTCAATATATTCTGAGGCAATCTTAAATGGAATTATCGTATTGGAATTAGCTATTGCGCTATAGAGCTTAGTTCCCCCCTTTCCACGAAAGAAAACTTTTATAGGTTCCTCTGTATTATTTATAATTTTTACTTTCGATGATGCAAAAGATTCAGAAAGTAAAACAGATGAAAGAATTGTAAAAGCTGTTATGAAATTTAACTTTTTAGTCATTTTCAATCTCCTTTTTATTTAAATTTTTAAATAGATATCATTACATTTGAAATAAATATAAAACTGTCTTTCAAAGTAACATTAATATCTTATGCATTATCTAAATTCGTATGAAGTTTAAAAAGTGATTTAATTTCTCTTTCTAAAATGCTTCCATAATAGATTTTAAATCTTATACATTTATTATAAATAATCATCGCATTTAAATTAGTAAAATTTAGCTCATAACTCTAGCCTGCAATCAAATAAAAGTTTTATACTTTTATTTTTAATTCAAAATTTAAAACGTAGCCTGAATGAAAGGAGAAATATCATGGGTGGTTCAACTGAAGGTGGAAGAGGAAATCCTCATAAAGCAAGCCCTGCTGCCGTTGAGCGTTATCTTAAAGGGGTTCATTATCCTGCGCAAAAGGATGATTTGGTTTATCAAGCCCAGGGCAATGGTGCTCCAAAAGGAGTTATGTATGTTTTAAATCAATTTGAAGATAAAAATTATAATAGTACAGTAGATGTTGCAAAAAGAAATAAGCAAAACAGAAGGTAAATAAGACAACTTAAATATTATGAGTGTGATTTCTTGGAAGACCAAGGCACACCTTTTTTATTGGCAATACATCAGAAAAATTTGCTCCCTTAAAGGGCAAAAGTCAGATTTATCCATAGCTCCGTCATTTCATATTTTAGAAGGTGCCATTGTCTCTTCCGTAAAAAAACATAAAAATAGGGCAAAACAAAAATATCCAACTAAGAAAGCAGAAGGAACTAGCATTTCCTTAAGCGTTAAAGAAGATTTACCCTTTTCGCTTTCAGTCAAATTAAATATCTGCGTAAATACTTTTATTGGAAAATAATTTTCAAGCTTAATAAGCATATTATTTCTTATGTAAGTTGTATACTTTATGGTATTTAAGAAGTTAAACCAAGAAAAACACAAAAATATACCAAGCACAATAAGGGTGGACAGGAATAAGAGTTTATGATGGTTTGGAAACATTTGGTTTTCTTTAATGTAAGCTATTCCTGAAATGCATAGTCCATTTACAGCCATCCAAAATTGATTTGAATTCTCTCTTATTGTGTTTGTGTTGTCGAGAGAATCTATAAGAAGTTTGTATTGCTCAAAAATTCGTGCTTTATCATCTTCAGTTAACTCCTCTACGAGAGGAAAACCTAGAACTGATTTATTTGCCATAGTTCACTTTTTCCTTTCACACTTTCGATTTTTAAACCAATGGGAATTTTTTAATAGGTTATTTTTTTGAATTTTTTAAATTTACTAGATACATTTTCTATTAATTTGTTTCTATAAAATTTATAAGTATTCGTTTTTATATTAAATAGGTACTTATAAGAAAATTTTAAATGCCTCTGATAAAATCAAAATAACCCTTCATACACTTGTGTTTGATCTTATTTAATAATAAATTTCCTTGAAATTTGACAATAGAAACTTATGTATGTTTTACACGATTATTTTTAAGTTATTTTTAGATGGTTATAAATTTTAAACTTTTTTTGAATATTGTTCTTGCTGTTTGTTTATCCTCATCTCCTTTGTTGTCGATGGTGGAAATGAGGAGATCACTTCTTCTCCCTCCTCAGCCCCTAAAATGTTACCAAAGGAAGTTTTTACAGAAAGCGAACTGAAAATCATAAAAGAATATGCTGTTGCTCTTTATCAAAAAACAACCACAGATGACCTAACAATATTTATTGGAAGATCCCCCTGGATTGTAAGTCATTATTGGAAAACAAAGTCCTACGAGGTGAATTATTATTGCGTTAGTTTTTCTGGGAACCCTTATGATGAAAAAGTTTATCCAGAGGGGCGCTCCCCCGGCCCTAGTAAAGAAACTCTAGATAATTTAATGAAAGACTATGGATTCGAAACGGAAAAGGGAGCGGGCTTAGTTTATGATTATTTATTTGGGATAGGTATTACTCCGGCCAGCAAACAGTTTACATCAAGCCGCGTAGGCAACTTCCTTTTTTAGGAAATAAGATTTAACGATG
>DAIDHR010000035.1 GCA_027459605.1 Alphaproteobacteria bacterium
TCCCCCACTTTCTTATCGTTATTTTAGGCTTTCAGCTTACACTATTTTGGTTCGTTCTTAAAATGGTTTTACTATAGCATCATATCCTTCTAATACAGGCTTACCATCCCAGTTAACCACATCTCCTGGTTCCATCCCTGCTGCCTTATAGCTTGACCAATACTCGCCATATTGTGGATCTAAAGTGGCCCATAATTCCCTCGCTGCTGCTTCTTGTTCTGGGCTATGGCTAACAGTCGGTTGTCCAAGATCCTTTCCCACAACTTTTCCACGTAGCACTTGGGCTTGCTCTTGAGCTTCTTTATTCGGGTCATAAGAACTCCGCTGGACAAGTGCAGCTCTATCTGTGGTTCGATTTAACTCCTGGATTGTAGCTCGAGGTGCGTCTGCGGCCTTACCTTGATCCATCTCAGCATCTCTCCACCCAGTCTCAGCGGCATCTGATGCACCTACATATCCTTGACCTGAGAGGTCTGAGTGTAAGGGTTCCGAACCTGAGGCTATTCCCGCAACTGCCCCAGCCACGTCAGGCTGATCAGATTTTGCCCCAAAAGATTCGTGCTGTGCCCATTCGTCACCTCGACCTATTCCTGCACCTAACGCGGCAACTTTCGGGGCTTCCACAGAATACTGAGGCCAAACCTGCTGTTGTGCGTTTCGATCACGGTCCCTATACTCAGAAGCAGAAGAACCATCAGCAACATCATAAGCCGGTCTGGTCGGGTCTTGTTGGGCTTGGCCCAGCCTTTCTCTTATCCTATAGGAAGTAGGAAGGGCTTTGTCACGAGGTCCTCGCCCAAAAGTGTCTTCTACCGCAGGACGGACCTTTTCGGCACGGACAGCCCCTCTAAGTCCCTCTTTAAGATCAACTGAGGGAGCTGGCATAGCTGCAGTTGGGGAGCCCTCTGATGGAGAAGAATAAGTTCGGACATCTGCTCTAAAGCCCGTCCCTACACTATTTTCTCCAGCTGCGTCCGGATCTGAGGACTGGCCAGGTTGTATAGCTATGACATCCCAAGACCGCGCAGCACCATCGTCATAATATACCCGCCACCCAGTAGCATCTGCATAATCTTTCTGGGGACTTTCTACGGTCCCCGCCCTTGGAAATTCCGCTGGAGCGGCTTTAGTTTTCTCAAGTTTTACATCTCCCCCATTTTGCTGAAACAGCGCTTTATCGCGACTCGCGGTCACCGCAGGGACGTCATACTTCCCAAAAGCTTGCCTGCTCATGTACTTTTCAGCATCTACTGCATTTCGGGGATCTCTGTCTCCACCAGAACCCTCTGTAGATTGAGGATAACCAGGAACAAGCCAAAAGATGGCACCCGGAGCGGCTTGCACCGTAGCTGCAGCACCATTTGGGTAACCCGAACCAGCTGGCCATCCTGGAGCTGGCCCCGTTATATCCGTCTTTGCTAACGGCCACCCCCAATCATGGGCGTATCCTAATTGTGCTTGACTTGAATTACCGTTTGCATCCGCTCTATCTGCAGAGGTCCAAGTCACATCTTCTGCTTTCCCAGATGTTTTTTCAATCCTACCTATAGCTGCTTGCGCTGATTCGGGATACATCCTAACTGTAGTTCCATTTGTAGCCTCATCGGCTCTTGGTGCATTCTCTTCGCCAATCTGAGCCCCTCTCTCAGATCCTTCTAGGTATGGTGCTACATAGACAAAGTTACCCGATCGGCCATCCCATAGGACCACACCAGCAGGGAGGCCATGTGCAGGATCCTCTACCTTTGTACTTGTCGAATATGCACTGGGTTGGGGCAAGTTTTGTGAGCTCGTTACGTTATCTAAACGCCGCCTCATCAATGCTCTACCATATTCTGTTGAAGTCGATGTAGCTCCAGGAACAGGTGCATAAGTCAATGTACCCGCTGCAAATCCTTCAGGGTAGGCTCCTATTGCCTGCCACACCCCGTCATCAGTCTGTTCATAGCCTCTATTCGTAAAAGTCCTCTCTCCATCATCCCCAACAACAAGGCCGTATCCTTGAACATAAGGAACACCCACAGTTCCCCGAGCACCACCACCTGCATCTCCGGATGCTCTTGCCAATTTCGCTTTGGATGCTTGCAAGGGATCAACTCTATAGAACCAGACCATTCCGTCAGGTCGACTCCAAGTTATTGTTCCCCCCGGATCCACCATGACCGCTCCGTCGCGTCCCGCCCCAGTTATTACCTGCTCTGTACCTTTTTCTGGGGATCCATTTTCAGTCGTTGATTGTCCTGGGACCACAACAAACGCGCCTGCCGCTGCTGTGTCAGCCATCGGTACCCGCTGAAGCTCCCCTTTATCAGAAACTTCGCTTTGCCAACCCGGAGCAGCATATAGCCCCGTGTCCTGAGGCTGACCATTTGTCACGGGTCCTCCTCCATCAGACATGAATTCTCTTCCTGCGGTACTTGGAGAAACAAAAAACGGTCTATAAGGACCTCCTTGGCCATCGCCTACTCTATGGACACTTCCTGAAAGAACAGCACTCGAGCTGCTTAGAAGAAAAAGTAAAGTTGGCACGGAAAGTACATATTTTGAAAATGGCATCATTTTTCTCCCTTACATATTTTCATTTGAGTATTTATTTATGTATACCAAATAATGGTAAATATTACGTAAAAGAGGTTATTATTATATAAATTTTGATTTTAGATAAGGCAATTAATTGATGGAGAACGTACAACACAAGCCTTTTTGCAAAAGATCTTATAGAAAAAATCGTGCAGATAAGTAATTACAATCCTTAGCCAAAACTCAGGTTAAGCATACATTTTTCCTTAAACGAAGATTTTCACTTTAAATATCCAAATTCTTGACCGTCAGAGCATTTTCTTGAATGAAATCCCGCCTTGGCTCGACGATATCTCCCATAAGGGTAGAGAAAATTTCGGAGGCCTCATCAAGATGCTCAACCTTAACTTGCAATAAGGTTCGAACATCTGGATCTAAGGTTGTCTCCCAAAGTTGTTCGGGATTCATCTCACCTAATCCTTTATAGCGTTGAATGCTAAAGCCTTTACGCCCACGCTCTAGGACCAAGTCAAGAAGAGCCAAAGGTCCTGAGATAGGATAGGTGCCATCTTTTGTTTTTAAGGATGGAAGTCCTGTAAAGGTTTCTTGAAGAGTCTCTCGGAGGCGATCAAGCTGACGCACCTCAGCAGTATTTAAGAGGGAAAACCGAATCTTATAGTTTTCTTCAACACCTTGGAGCGTTCGCTTTATGGAAAGCGTTAATGAATCATCAACAGAAGTCGTCCATGTTTTTTGCCCTTCTTGCGAGATTGTATTCAATCGGTCCTCCATCTTTTTGGCATAGGCCGAATTTTCACTTGGATAAGTCTCAACATTCAAAATACTAGCAACAGTAGCTTGTTCTAAGATTGAGGCCGACCCAATTTGTTTAGAAGGAATTTCAACAAGATCTTTGACTTGGGCACAGATATCGATGATCCTCCTCAGGTCTGCCCCCCCAACTTGCGTACCGTTTTGAAGGGTGAACGTAGCCCCTTCCAAGCCACCCTCCACCAAATAATTCGTTAAGGACTTTTCATCCTTAAGATAGAGCATTGAATTTCCACGCTTTGCCTTATAAAGGGGAGGCCTTGCAATATAAAGATAGCCTTTCTCAATGACCTCGGGCATTTGCCGGTAAAAGAAAGTAAGCAAAAGGGTACGTATATGGCTCCCGTCCACATCAGCGTCCGTCATAAGGATAATCTTATGGTACCTGGCCTTGCCTACATCAAAATCATCGCGCCCTATGCCCATCCCTAAAGCCGTAATAAGCGTTCCAATTTGCTCAGAGCTCAGCATTTTGTCAAAACGGGCTCGCTCCACATTTAAAACTTTACCTCGAAGCGGAAGGATAGCTTGGTATTTTCTATCCCTACCCTGTTTTGCCGATCCTCCTGCACCATCTCCCTCAACAATAAAAATTTCACTTTTTGAAGGATCCCTTTCCTGACAATCAGCCAACTTCCCTGGCAATGAAGCCACATCCAGTGCTCCCTTCCGGCGGGTCAGCTCTCGTGCTTTTCGGGCAGCTTCACGAGCAAGGGCTGCTTCCATAATTCGCTCAATAATTTTCTTGGCTTCAGCGGGATGCTCTTCAAGCCATTGTTGGAACTTGTCTCCCACAATGCCTTCCACAGCAGGTCGGACTTCAGATGACACAAGCTTATCTTTTGTTTGGGAGGAAAACTTAGGATCAGGAACTTTTGTGGACAAAACGCAAGTGAGTCCTTCTCGCATATCTTCACCAGTCAAGGACAGCTTTTCTTTCTTCCCTAATGCTGACGCATAAGCATTGATTGCCCGCGTAAGGGCTGCCCTAAATCCAGCAAGGTGGGTTCCTCCATCCCTTTGAGGGATATTATTTGTAAAACACAGCATTGTCTCATGATAGCTATCGGTCCACTCCATAGCCAAATCGACAGTGATCCCGTCCTTTTCTCCTTGAATAACAATGGGAGGGGAATGGAGGGCATTTTTACTGCGATCAAGGTATTTCACAAAGGCTTGAACCCCCCCTTCATAGTGCATGACAACCTCTTTAGGTTGTTCGTGGCGCTCATCCCGTAAAATGAGAGTTACACCCGAATTCAGGAAGGCAAGCTCACGCAAACGATGCTCTAACGTTCCAAAATCAAATACAATTGAAGAAAATGTTTCCTTAGAGGGGAGGAAATTGACTTCAGTCCCTGTTTTTTCTCCTGCTTCTCCCACAACGTCAAGATGTCCGTCAGGGTCACCATGGGTAAAGCTCATGTAATGCCTTTTCCCTTTGGAATAAATTGTTAATTTCAGTTTTTCAGAGAGAGCATTGACAACAGATACACCGACACCATGGAGACCACCGGAAACCTTATAGGAATCCTGATCAAATTTTCCACCCGCATGGAGTTGAGTCATGATAACCTCAGCAGCAGAAACACCTTCCTCTGGGTGAATATCAACAGGTATCCCCCGACCATTATCTATAACCGTAACCGATCCATCAGCATTCAGAATCACATCGATCCGATCACAATACCCCGCAAGGGCTTCATCAATAGCATTATCGACAACTTCATAGACCATATGATGAAGGCCGGAACCATCGTCGGTGTCCCCAATGTACATTCCAGGACGTTTACGAACCGCATCGAGGCCTCGTAAGACCTTAATTGAATGGGCTCCATATTCTGAATTTTGCGTTGATGAATTTACTTCTGTCATGAATTCTCTCATTTAAGTTTTCGATACTAATCGGGCTTCCTTAAGGCTTAAAAATTGAGCATGTCCTTCTAATTCTTCAAACAAAGAAACATCCGTCCCTGTAAGCCAAGCCTGTATTCTAAGCTTTAAAATCGCATCAAACAATGCTGATCTATATGTCTTATCCAAATGGGCTACAACCTCATCTAAGAGCAAGAGAGGAATCGCCCCTGTGCGTATAGATAGCAAATGAGCAGCCCCCATGACAATGGAAAGTAGAAGAGCCTTTTGTTCTCCTGTTGAACATAAAGCCGCAGGCTGATTCTTTTCGGGATGGCGCACAAAAAGATCACTCCGATGCGGGCCAAATGAAGTTCTTCCTGTCATACGGTCTTGCTCTCGATGCGCAGCTAAAAGACGGCGCATTTCTTCTTCAGCCTCAAGAAGGCTACGGGTTTGAAGAAGTTTCTCCGGATCACCTTCTAATGTGAGGTCTGCTTGAGGAAAGGCATTGTTTTGACTTTTAAGAAATGAAGACAGTTGTCCGACGACCTCGCGGCGCGAAGCCGTAATCGCAATCCCATCATTCACGAGGGTTTCTTCCAACCCTTCTATCCAATACCGATCAAAACGACCTTGGCGCAAAAGAAGACCCCGCTCCTTTAAGACTTGCTCATAGCGACTCAACCGCTGAGCATGGCTAGGATCAAACCCATATACAAGCCGGTCGAGGAAGCGCCTGCGACCTTGGGCTCCCTCTAATAACAACCGATCCATCTGAGGGATGAGCCACACTACCGACACCCATTCAGCAAGGGTCGATTGGCTTTTTATTTTCTCTCCGTTGATCTTTGTGAGCCTTTTTTCACTTTCAGGAACCTCTGGATCAAGACCTGTCCCAATTTGGAGGGGCTCTCCCTCATCATTCAATGTGATAGAAATTGCCCAGGGAGCGGAACTGTTTTGATTCCTAACTTCCGAAAGCCGCGCCCGCCTTAAACCTCTACCGGGGATTAGGAAAGAAAGGGCTTCCAATAGATTGGTCTTACCCGCTCCATTGGGGCCGGTCAACACAACCGGCCTTAAGTCAAGAGAAACACTGAAAATCTCATAGCAGCGGAAGTGAGACAAGCTTATGCGTTCGACTCCTCGCGTCGGACTAAGGGGCAGTTGGGCCATACTAAATTGAGTAGCTGTCATTCGTCTTCTAACTATTGTTCTTGAATGATAAGATTATCTAGACTGACATTTAGGTACTTCACAAGCTTACGGTATATTTCATAAGGGAGAACAGCAAAGGCGTGTATTTTTAATACGATGAATTTTTCATGTGATCTTATTGTCAATTCATTAATTTTACTACATGAAAGAAGTGTTTGCTTTTTAGTTATTTTTAAGAATGGTGTAAGAGCCGATGGCTTATAATCAATTTTACACATAATAAATATTAGCTTACAGCTATCATAAAGTCAAGGAAAATAAGCAAAAAATGCAGTAATGGTCATATTTTTTTAGGCCGTCATCATTGTTGTTTTTCTAACATTATACACGTGTATTCCAACATAAAATGGGATAACCAAGGGGTTTGCTCACCTTGTAACTGTAAACTGCTTGTTTATTATGAGCTTTTTGCTGATATGGAACGTGCTATCCTGCGAGAAAAGCAAATAAAGGCAGGGCCTAGAAAACAGAAACTGAAACTTATTGACTCTCTCAACCCTGAATGGATTGATTTATATGAGTCAATTCTTTGACCGGATTGCTTCGCCCTGCTTTCTGCAGGGCTTGCAATGACGTTAATGTATTGTAAATACATATAAAAATGGATCCCTTATCCAAGACTCAGGGTTTTTAGGTTAAATGAGGAATCCCCACCACCATAAAATCAAAGATAGCATTACCATTTATTTTCTGATAAAATGTAAGTTCATACTTAGGGAGCGCTCAATGAAAAAAATAAAACCAGCTTTACTCGCTTTTATGATTTTAGGTTCGTCTTCATCTTTCGCCCAATACCCTGACTTTGCTCAAAACCCTGTTCCCGATCGCGAAATGTTCGAAGGAACGCCAGCTCCTGTGGATATTTTAAGCTACAAGGATGCTGAAGAATATAGAGTGCAACTTACTGCGGGAGCTACAAAAGGCCCAAATTTTGCAGGACATTATACCATCGTCACGACAGAATGTGGTCCTCTCTGTCAAGAAAACTGGGTAGTTGATGCTCAAACGGGTAAAATCAAAGATAAAATCCATTCAGAACTTTATGCAAGATATCAACCGGATAGTAATTTGATTATTGTTAATCCACCAGACCCCGACATTAAAGTGGGTTATGAGAAAGATCCAGGGGCTGCTCAATGGAGGGAAATTAAAACCTCTTATATACTTTGGAGTGATGATAAGTTTAATCTGATCCACCAAGATAACTGGACAAATGTCATCAAGATTCTACGCTAGACCTTATTCTAAATAGTCTTAATAGAGGGGGCCTCTAGGAAGGAATCACCCTCATTTTTCCTTATTAAACATTCATTAATCTTCTATTTGTAACATTAAACGACTTAGGAGCAAAGGTATATGATTTAAGTATACATTCCTAAATAAGAGTAGGGCCCGAAAATAATTTAAAGGTAGCCAATATGCGTCAATTCATGCTTAACTATATACCAACCCCCATATTTATTTTACTCATAATTTTTATTATTATGGCCCTTTCATTTTTGACGTACAAAATATTACGTCTTTATTTTAAAAGCTATCTTTTAAGGAAAGCAAGAAACTTTACAATTGTTTATCAAATAATTACAACAGGAACAACACTCCTTGTCGCTTTTCTTATTGTCATGCTCTGGCAAACTTTCCTTACAGCAAAGGGGTCTGTTAATGAAGAAGTGGGAGCTCTTTCAAAGATGGTCATGAATAGTAAAGTCTTTCCTCAAAATGATCAGGATAAAATCCGACGCGCCATTAAACAGTATGCCCAAATTGTAATAACTCAAGAATGGCCCTTGATGAAGTGGGGAAAATCAAGTCGCGAGGCTACAGCAGCTATGGATAATATTTATCATGTTTTGGAATCCTCTATGCCTCAAAGTCAAAACCAAATTCAACAAGTCTTTTATAAAGAAATGATCGCAAATTATAATACAGCCTTAGAATCACGATATTCGCGTATGGATAGATTAGAGAGTGTTATTCCTGGACCTCTTTTTGCAATGACCGCAGTTTATATTCTTATATTGGCTTTGTCCGTTTGCTTGATTGAATTACAAGAAAGAAAAGCTCTTGCGATACTCGTCTTTTTTGTCAATTGCGTCCTAGGGACTGATTTGGCTCTCCTCGTTTCATTTGATTATCCGTTTGCAGGGGACATTTCCGTAAGCAATAAGGCCTTTTCAGAAAAACTTATCCAAAAAATTTAAAACAATCCCTTATTCCACCTTTATGAATCCTTACTAATCAGCGACAGGATCGTTTTAAAGGCATCTGGGCTCACAGCAAATTCACCTCTAAAGGGGCGATCAATAGCTAAGATTAAGAAAACAAGAGATGAGACGGCAATTGAAACGACAACAACCGAAATGACATGCAAATAAAATTCCATCCCAAAGAAATAATTAATGCCGATGGTTAAAAAAGCTCCAAGCAGGATGATAAACACAAAATTCGTATCTAAAGCAGAATGAGACATAAAGATCCTTTTTTCCCGAGCTTCATAAAGAGATTTGATTTCGGTTAAAACTTGTTGTTGGGCAAATGTTTCTAAGGGATTAAGGGGAGTATATTTATAGAGATTTGTTTTCATGCGATCGATAATCTCTTCTCCTCTTTCAGTAACTACTCTGCCATTAACCATTAACGGCCATTCATTCTTTAAAACTTCGTCAATATAAGTTTTAATTTCGCCTCGAATTTCTTTTTTAATAGGGTCCGGGAGCCCTTTTGAATCATGAAAAATATCCCCCAGGAAGCTGGCTTCATGTTGAACGCTTTGATCGGCCATATCAAAGTTGTTAAGTGTATATAACGCAACAAATCCAAATAAGACTGCATAAATAATACATATTGTTGCGCTTATATATCCTATGACTTCATTTTCTCGATACCTCGTGTCAACTTGTATGAAGCGTTTGACAATCAAGATACTGATAAGTGAGACGACAAGGCTAATACCAATAAGGAGAGAAAATAAAACATAGTTGGGAATGGTATAAATAAAATCGATCATGACATTTTTCTCCCTGCATAGATAATTTGGCATTTTTATACACTGATAAGTGATCAAGAAACAGAATTCTTTTCATTCACAAAGATGAATCTGTTCCATTAAGGGTAAATTTCCTGAGGTGTATAAATCTGAGTTAGAAGTTCCTGGTTTGTTCGGTTTTGCCTTTTCCCTATCTTTCTTATCAAGTATAATGATCCCGGGATCATGTAACGTACTTTTTTTGTGTCGCAACACGGGTGAAGAGGGAAATTATGTCCAGAAGTTCCAAGCTTCTGGGTTTCTACAGCTTGTTACGCCAAAGCGTAGCAGGACTGGAGAAGACTCGTTTCCTTCTTCCTTTTGCACGCATCTCCATTTAGGAAAAAATCTAAGGGCATAGCTAGCTTCCGGACCCTTTCCAAAGATTTCAGCTTCCCCAAAGTGAAATCTGTGCTCTTAGATACCTTTCAGATCTATCTCCCACCTAAGGTACTGTGTGATCTATTTCCTCAGATATCTAAAGAAAATATTGCATAAAATACTAAAAAAGTCAAGAAATTGGGTCGAAATGGCCAAATAAAATTTTTAAGAAAGAAGCTCCGACAATGCAGCTTCCTTAACTTGAGCTTTGGATAAGCCATTACTTTTTTCATTGAAATACAATACGCTATCGTCATTGCTGACGTTAATGTATTGTAAATATATATAAAAATGGATCCTTTACCCAAAACTCAGGTTAATTAAACTTTTTTCAAACCACTTTACAGTTGTTTTAAGGCCTTCTTCTAAAGAATATAGAGGATCATATCCCAGCATATTTTTGGCTTTATCGATACTTGCAAGAGAATGGGCTACGTCGCCTGGGCGATTCTCCCGGTAATGAGGCTTTATGTCTTTCTCAAGTTGAAGAGCGTCTTTTATTAAAGTATAAAGCTGGACGAGAGTTGTTTGTTTCCCAAAGGCAATATTAAAAACCTCTCCATAGGCTTCTTTACTATTACATAACGCAGATTTTATATTCGCTTGAACGACATTATCAATAAAGCAAAAATCTCGTGAATAAGAGCCATCCCCATTAATGTAGCAGGACTGACGCATAAGAAGAGAATGTATCCATAAGGGAATAACCGCAGCATACATGCTTCCAGGGTCTTGGCGCGGACCAAAGACGTTAAAGTATCTTAATCCAATTACAGGGATTCCATAGCAACGATAAAAAACTTGTGCATAAAGCTCATTCGCTCTTTTCGAGGTAGCGTATGGAGAAAGAAGATTGCCAATTGTACCCTCAACTTTTGGGAGATTTGGAGAATCTCCATAAACCGAACTTGAAGAGGCAAAAACAAAGCGAGAAACTTTGTTTTCTTCTGAAGCTCTCAAAACATTTAAAAAACCTGAGACATTGACGTCATTTGTTGTAACAGGATCTTTTAAAGACCTCGGGACGCTGCCAAGAGCAGCTTGATGCAAGACATAATCAACCCCTTTTGTCACTTCTTGGCAGGTTTTATAGTTACGAATATCTCCTTCTATAAAAGTAAATTTACTAATATTATCTTTTTGGACAAGGGAAAGAACGTCATTTATATTTTCTTTTTTTCCTGTAACAAAATTATCAAGACCAATAACAATTTGTCCGTTTTTTAACAATGTCTCAACTAAATGCGAGCCAATAAAGCCCGCAGCTCCTGTTACAAGCCATACTTTTTGCTCTTCAAAACATTTCATAGCATAAACTCATTTATAAACTGATTGTCTATTTTTCAGCAATTATGACCCAACTATAACCTTTTCTATGAAAAATATTATACTCTTTAAATTTGGACTGTTTCATAAGGTTTACACAATCATTATAAGTATAGTACTTTGCATAAGCAGGGGCCAATTGATCATAAATAACAATGGTGCGTTTTTTCCAGGGTAGCTTCTCCATCACCTCAAGAAGATATTTTGATAAAGGTAGGAAATTAAAAATTTTACACAATTTCATATAAAAGTATAAAAAGAAGTTAAGTAAATTTGCCACTCCAGAAATCCATGCAGAAGGAAGAACACCGCACAATTTTCGGATAGGAGAAACAAAGAATAAGTAAAGCCGACTCCCTTCTTTACCATATAACCAGATAATAAACTTTCCCTTTTCTTTTAATGCATCATGCACAGCATTAATTACAGATAGAGGTTCTGGAATATGGTGAATGACCCCAATACTAATCGCATGATCCAACCGAAGATCAGAAGGAAGCCTATCCCCCGTATCATTTATAATGGTAACTTGGTTAGCATATAATTTAGTTTTTTCTTTCAGGACATGGACTGCCTTTGAAGGTTCCAAGGCATAAACATGAGATGCTCCAAATTCTAATAGATTCAAAGTAAAGCGCCCTGTTCCAGCGCCAATATCAGCAATCCTTTTTTTAACGAACTCATGGGGATTAAAAGGGATTATAAAGTCAGCAAGCAGATCTTTAGATCCAAAAAATCCGTCCGTTTCATCATATTTTGTCCATTGTATACCAAAATCTTCAATTGTTTTTGTACCTAATTCCATTGCTTTTTCCTGTGTAAGTAAAAAAATAATTTATACAATAAAGTTCCCTATTTTAAATATCTCTGGCAAACATCTAACCGAGGGTGATAGGCTTCTATATAAACATACATAGAAAGATGATGGATTGGTAAGGGAAATCTTTTAACCCTTACATCTTTAAAAAAGTGTTTGATAATATTAATAATTTCCTTGGACTTATTAAGATGCTCGTATCTCATAAGTGGGAAATAAGACATTTTATTCCTTAGTCTAAATCCAAGGCCTGTTAAACACATTCCAAGATACCATAATAGGCCGCCTTCATTTGGAACGGCCGCCTGAAAGACACTATTTTCTTTAAGTAAAAAACAGGCTTGAGCAATTACCTGGGGTAAATCCTCAAGATGCTCTAGAACCGCAACAGATAAAATTTTATCATATTTATTACTGAGCGGAACTTCTTGAATATATTGATAGGAATTTCGAATCAGTTTTAAGTTGTCGCTTCCTGCATGCGCTTCTTTATAAGGTTCTATGATATCGTAATGTTTGTAAGTTTCATACTGAGGATGATTTAATCCGCCTGCTCCAATTTCAAGGATAGCTTCTCCTTTGAGAGCCCTTACTTGATAGTGCATCCATGACTCAGCATATTGTGATAGTTTAGTTAAAAATGATTTCCCTTCCCTATTAATTGAATACTCATTCGCGTGAATTTTTTGGTAAATTTCAGGAAGGAAAGGTCGCTTACGAGGATAGCTAGAAATTAGAGTTGCAATATTATCAGACATATTTTCTCCTTAGTTTAGCAAACTATAATATAAATTATATAAGCTATTTATCTTCCTTTATACTTAAATTGAGTTTTGAAGAAGAATGAAAAATTGAACAAAAAGAATTTGAGGACTCACCTATTAAAAGAAAGATCCCAACAATAATAAAACCCCCGCCTAATATATTGTTAAAGTTAATTTTATCACCAAAAAATAAAAAATTAAGTAACGACACCAAAAGAATGGTGCAAGAGCAAACGACAGGATAGGTTTTAGTTACGTTTAAATTCCCTGATAATGCAAATCCCCAGCATACAAAACTAAGCCCAAAAGCGCCAATTGCAGAAATGATCCATAAGTCTGTACCAATTATCAATAGAGATTTAAGATTAAATTTTTCAAACGTATATATCTGACTCATAGATGTGACACGCATACGCAGAATAAGCTGAGAGTAAGTTGTTAGCGCAACAACCAAAAAAGTTAATATAAAATTATTATAAAGCATATACATTTTTAGTTACTTCTTTTTCCATTGAGCAATAAAATAAGGAAACATTACTTTTCCAGGACATAAATTATAGATTTTTTCTAATAGCAGTAAAATAGGCGCTACGACCTTTTTTATTCTAATAGGCAACCTAAATAATAAGCTGTTATAAATTAAAAAGTATGCAGGACCACCTAAATAAAATATTTTTTCAACATTAAAATGTTGTGCTTGCTTAAAGAGCAATGAATCGTGATCTAATGCCTCTTCAGTGTTTTCCTCAAAGTATTTATCAAGTTTATACCAAAGTTTGCGTAACGGTTCTAAAAAGTAATTTTTATTCGGTTCAATCATTAATAATGAACCACCAGGTTTTAGAATAGCAGAAATATTTTCAAACGTCGCTTCTAGATCTGATACGCAATGGTGAAGACCTCCTATGATCATAGCACAATCATATTCTTCTTTTAAATCAGTCTTCTTAGTCAAATCGATTTCATAAGCTGGTCTTCCAACAGTTTTTTTATAATCTTGGCAAGCTTTTTTAGAAATATCAAAGCCAAACACTTGAACTTTCGGAAAATATTTCATTAAAGCCAGCGAATTATAACCGCTTCCACTAGCTAGATCTGCAACTTTTTTATTATTTAAATCTAGCCCCTTAAACAAATACTTATACATAAATTTGTCACGAAATTCCATGGATGTTGGATCATAATAATGTTTAGCATAGTCATCATGAATCATCTCATAATGAATTTTTTGAGAATTTTCATCCATTTATGCACCTATCTTTAGAAATTGGATTAACTCTATTTAACTTAATTTGGCGAGTTGGATAATATGGCTTTTCAATTTTTTGTTGATACCAGCTAACGAGAACCATTAATCCCCATAGCTCAAAGCCGAGTTGTTTTTTACCATCAAGATGGTCTTTAATAGCTCTTTCTATAAACTCTTTGTTTAAAAAAGTTATAGAAGAAAGAGACTGGGGTGACAAGCAATCCAAAAGTAAATCCTTAGCCTCTTTTCTAAGCCATTGATTAACCGGAATACTGAATCCTTGTTTTTTTGCTTGTGAAATTGATTTTCCAAACTTTTTTTCAGCGAGCTTTCTCAAGATAAATTTTAATTGTCCATTTTGAGAGATTTTGTATGACTTGGGCAAAGCAAGACCAAACTCAACTAAATTAGGATGAAGAAGAGGTGCCCTGGACTCTAGTCCATATGCCATGGTGATGCGATCAACCTTAGTGAGAATATCGGAAGGAAGATAATTTTCTAAATCCATCATTTGAAGTTTCCTAAGCATGTCATTTTCTTTAAATGTGGCACCCTCTAATGATTTGAAAATAGAAAAATCATTCGCTGAATAAGCGAGTATTTTCTTCACATCCTCAGGATGCCATGTTCCATTCCACGTAAAATGAGCATCTTCAACTGATAAATCAAAAGCACGTAAAAACCGCATGAGTTTATAACCAAAAGAAACTTTTCCATCAGAGTTGGGAATAAGGTGAGAAAAGCTTTTGATCATTAAACGGAAGGATGTTGGAAGATATTTAAATAAATTCTGATACATTAAGGTTGCTTTATAAGTGAGATAACCTCCAAAGATTTCATCTCCTCCATCTCCTCCGAGCATGACTTTATATTTTTGAGAGACAGCTTTTGATAAAGCCCAAACAGCTAAAGAAGACGAATCTGCAAGAGGGTCATCTGCATAGTAAACAATCTTCAAAAATTCTTCCATGGAATCAGACGAAAAGGGAACAGAATTTAATTTCAAACCCAATTTATCTGCAACTATTTTTGCTTGCGGATACTCGCTAAATCCCTTTTCTTGAAAGTCAACACAATAGGCTTCTGTGAGAGAGCCTTGAGAGGCAGCATAATAACCGACAAGTGACGAATCAATGCCTCCAGAAAGCGCGAGGGTTATAGGCACATCACTTCGGCACCCAATTTTAACGCTTTGATCTAAGAGAATCTCTAATCGGTCTATAGAATCGTTGAATGATGTAGGTATTTCATTGTGGGATGTGGAAGACCAATATTGTTCCTTTTTAATCCCTGTTTCTGAGATGAGCATCCAATTTCCAGGATTTACTTTATATATATCTTTTATGAGGGTAGATGTGCCAGGAACATAATTTAAGCACAAATATTGTGTGAGAGAGCAGGAATCAATTTCAAGAGCAAAAGGTGCAATATATGAAAGAGCCTTTATTTCAGATGCAAAACTGACGATTTTGTTTTTGAAAAAGTAAAAAAGCGGTTTTTCTCCTAACCGATCTCTCGCTAAAAATAAAGTACGTTTTTGGTTATCATATAGAGCAAAAGAAAACATTCCTATGAGTTTTTTGCATACTTCAGCTCCCCATTGAGCATATCCATTTAAAATAACTTCTGTATCTGATTTTGAATAAAAGATGTGACCTAGCTTTTGAAGCTCCTCTCTTAGCTCAATATAATTATAGATTTCTCCATTAAAAACAATTCCGTATCTTCCATTGTGGGAAAACATAGGTTGTTCTCCCCCTTGAATATCGATGATCGAAAGGCGCCTATGCGCTAAAAAAACAGGGGGTTCAGAATAGTAAGCACCGCCATCAGGTCCTCTGTGAAACAATAAGTTAGCAGCAGAAATAAGCTTTTCTTCTTCTATTTTCTCTTTAGGGTTCCAATTTATGTAACCAAAAATTCCGCACATCTAGGCAGGCTCGCTTTTTTGCCAAACTTTTCTAACCTTATATTTAGCTTTTTCACGCGTGCTATAATAAATACGAGCAATAATTTCAGCAAGTACACCCGTTAAAATTAATTGAAGAGAAGAAACATAGGCGATTATAGCAATCGTAAACCAGCCGCTATGATCTCTGACAACAGGAACCCCATGAACTACCCAAATTGCAAAAAGAATTGAAAATATGGTTGAAGCAACCCCAAAAAAAACAAGGGAAAGTTTCCCAAAAATTCGGATAGGTCTATCAATATAGTGCGTAAAATAATAGAGAAAAAATAAATCCAAAAAAACATTTAAGGTTCGAGAAATTCCATAATTTGATTGTCCAAAGGGACGCTCAATATTTTCAATGACAACCTGATCAATTCTAGCCCCAGCTGCTCGCGCATATATAGGCACAAATCGATGGTTTTCACCTAGGAGTAAAATATCTTTAATTACTTCTGCACGATAGGCTCTATATGTTGTTCCAATGTCGCGAATTTCTAAGCCAGAGATTTTTCTTAAAAAGTAGTTTGCAATTCGAGAAGGCCACCTTCTAATAAGTCCTTCTTTGCGCTCTTTTCTCCACCCACAAACCACATCATTTCCTTCATCAATTTTTTCAAGAAACAAAGGAATTTCCTCTGGAAAATGCTGTAAATCTGCATCCATTGAGATGATGACGTCTCCTTGAGCCGCATCTAATCCTGCTTGTAAAGCGGCTGTTTGGCCGTAATTTTTGCGTAGCTCTATGACTTTTAAGTTCTTAATTTTTTTTATATTTTCCTTGGCAAGTGTCAGGGTATTATCAGAGCTCCCGTCATCAACAATGATAATTTCAAAAGTATATGAGATTAATTTTTTGCAGACAGAACTAACTCGATTTAAGAGTTCTTGAATAGCAACTGCTTCATTGTAAACAGGAAGAACGATACTAACTAGCATTATTTCTCCTTAGCTGAGGGCATAATTTGATACAAGAAATTAAAAACCATTTGTATATAATATAATACAATTGAAATAAATAATAAATTTATTAACGCATGATATTTTAATGTCAGTACGTTAACGATGATTATTCCCTCCAGCGAAAGTAAAAGACAACACCCAACAACAGAGAGAGAAAGGAGGAGCCCAATCTGATTAAATCTTCTGTAAAATAATACAATTAAGAAAATTGGGCTCAGAAGAATTACCCAAATCTTCCACGAGACATTATTGACGGAAGATTGTAGCCATAGCGTGCCCTTTAAAAGAGGGTTCTCAACATGCACTTTTTGCTTTGCATGAGGGGTATTTTCCCTTACTAGATAGCGTTCAAGACGGTCTCCCACAAACTTATCTAGACTGAACATACTACGGTTAAAAAGTTTCATTTTACGTTTATATATTTTAAGAACTTCTGAGGGATAGAAAAGCCATAATTTAAAATAATAAACCCAAAGAGCTTTTTCGTAATTCTTATCTAAATACTTTATTTTAGGATCGATTTGGTGGACAAGTTTCATTCCTGCGCCATCGTTCCAAAATATGCCCTCTCTTTTGGCTAAGTCACTCGGTACTGTCCCCATACTTAAAACAAGAGGATGCGCTATGGCATGGTAAGTATAATTATAGTCACCATGGAGTTTTGTTTCTTCATGAATGGGCTTAATGAATGTATTGTCATGGTATCGAAACCCTACATATAGCGAAAGGAAGCATGACAGTGCAATAACACATGCTTTTATTTTAGGAAGTGAGCTTTTTCTTAGATAAAGATAAGTCAATGCCAATAATGTTAAAAGGATGTAATAGGAAAGAGGAGCATGCGCAGTTCTGAAATTACAGTAAAAAGCTGCATAAAATCCTAATAAAGCACCAAATGGAATACACCTATAACCGTATTTTTCTAACCCATATAAATAAAGTAATGAAACTGAAATTAAAAAAAGAAAATTAGGAATAAGAAAGGGGTACATGGCAAATTGATAATTAATATTAACCAGATATACAAGAAAATGAGCATGGCTTGTCACAAGGAGAGTGTAAGCGGGGCTTAATCCAACTTTTAAAAGAACAAAGGCAAACAATAAAATGAGTGAGATTCTTATATACTTCAGAATTACGCCAAGTTGATTCAATGAGATAGAAGGAAAAAATTTAAAAAATACGGTGTACATGTTACTTAATGAATTTTCATTCATAACTTTAAATTGTGCTGTTTCACAAGAATGGCCAAACTTTTTTTCGAGTGTATAAAATAATTGGTTGTTAGGGGTATTTAAATCAAGAATCTTATTTTTGGATCTAAGTAGAAGATTGTTCGTGTGTGATATCTGATTGCAAAAAGATTTTTGGTAAGCAATATCAAGCCAGCAACGACCATCAAGGGAAATTCCCTCGATGGGACTATGTATATAATTATAATCAACAACTGTAAAAATAAAAATGAAGGGGATGAAAAATAATGCAGCACTTTTCCAAGATCTTTCGTATTTTTTTGTCACTCCACCAACAAATAAAGTAGAAAAAATATACTTAAATATTTCAAGAGCACCTAACTTTTTGAACTTTTCTGCTTCATTCCTAATCAGAAGAAAACAATCTGCAAAAAAGTGTCGTAAGAACAAAAGTAAGTTAGCACCTCCTTTTGCATCCAGTGTAGCACTCATTTACAAACTCCAAAAATCTATAGTTTTGGGCGCTTCTGACTTTTGAAGACAGCCTTTCAAATCAGCAACCAATCCTTTGTCGTTTTTAAGGATGTTTCGTATTAATGTCCAGCTTCCATCTATAAATGCTTGATGTTTTACGGCAATAATAACTGCATCAGCAGGAGAAAGGTTTTCTAAAGGGGTTAACTTGATTCCATATTCATGCTGAACGTGTTTAGGGTTAGCATAAGGGTCATAAACTTGAACATTTGCTCCAAAGTCCTTTAATCCCTTTACAGTATCAATAACTTTTGTATTGCGAATATCTGGCACATTTTCTTTAAAGGTAAACCCCAGAATTGTTATAGTGGGTGGCAAAGTTACGGTTGAAGCGGAGTTTAAAACATGCTTCATAACTGAATTTGCAACATATTCCCCCATTCGATTGTTTATTCTTCTTCCTGATAAAATGACTTCTGGGTTATATCCTAATTTTTCCGCGCAATGCGTTAAATAATAGGGATCCACTCCAATGCAATGGCCTCCAACTAACCCTGGTTCAAATCGGGCAAAATTCCATTTAGTTGCAGCTGCATCAAGCACATCAGATGTATTAATTCCCAACTTATGGAAAATAATAGAAAGCTCATTCATTAAGGCAATGTTGAGATCTCTTTGAATATTTTCGATAACTTTTGCGGCTTCTGCAGTTTGTATAGTGGGGCATTTAAAAATCCCTGCTGTAATAATATCACCATAAATATGGGAAACGACCTCAAGTGCCTTTGGGCCGGATGCAGCGACAACTTTTTGGATGGTTTCAAGGCGGCGCGTTTTATCTCCAGGATTAACCCGCTCTGGAGAGTAACCTACACTAAAATCAAGTTTATACTTAAGCCCAGAAGTTTTTTCTAAAAGGGGGGCACATTCATTTTCCGTAACACCAGGGTACACCGTAGATTCGTATATAACAATATCACCTTTTTTTAAAGAACGCCCTACAAGCTCTGTGGCTGAAAAAATCATTGAGAGATCGGGCCTGTTAGTATCATTAATAGGGGTAGGAACTGTGATGATATAGATAGAAGCATCTTTTAAATCTTTTTCTTGATAAGAAAAGGAAAGATTGGGGAGTCCTAGATCTCCAGACTCAGTTTCACAAGTTACATCAATTCCGTTTCTTAACTCTGCGATACGTTCTTTGTTTATGTCATAGCCAATCACTTTATAATTTTTTTTTGAAAAAGCAGCTGCTAGGGGAAGACCCACATATCCAAGCCCAATAATGGCAATAACTTTATTTTGTTTCATGATTCTATTAAATAATACTTTTTTCTATGTTAGGTATATGCGTACTTTTTTCTTTCCTTGTGAAGTTAATATTAAAAGCACGTATCCTGTAATAATTGTTAAGACAATGGTGAGTCAAGATTTAATTTCATTCATGTGAAAAATTAATCAGTTAGGCCAGTTTTAAAAGCAAGCTGTTCTCCCTTTGTTGGGCTATTTCTCCCTACCGGATAATTTTTTAAGGAGCACTGGATATAGCTAGATCTAAGATATAAAATTCCAAAACGGGAGCGGAGCTCAGGCTCATAAATCTTTTTCTAAGAGTAACAAGTTAGCTAGCAGGAGGGCTCATGCTTCAATGATGCGCGAAGTAAAATATAATTTTGCTTACTGATCCTAAGAGATGATTGCTATTCCAATTATAGATGTCTTACCACACCCCTCAAAAAATTTGCGACAGATCCTTCACATGTACATCGATTAACCAAATTTTAATATTTTGTCCTTAACATTACTTATAAGACTTTAAATTTGAGAACTCGTGAATTGTAGAGAACCTGCTGCAAAAGTCCTAGAGATGTGATAGTCTAAGATTAGGCTAACTCACTGAAAAGGATAAGAAATGTCAT
>DAIDHR010000036.1 GCA_027459605.1 Alphaproteobacteria bacterium
TGACATTTCTTATCCTTTTCAGTGAGTTAGCCTAATCTTAGACTATCACATCTCTAGGACTTTTGCAGCAGGTTCTCACTAAATTATGCTAGAATAAGCTCATAAGTTCGAATGCTGTGATACAGTGATTCTTTCTAAATAAAACTATCATATTACAATAAATTTACTTGACTTTAATAAACACAAGTATTATAAAAAGAAGTCTTATATGTAATATTAAGAGGGGTGTCATGACAATTAATACTGTATTAGTTTCTGCTTTCTTTTTAGGAACAAGTTTTTTTACTTTGCCAGTGCATGCTTTTAAAGACCCTCATCAAGCTTTTAAATCTGAAGATAATGATACCCTTATTAATTACTATTCCAAGAATAAAACTCAATTTGAGGGAGCCCTCGACCAACTTGACCCTACAAAAAACAGGGAAAAAGGGTTAACAATACCTAAACTCCGCTCGTTAGTAGAAAAATCACCAGACCTAAAAAATTATGTCTTTCAAATCATTAATGATACCGAATCACACTTAAAATTATTTGGTAAAGAAAAAACGAAAGCTTTTTATGTCTTGCCAGATCAAGATCGCCTTATGCTGCACCGCTACTTAAAAGCTCTTAAAATAATGAATGACTCCCAGAGCCTAGAAAAATTAACTCAATTATATGATACCAAATTCTATCCTTTTTTTGACTTTGAAATACAATTAGCTCTTCAATCGCACCCAAGTTCTGCATTCGCTTCAAATATTTTAGAATTTTCTCCATATTTCGAAAATCATGAAGCTCTCTTTCTTTATACCTATATTCTCATGGATAAATTGGAGGATCTTTCAACCAATATTTTCACAAAAGAAGAAGAAGAAAAAGCAATTGTTATCCCTGATATAGAAGTTCAGTCTCATGATGACGATAGGGAAGCACCTTCTTCCTCAAGCCCAGCTAATATGGAAGAGGAAAAAGAATTTACAGATAATGATTCTGGCCCCTCTCAAATTGAAAGTATGGAAAGTACAAATGAGGATAATTCAAGACTTAGCAAAAATGCTCTATCTTTAAAAAGAAAAGAAGACCTGAATGTAACCATTGACGAATTGAAAAAAACAAAAGGGTTTTTATATAAGCAAGCCTTACGAATCGTGAATGAGTTAATTCAACAAGATCCAAACAATCTATCTTTATTTTCCCTTAAAGTAAAAGTATTAGGCGCTTTGACCCCTTTAAATGAAAAAAGTAGAGGTATATTACTAGACTCAATTAGAAGTTATCCAGATTCATTCTTTTCTTGGATTATTAACCCAGACCATATAACTGAATTCTTTGGAAGCTATAAAGATACAGGTTTTCCCCTCCCTCTCAAAGTAACTATACAGGATATAATAAATATGAGCCGTGATGGAATAAAGTGGAACTCTAGTAAACTATTGATTTTTTCAAGGATGGTTATAGATAATGGAGGTGATGAGTATGTCGACTCAGCTATTGACTATTACGAGGATATTTTTTCTGACCACCATAAATTACCTGAAGGAAAAAAATTATTAATTGATGATCTTGTCCAAGATATGGCCAACGCTCGCCTCTTACACTTACTGTCCAGCGGGCAAGAATCATTTAATGGTATTAAAAAGGAAACTCTGCAAGAACTGAATTGCATCCCTGAATTCTTTTATGCAAACTATGGTTCTTGCCTTTTATTTAAAAATAAAATCGAAGATTCTTTAAAAATTCTGTCTTATAAAAATGTTTATTTTTACCTTCCGCCCGATCTATTTTTCAAAGGGCTTTTAAAGACTTTCCCATTCATGAATAAACTCCAAAAATGTAGGTTTGAAGAAATTTTTGTAAAGGTATTGGAAAGAATAAAAGAAGTTGAAGATGATTTTCCTACCATTAAAACCAAATTTCCTGAGCTTAAGGATGCATATACTAAGCTTATGACAGAGGATGCGGTTATGACTGGAAAAATTGATGAGCAGCAATTAACCCAAGCTTCTAAAATAATTAAGTTCCTGAGTGACTATTATCCTAATGTTTGTAGTGATCATTTGGAAAAGGAAGCTTTGATTGTGGACCTTTCACGCGTCTTAAACGCAAGTCTTTTGAGAACAAATGTTCTTTATAATCGTACGCTCTTTTCTGGAACTCCTTCTCTACCAGAGACTTTTTCCTGGAAACAATTCCTTAGCACCAAGAAAGAGCTTTCCAATAAAATGCATAGTGAAACAGATGAAGAAAATGATCCGCCTGCTATCCAGAAAGAATACGTTGAGTGGTACGCTAGCGATTTAGAAGACAACAAAAGTAATTTGAAAGAAGAAGAAAAATAAACTCACATCCTTTACGGGAAAACATAAGAAATAAAAAACCAGCTCGAAAATCGAGGGGAGAGAGGTAATAGTTTGAAGAAAGCTGTTAACTCTTTCCCATCTCTCGAATCATCGGATCATAAGTCTGCAAAACTGCGGAGGGACTGATGTGAAACCGCTCACCTTGATGAACATAGCCAAAAAACCTGCCTTGGGATAGGGATTTATTCCACAGCAGATTCATTGAAAAAGCCCATTAACTGACCCCACGAAGGCTAGATTGCCCATATCCGAGTGAAGCCATATGCTTCCCTTTTGTTGTCAGTAATAGAATATATTTTAGAAAAAAAGCTCTCTTCTCTTGATTGGAATCACCCTATATGGCATCTTTCGCAAGTTGCCGTCGTAGCTCAGTGGTAGAGCACACCCTTGGTAAGGGTGAGGTCGAGAGTTCAATCCTCTCCGACGGCACCAGGTATGAGAGCCAACATTTTGTCCAGTAGCGTTTCATTAAGGCCTCAAAATTAAATATGCGATCACCCATAAAAAAAGGGATATAATCGTTGTTATAAGGAACTTTAATCCAATATAGGAATTTTCGGGAGCGCTGGTGGCATGCCCTGGTTCGATCTTATCAGGAATTCGAACTCCCCAGGGAAGAACCAGGAAAAGAACAACAACCCAAATCATGATGTAAACGATAATGCTTATGGAAAAAGTCATGGAAGTGTTTCCTTCTTAAGTCTTGCTCAAAAAACCTCGAAAACTCATTTACACTGATAAATGCTTTAATCTTCAGATTCCTTATTATCGGTAGGTGTTTTTCTTTTAAAATCAACCTCAATGCCAATTCCAATGCCTTCCACACCTTGAAAACTGCCTGCAGTTGTTTTGGAGATTGTGTGAATGGGGCCTATCCGCTCAATCCCAACGCGTTCCTTCATTTTAAGAGCAGGTATCTCTTCAAGCTCAATCAAGACGCCCAGGCAATCTTTGGGGTGAAAAAAAAGAACGGGGTGTTTGTGATAGCCAATTTTGGGATCATAGTCACCGGCAACCTCAAGGCCTGCAGCTATGAGTTGGTCTCTGGCTTTTAGGATATCAGAAACCTCGTAGCAAAGGTGGTGAACCCCGCCAAGAGGGTTTTTTTGAAGGAACTTTTGAAGAGGGGAATTGTCCCCCAAAGGCGTAATCAGCTCTATTTTTGTATTGGGAAGATTAACCATCGCAACACGAACGCCATGGTCTGGTAGGTCTTGAGGGGAGGTTACGAATGCTCCAAAAACAACTTGATACTGATGAATGGCTGCATCCAAGTCCGGAACGGCAATGGCAATGTGATTCAAATTTCCTATCATAAATTTTCCTTAAATACGATAGACTTGCGCATGAGTTAATGTCTTTTTTCCATAGAAATTTAAGAGCGTCCGCCTGGTAGCTAAGCGAGCTGCTTCAGCCACTTTTTCATCATCGATTCGATCGTCTAGGGGAAGGGAAAGGAAGGCCTCTTCAATGGCTCCAACACAGTGGGCCGTGAGTGTTTCAAGGTGATCCCCTTCGCTGATTCCGATTAAAAGAACAGAAGGAGGACATCTAAGAGATCCTTCTTCTTTCAAAATAAGGGTAACTAAAGCATGACCTGTGCTCATGAGGCGGTGGCGTTCATGCATCACAGCTCCTTTGTAGGGGATCAGCCTCTTGCCATCAAGAGCAAGGCGACCCGCTGGCACTTGTTCTATGAGTTCAGGCCCCTCTTCAGTAAGGGCAATAAGATCACCATTATGGGGAGTAATTGCATGGGGGACTTTGTGCTTAAGGGCAAGGTTGGCTTGTTCGAGGATGTGATGGTCCTCACCATGAACGGGGACAACAATTTTCGGGCGAACCCAAGAATACATGTCCAGGAGCTCATCTCGACAGGGATGGCCAGAAACATGGATATCCTCTTCATCAGCAGTGATAACTTGAATTCCGTTTCGAACCAGCAAGTTTTGTAAAGCCAGAATAGCTTTTTCATTTCCAGGAATTTGGCGGGAAGAAAAGATTACCACGTCATCTGGTTCAAGGAAAATATGTCGATCCTCTCCCTTTGCAATACGCAAAAGAGCTGCTCTTTGCTCTCCTTGGCTCCCTGTACAGATGAGAAGAGTCTCATGACGTTCGAGAAATCCTGCATCATGATGACTAAGAAAAGGGGGATAGTCCTTAAAATAGTCAAGCTTGCGTGCGACTTCATCCACACGATGAAGGGATCTTCCGACAAGTCCTACAAGACGACCATTGGCAATCGCAGCTTCAGCACAGGTAGCAACCCGGGCCACATTTGAAGCAAAACAAGCAACGGCTATCCGCCTTCCTGGGAATTTTCCGATCAAATCAATTAAATTTTTACGGATGATTCCCTCTGACCCTGAGCGGCCTGGAAGAAGGACATTCGTTGAATCACAAACGAGGGCAAGAACTCCTTCGTCTCCCAATTTTTTTAAGGCCGAGACATCCGTTGTTTCTCCAATTAATGGATCAGGATCGATCTTCCAATCTCCCGTATGGACGATGGTTCCGGCAGAGGTGCGGATCGCTATGACATTAGGCTCAGGAATAGAATGGGTTATACGAATAAAATCAACGGTAAACGGTCCAATATCAACACCACTTGAAAGCGGAATCTCATGAAGGGAAGGATTCAACCCTGCTTCATGGAGCTTATATCTTAACAGTGAGGCCGTAAAAGGAGTTGCGAAAATAGGGCATCGTAGACGGGGCCAGAGGTAAGGGACAGCTCCGAGGTGATCCTCATGAGCATGAGTTAGAACAATGCCAACCAGATTTTGAGTGTGTTCCTCAATAAATTTGGTATCAGGCATCAAAACTTCAATGCCAGGTGTTTGATCAAACGTAATTCCTAAATCAACCATCAACCACTTTCCTCGAAAATGGTACAGATTAAGATTCATTCCAATTTCCCCTGATCCTCCGAGGGGCAAAAAATATAGCTTATCTGGATCTAACTTCATTCTTAAAAAACATTCTATTTATAGTCTCCCTGCTTCTTCTAGTATGCCAGAAGAAGGAGACATGACCAAGAAAATTGATCAAATGGCCAATTTAATTTTTAGTCAAGTGCTAAAGGGAAATAACTCAGCACTTGACCTTTTTTAGCTTTCTCCGATTTAATACGTGAGTACACGGAGCCCGAAGGCTGACGCCCTCATAAGAAGAATGCGAACTGATATTACACATTAAATCTAAAATGAAATATATCCCCATCCTGAACAATGTAATCCCTTCCTTCAAGACGAAGCTTTCCTGCGGCTTTAGCACCTTGCTCGCCTTGGTAAGTAATATAATCAGCATAGGAAATTGTTTCAGCGCATATAAAGCCCCGCTCAAAATCCGTGTGAATAACCCCTGCTGCCTGAGGGGCTTTAGCCCCTTTTTCAACTGTCCAGGCATGAGCCTCTTTAGGGCCAATTGTAAAAAATGTTATCAAATTCAAAAGATTATATCCTTCCCGAATGACTCGGGCGAGACCTGTTTCGGTTAACCCAAGACTTTGAAGGAATTCGGCTTTGTCTTCTTCTGAATCGAGGGCTGCCACTTCTGCTTCAATAGCTGCTGAAATAATGGCAACTCGACTGCCTTCCTTTTCAGCCTTTCCTTGAACAAGCTTAGAAAAAGCATTGCCAACAGCTGCGTCTTCTTCAGAAACGTTACAAGCATACAAAATGGGCTTTGTTGTAATAAGTTGTAATCGCTGCAACTCTGGCCTTTCTTCAGGAGAACATTGGACAAACCTAGCAGCTTTCCCCTGTTTTAAAAGTTCAAGAGCCCTCTCCATAAGGGGAAACTGAAGGAGAGCAAGGGGATCCTTTGCTCGGAGTTTCTTCTCTAATGCTGGAATGCGCTTTTCTAGGCTTTCCATATCCGCAAGCATGAGCTCGGTTTCAATAACGTCAATATCCCGCAAAGGATCTATCTCACCTTCGACATGGGTTACATCAGGATCTTCAAAGCAGCGGACCACATGGACGATGGCATCCACCTCCCGAATGTGGCCCAAAAACTGATTTCCAAGCCCCTCCCCCTTGCTTGCACCTCTGACAAGCCCAGCAATATCAACAAATTCAAGCTGCGTCGGAATGATCTTTGCTGAACCTGCGATTCGTGCCAACTCGTCAAGTCTTTTATCCGGAACCCCTACTCGGCCTATGTTAGGCTCGATGGTACAAAAAGGGTAATTTGCTGCTTCTGCAGCGGCGGTTGCTGTCAATGCATTAAACAATGTGGACTTTCCAACATTAGGTAATCCAACAATACCACATTTAAACCCCATGGGATGTCTCCGACTTCTTTTGCGGGGGAGGAAGCTTTTGCATAATCTGGGCAGCAAAATCTTCAGGACAGGGCGTCAATAAAAGGTTTGTCTCATCAGCCAACAAAGATAAAAGAGGATCGAGCCAAACGCGCTCGTCCTTTGAAAAGTTCGAAAGAACATGGGATGTGACAGCGCCTGAATGAAGGGGGCGACCAATCCCAATACGGACACGCCAATAAGAGGTTCCTATATAAGCATCTAAGTCCTTAAGCCCGTTGTGTCCCCCATGACTCCCTCCTTGCTTGACACGTACCTTTCCAGGGGCCAAGTCCAGGTCATCATGGAATACAATAATGTGGTCAGGGGGGATTTTATAAAACTTTGAAACCTCTGCTACGGGTCTCCCGGAGCGATTCATGTATGCGAGAGGCTTAAATAAATAAACTTTTTCATGATCTATATGCCCTTCGGTGAGAAATCCTGAAAACTTAGCCTTTTCAGGGGGAAACCCAAAGCTTCTTGAGATTTCATCCACACACATGAACCCAGCATTATGGCGGTTGTTTGCGTATTCAGCCCCAGGATTTCCAAGTCCCACCAAAAGATACATGGACCTTCCAAAGAAGAGGACTTACGCCCCCTCTCCTTCTGGCATCGGAGCTTTAGCCGCAGCCACTTCCGCTTCAGCAGCAGGCACAACTTCCTCCACCCCAGCTTTTTTCATCACGGTTGGGGCCACAATATTGGCTATATCATTATCCCTTTCAGGATGGGCTGGTACAACACCCTCAGGAAACTTAATATCCTTCAAGTGGATTGTGTCATGAATTTCAAGCCCTGTCAGATCTATGGTAAGGCTTGCGGGAATGTGATCAATATCCGACGTGATGTCTAAGTTATGAATGAGGACGTTGAGTACGCCACCGCGCTTAAGCCCGGGAGAGCTTCCTTCATTGGCAAATATTAATGGAACAGCAACTGTAATTTTCCCTTCTTTGGAGACTCTCAGAAAATCGACATGCAGAGGGCGATCTGTCACAGGGTGAAATTGAACGGCCCGCGCAAGGGCTTTTTCCTTTTTACCATTAATGGAAAGTTCGAAAATTTTCGATAAAAACCCGGTCTGATGAAGCTCTTTATGAAGCTCAACCGGCTCCAGCGAAAAATGGATTGGCGCTTCTTTTCCTCCATAGAGGACTGCAGGAATACGTCCTTCACGCCGTAAAGCTCGAGAAGATCCTTTGCCCGTTTCTTTCCGTAGCTGGACATTCAGTTGAGATGCATTTGTCATAGTCATAGTCACTCCATAATCACAGAAACCTGTTATATACCTTAATCGAATAAAATTGAAACAGATTTTTCATGATTAATACGATCTATTGCTTCCCCAAACAAGGGGGAAAGGGGAATTTGGCGAATTTTTGGACATTTTTTTACGTCATCCGTTGCCAAAATACTATCGGTAATGGCAACCTCTTGCAGCGGCGAGCTTTCAATACGTTCAAGCGCTGGAGGAGAAAACACCCCATGGGTCACATAAGCTCTCACTGAAGCAGCCCCTTGTTCTATCAAAGCCTTAGCCGCATTGCAAACCGTACCTGCTGAATCAATGATATCATCTGTAATAAGACAATTATACCCTTTGACGTCTCCAATAACATTCATGACCTCAGAAGCACCGGGCTTTTCCCGACGCTTATCAATCACAGCCAGGCCACAATCGAGTCTTTTAGCAAGAGCCCGAGCTCTTACGACACCGCCCACATCGGGAGAAACAACCAAAATATCATTGTGGGGAAAATGTCCCTGAATATCCCTATAAAAAAGAGGGCCACCAAAAAGATTGTCGACGGGAATATTAAAGAATCCCTGGATTTGCCCTGCATGGAGATCAATGGTTAAAACGCGATTAGCACCTGCCGTTGTTAGAATATCAGCAACCAATTTTGCAGAAATTGGCGTCCTTGGACCTGACTTGCGATCCTGTCGGGCATACCCAAAATAGGGAATGCATGCCGTAATACGCCGTGCTGAGCCTCTTTTTAAGGCATCAATGGTAATTAAGAGCTCCATCAAATGGTCATTAGCAGGTTTACTTGTCGACTGAATGACGAATACATCCTCACCCCGAACATTCTCTAAAATTTCGACAAAGATCTCATCATCGGGAAAATGGCGAATGGTTGCTGCGGTTAGAGGTATTTTCAAAAAATCAGCAATCCCTTCTGCAAGAGGTCGATTGCTATTACAGGCAAGAAGCTTCATTGGATTTTTTAATTTAAATTGACATTTTCAGCACCCTATCAGGAGAGGCTTCTCCTGTAAATGGGTGCTTTTCTATCTTTATTTATTTAAATCAAACTGGTTTCGGATAAATGGATCTGTTATCCTTATTATTCTTCTAAATTCTGTTTTTTTAAGTTTAAGAGTTTTCTTTTGTAATGTGCCATCATCGAGAGAGATTGAGATTTCAAAGAATTCGAATGGGCCAAACCCCTTGGTTTCACCAGACGTAATTGTTGTCTTGCTATCCTCGGGTTGCTCAGCTTCTTCCGTACAGGGAGCAATCGTTATCGTGCGACCAGATTCATTTTGAAAGATGTTATCTTCTGATGTATAGCCATGGGCTTGAGTAATTACGGTGAATAACCCTAAAAATGCTAATAAATTCTTCATATTAATACCTCGCTCCTCAGCATCAAACGCTGTAAATCTTAAAAAGATACTTTTAACATAGGAAAAGTTGTATAAGAATTCAAGATAAATTAATGAGAGACTCTTCTTACAAACACCCCTAGCTTTTAAAGATGGATTTTTCTAGAATCTCGTTTTACTGATTTGGAGTAGGCCATGGCAAAATCTGTTGTTTTATGCATCTTAGATGGATGGGGGCATCGTAACAATGGCCCTGATAATGCGATTGCGCATGCTAAAACCCCTCATTGGGACTCACTTGTTGCTGATAGTCCTCACACACTTTTAGAGGCCTCTGAACTTAACGTGGGCCTCCCCAAAGGGCAAATGGGAAACTCTGAAGTTGGGCATATGAATATTGGAGCAGGTCGCGTGATTCTTCAAGACCTTCCCCGCATTGATGAGGCTATTACTCATCATACCCTTGAAAAACTCCCGCCTCTCATAGATTTTGTCCAAGCCCTCAAGAAATCAAAAGGGACCTGCCATCTATTGGGGCTACTATCTCCTGGTGGCATTCATTCTCACGGGCGGCATATCAAAGCTCTAGCGACTATCCTTGCAAGCCAAGGAATCCCTGTGGCAATCCATGCTTTTTTAGATGGAAGGGATACCCCCCCTCAAAGCGCTGAGATATATCTTTCTTCGCTTATGAGATTTATTCAGGAGCATACAGGTATTACGCTTGCCACAATTGGCGGGCGTTATTATGGGATGGATCGTGATAAACGCTGGGACCGCATCCAGATAGCCTATGAAACAATAGTAACAGGTAAGCCTTCTTCGGAAGATGCTCTTTCTTATCTCCATAAAAGCTATGCTGACGGAAAAACCGATGAGTTTGTTATGCCTACAGCTCTCGGCTCCTATCACGGAATGAAGGATGGTGATGGCCTTTTAATGGCCAATTTTAGAGCTGACCGGGTCAGGCAAATTTTAACCGCCTTCCTCGACCCTCGTTTCAGTGACTTTAAGCGGTCACATTCCATCCATTTTGTAGCAGCACTCGGCCTTGCTGAGTATTCGGAAACCTTAGATAAGATGATGAAAGCCCTTTTTCCCTTTGCCTCTCCCCAAGATGTTTTGGGTGAAGTTATTGCAGAGTATGGGCTCGCCCAACTCCGCATAGCTGAAACAGAGAAGTATGCTCACGTTACATACTTTTTAAATGGGGGACGGGAGGAGGTTTTTCCAGGAGAAGATCGTATACTGATCCCCTCCCCTAAAGTTTCAACCTATGACCTAAAGCCTGAAATGTCCGCCTATGAACTGACAGATCGTTTAGTAGAAGCCATTGGAAGTCAAAAATACTCCCTTATTGTGGTCAATTACGCAAACACGGATATGGTTGGTCACACAGGGAACTTTGCGGCGGCTCAAAAAGCAGTGGAAGCTGTCGATGCGTGTTTAGGTCGCATCAAAAAATCTGTTGAAAAAGCAGGTTCATGTTTGATCATGACAGCTGATCATGGAAATGCTGAGGTCATGTATGACGAAGCTCTTAAATCGCCCCATACAGCCCACACCTTAAACCCCGTGCCTTTTATTGTTTTCCAAGGTCCTCCTGGAATTCTTCATCCTGGAAAGCTGTGCGACGTTGCTCCAACGATTTTGGACATTTTGGGGCTTCAAAAACCTTCAGCCATGACTGGCCTTTCTCTTTTGGAGATAAAGAATGATTAAATTACGTCGCTGCTTGCGGTTGAAAGCATTTGAATTGCTTTGTCCTACACGAAGAGCTCATGGTAACGCTGCCACTCTTAGGCTATCTGAGCAATTTCGAATTCAAATATATTTATACACATTTAGTTTGTTTTTCCTTGCCTGGACAACTCCGGCGTTGGCCCATGATGCTCGTCAAGAAGTTCTTAAGATACAAAAGCAAAAGTCCAACCTTCTTATTCAACAAAAGCATCTGTTAGACGAAATCGGTGTATTTAAGAAAAACCTTGAAGAACTTTCTCTCCGCTACGACGAGAAAAAAAGGAATTTAATTTTTAATCAGGAAGAAATTGCAAAAAAACTGCCGCTTTTAGCGCGTCTTGAGCGATCTCATCCCTTAAAGCTTTTAGTCGACGTTACCTCCGGGCAAAACACCTTACGGGCCATGATCCTTGTTCGCGCTTTTACAAATTCTCTTAAACATCAACTCCACCAAGTTCAGGCGGAGATGAATGAAATAAAAGCACTTTCCCAGGATCTTGAGAAAAAAACTCAATCCTACCAGAAGCTTCTCCAAGGTGTTGAATTTGAACAAACTCAACTTACAACTTTGGAAAGTCAAAAGATTGATGATTATAAGAAAGCCGAACTTGAACGCCTTGCAAAAGAAGATGACATAAACACGCTTCTAGAAGAATCACGCGCAACCCTTTCCAAAAATGAAGCGAAGGCAAAAAAAGCAAGCATAGTCAAAGGCTTGCCTTTCCGTTGGTTAGAACGGCCAGTTGCCGGGAAAATGATTAAAGATCCAGCGCTTCAAAATAAATTTAGCCCGCAAAGTCAAGGTGTTATTTTTGAAACAAAGAAAAAAGCAGAGGTTCTTTCTCCTTCCAAAGGAAAAATAGTTTTTAAGGGGCCCTTTAGGAATCAAGGGGACATCTTAATCATTGACCATGGCTCAAAAGTTTTCACGATCCTCATGGGAATGCATAAAATTGATGCGCAGATTGGACAAAACGTATATGCTGGCGAAAAAATAGGAATTATGGCTGGGTATGGTTCAAAATCTCCGAAGCTTTACATTGAGTTAAGGCAAAACGGAAAGGCCATCGACCCAAAGGCATACTTTGCTGATTAAGTAGGAGTTATTTATGATTTCACGAATTTTTGGCTTATCTCTGTGTGTGATTCTTTTAACGGTTGGACTTGCAACCTTTTATACAAGTGCCGATCCTAAAGAAAGCCAAAAGAGTTCAGTGCCCGAGCAAAGCACAGCGTCAAGTCCTCCTATGGATTCTCACATCTTTGATACCATTCTTGACCGGATCAAAGAAGATTACGTGGAACAGGTGACGGACGACAAGCTTTTGTCTGGGGCCCTAAATGGGATGCTCTCCGCCCTTGATCCTCATTCAGCTTACCTCGACCCTAAGACTTACGAAGAGTTAAAATCTCAAACAAAGGGAGAGTTTGGAGGCCTTGGGATGGAAGTCACCATGGAAAATAGCCTCGTTAAAATTATTTCTCCCATGGACGATACTCCTGCACAAAAGGCAGGTTTACAATCAGGCGACCTGATTCTCGCTATTGATAAAAAACCTATTTCTGGAATGTCACTGACTGAAGCTGTGGATCTGCTGCGAGGAAAGCCGGGCACGGCCGTTCGATTACACATCAAACGCGAAGGAAAGGATGTTTTTGAGGTAAAACTTGAACGCGCCATGATCCATGTCAAGGCTGTCAAATGGCACCCCGAAGGAAATGTGGGATACATTCGAATTGCAACATTTGATGAAAATACAGTTACTCTCTCAAAGGAAGCCGTTGCTGACCTTAAGAAACAGCTAGGTTCTAAACTCGAGGGTGTGGTTATTGATGTGCGTAACAACCCAGGCGGATTATTAGAAGCAGCTATTGGAGCATCTGACCTTTTTTTGAATAAGGGGCAAGAAATTGTTTCAACCAAAGGACGAAATCCTAAAATGGACAGCCATACCTATGCTGAAGCTTCTGATAGTTTAAATGGGATTCCTATTGTTATTCTGATTAATGGGGGATCTGCCTCAGGTTCTGAAATTTTGGCAGGAGCTCTCCAAGATAACCATAGAGCTGTTGTTGTCGGAACAACCTCCTTCGGTAAAGGGTCTGTTCAAGTTCTTCTTCCCCTCACAAATGGGGGAGCCATCAAGCTCACTATGGCACGGTACTACACCCCTTCGGGCCGCTCCATTCAAGCAAAAGGCATTGACCCGGATATCGTTATTGATCAGGTTTATAGTAAGCTTGAAAAAGTTGACGAAAGTGAGCGGATCCGTGAGGAAGACTTTGTCGGAGCCTTAGATACACCCCCTGAAAAAAAGGAACAGTCTTCTGAAAAAGTTCAACAGCAAGAAGTGAAGAAGAAGGATGCGGAACTCGCCCTAGAAAAAAATGGGAAGAAAAAAGAAGTTGAAGATTATCAATTGATGAGAGCAATTGATATCGTTCGAACCATGGCTATTACCGAAAAATATAAGAAGCTTAACAAAAAATAGAATGAGGGGATGGGCGGTTCACTCATCCCACTTCTAATCTTTACAATTCGGAATATCTCGGAAGTATGACATTGGCCTTTTGCTTTTCTTTCTTAAATGCAAGCAAGATTGTATTTGTTTCTGTGCACACAGGATCAGCACCGGGATGAGCGATGCAGATGCAGCTCCCTCCCCTTTGATTGCATTCATCAGGAGTTAATGCAAAAGATGAATTAAAAGTGACTCCTCCCACTACACCAAAAAAAATCAACATATAAACATATTTCATGTATGCCTCCAAGTCAAAAATCCATTATAAACAAAGCGTTATCAAATGCTTGTCGTTTCGTGAAGCCTGAAGTTTAGAGAAAAAAAATTAATTTCCCCTAAACAAACCGTTAAAAATCTGTTAACTCAGTAGCCATAATAAATGGTGTGTGATTTCATGAGTTTTAGTAATAAGGAATTTGGTGATCCATTGTATCGACCCGGAGTAGGTATGATGCTCCTAAATGGTGAAAATAAAATCTTTTTGGGCCAAAGGGCTGATGCGGATTTGCCTGCCTGGCAAATGCCTCAGGGAGGAATAGGCCCTTATGAAGACTCAGACGAAGCCATGCTGCGTGAGCTTCAAGAAGAGCTGGGGACCCGCAATGTAGAAATCATCGTCAAATCAAAGTGTTGGTATAAATACGATTTACCTCCTCGCCTTGCCGAACGGCTATGGGGTGGAAAATTTAAAGGACAAAAGCAAATATGGTATATCTTGCGCTTCAAGGGAAAAGACAAGGACATTAATATTAACACATATCATCGTGAATTTCGTGCCTGGAAGTGGGTTGATAAAGAAGCCGTTTTAGACTTGGTTGTTCCTTTTAAACGGCCTCTTTATGAGCGTATTTTTAAAGACTTATGGGAATACATCGATAAGTCTCAAGACAGCCCTACCCCAAAAGCTGATAACGAATAAGAGCTTCTGAAAAAAACAAGATGCTAGAAACACCTAGGAGAAACACGTCTCTTGTGAAAAGTTAAGATTTATGACTAAATATATGTTATGGAGGCTTCTAAAAATTTAATTAAGAATATTGCCCTATTTTTGTTTATAGGCGCTATTCCTTCTATTTTGTGGGCTGCGGGATACCTAACCCCAATGTCCTTAAGCTCTCTTTTTCTCCTCCTTGCCGGGTGTTTTTGTATTTTATGGCTGAAAACCTATAATACAGCTCAGTCTTTAAAAAAACTTCTTCTCACGCGAGGAGAGATTTGGGCTATCTGCGAAGGGGATCAAATAGTCGATCGTTCCTCCTCTTTTCCGGGTAACTCTTTAGAATCTTTGAAGGACTTTTTAAATTCCGACTCTCTCGCAAAAGTCGAACCTGCACTCAGTAATCTTATTCATCACCATGTTCCCTTTCAAATTAGGGTTCAGGCTGCCGAAAGCGAGGCCATCTATTCCCTTGATGGGGAGACCCTAGATGGGAAGATCGTTTTATGGCTCAAAAATATTACGGACATCGCTCATAAAGAGGATCTCCAAATGGAAATATTACAAAAGCATGAGGTTCTTTTAACCAATTTGCAAGGAACCATGGATTTGCTCCCGTTCCTTATCTGGCATCGAGATGAGCATCAAAAGATATCATTTTGTAATCTTGCTTACTCAAAAGCCGTTCAAGCACTTCCTCAAAAGGTTTATGAGGAAGGAGTTGAATTGATTCAACCGCGCTTTGCAAAACTGCTAGCTCGCAAGGCACTCAATACAGGAGATTGTCAAATCTTTGAAAGTGCCGCTATCGCAAGTGGTGAAAGGCGTTATTTTCGCATTTATGAAATCCCTCATACCCAAGATCATGGCACATTGGGGATTGCCCTCGATATAACTGAACTTAACGAAGTCCGAACTGAAATTACCCATTTAGTTGATGCCCATGATGAAGTGCTTGCTCATCTTTCCACAGCAATTTCTATCTATGATACCGAAGGGACACTTCAATATTACAATCAGGCCTACGTAAACATACATAGCTTTGATGAAGAGTTCTTAAGGACTCAGCCTCGCCTTGATGAAGTCCTTGAAGATTTAAGAGCTCGTAGGCAACTTCCTGAATATACAGATTTTCCTGCCTATAAAAAACGACAGCTTCATCTTTTAAAAGAGCAAGTCGAACCGCAAGAAGCTCTCATGCACTTGCCAGATGAGCGAACTTTGCGAATCTTCAGTGCCCCCCATCCTATGGGTGGTCTCTTGTTCATGTTTGAAGACGTTACTGATTATTTGGCCCTGGAGCGAAAAAATAAAACTCTTTTAGATGCCTATCAAGCCACTCTCGATAATCTTTTTGAGGGGGTTGTTGTTGTTGGAAGTGATAACCGCCTTAAAATTTTCAACCCAAGTTTTATCCGCCTTTGGAACTTTAAGAAAGATGAAGTCAGCCCTGACCAGCACCTTGCTACAATTGTAGAAAAGCTAAAGGAGGATTTTGACTATGACAAGGACTGGAATTCCTATAAGGCTAAATTAATTGAAAAAGTTACCGATCGTGTTCCCAAAACAGGTCAATTAAAACGTAAAGATGGCATGATTGTTAACTTTAGGTATGTGCCTCTTCCCAACGGCGATCATCTAGTAAGCTATACAGATGCAACGGACACAAGCCGTGTTCAAAAAGCACTCCAGGAAAAGAACGAGGCCCTTGAAACAGCAGATCGGCTTAAATCTGAATTTATTGCTAATGTTTCCTATGAGTTAAGATCGCCCTTAAATACCATTATTGGGTTTACCGAAATACTCTCACATCAGTATTTTGGGGCATTGAATGAGCAACAGATGGATTATCTTAATGGTGTTTTATCTTCCTCGAATAAACTTTTACACCTCGTAAACGATATTTTAGACTTGGCCTCCATTGAAGCTGGGTATCTAACGCTTCAACCCCACACCGTTAACATTCCAACTCTTCTTAAGGAAGTTATTGATCTTGTATCCAAAAGAGCCGAAGTTAACCGGCAAAACCTTGTCCTCAATTGTGCAAAAGAGACTCCTCCATGGATTGCTGATGAAAGGAGGCTAAAACAAGCCCTCTTTAACCTTTTAAGTAATGCCATTAAATTTACCCCAGCCGATGGGGCAATTACATTGGAAGCAAACACCACGAGTGATTATCTTGAAATTTCGGTCACTGATACAGGTGTTGGGATAGCCCCTGAAGATCAGACGCGCCTTTTTGAAAAATTTGAACGGGGTAAAAAAGGGATGGAAATTGGTGCAGGTCTTGGTCTTTCTTTGGTGAAAAACCTCATTGAACTTCACGGAGGGCATATTGAGTTATCTTCTGAGCTCAATAAGGGAACAAAAGTAACTTGTTTTATACCCAAAACCCCAGCCCAGCCCCAAACAAAGACAAAAGGACTCATCGATAACCTCTCTGAGTCATTAACTTCCTAATATATAGTTAAGATAATCTACTCGTCTCTTTTAATAACTTCTTAAATAAAACATGCTATTCTACTAAAATAAGGGTCAAATTTCACGCCCTTTACAAATAATTTTGGATGCAATTTTTACGTAAAACAAGTACATGTCGGAGGCAAAGATGAATAAAAGATTACTTTTTATACTTACCGCAGTTGCTCTCTTCAGTGGAAGGTCCCTTGGAATGGCTCAAAAAGAAGGTCAAGCAGGAAGGACAGGATCAGCCTCTGCTCCTACTAAGATGGTGGAGGTCCCAGCAGCACACATGACTGTTAGAATGTCTGATTTAGCTGCCCTTGCAAAAAGACATGGGGTACATGCAAATCTAGTTGTTCCCAGTGCAACCCTCACCCCAGAAGCAATTGCAGCTGGTAAAGTGGCGGTTATGGCAGTTCGTGAGACCTCAGCGCCTGTGGATGAACTGGAGTTAGCAGATGGTCTTGCCGCAGTTAATTCAGCTTATGTTGATGGTATGAAAACTGCCTTAAAATCCGGTGAAATTGTTGCGCTAACTGTCAAATTTGGAGATGAGCAGGCTGTGGCTCACAGATTGAGACTAGCTGGACTAAAGGTTGAAGTAAAATAAATGTGAACTTTTAAAAACTTTACTGTCATAGGAAATGGGATTTTTTTAAAGGACCTCAGATTTACAGAAAAGTTATGACGAAAGGAGAAAACCAAACATGAATAAAAGATTACTTCTTATACTTACTGCAGTTGCTCTCTTTAGTGGAACGTCCCTTGGAATGGCCCGTCCCGCTTATATTCGACCTGTTCAAGCCAGTCCTGAAGATATGGCGGCACAAGCTGATGTTTACACGGCACTCTATCTCCTTGCTGTAAGAGAGGCAGCACAGCAGCGGGGCGTGGATACAAATCACATCATATATTCCCGTAATTTACCGAATAACACCGGTGATGTGAAATTCCTTCAAGTGTCTCCGAAGACAGGGGGCCAACTTAAGGAGGATCAATTAAAAGCCGACCTTGATGCGATTAATAGTGAGGAAGAGCCTCAAGCCATGTCCGCCCTCCATGAGGCACAATCTGTCACTGTTGCTCTTCCCGACTCAGAAGCTGCTAAAGTGGCTGATCAATTGAGGAAAGACGGTGTTGCTGTTGAGCTAAAATAAGATCGAGTTTTACCACCATTGCACCCCTAGAGGAGTGAAAGTTTATAGAGCCCGAAGATTTATCTCAAAGAGCTCACAAAATGACAAAAGGAGAAAGGTAATCATGAATACAAAATTTCTTTTGATAGTTAGTGCCATTGCCCTCTTCGAGGGAGCATCACTAGGCATAGCTCAGTCAGCTACCAAAGACACTGGATCTCAGTTTTTTGGTGGGCATTGGTCAAAGCAAGAACCAAAATTATCTGTCACGGGAGAATGGTTTGCGACAGATGGAGAGCAAAAAACTAACACGGGGTCTGCTGCTAATGCTCCAGCCGCATATCTAGCCCCAAAAGCAGGCAAAGTCTCAGTAGCCCAATTACGTGACTTGGCCGCAGCACATGGCGTAAGGACGAGGATGGTGGTTCCAGATTCAAATTTATCCAATGAAGCAGTTACAGCTGGAACAGTGAGAGTCCTCGTGGTTCACGCTTCCTCAGTCCCATCTGATGATGCGAAGTTAATGGCTGATTTTTTCGCTTTTAATGCAGCTGGTGCTCAAGCCGCAATGGATGAAATACATTCCAATGAATCTGTTGCACTTGTTCTTATGGCTAAAGATGTGGACAAATGGGCTGCCAACTTTCGGAATGATGGAACAACAGTTACTGTAAAATAACCAAGGGATTTTGCAGCCATTCTCCCTTACCTTAGGGAGAGTTTTGAAAAGCCACAGCTTTAACCCTAAGCTGTCGCCATATAAGCAAAGGAGAAAGATATGGATAAAAAGTTTATTGTCATTGCAAGTGCCATTGCTCTTTTAAGTGGATCATCTGGAGCGAAGGCGGGTACCCTTCCTCCTGTCCCGCTCGCACCAGGCCAGTCTGAAGCCACGATGGGGGCAGCCTATACGACGCTAGCACAATACCTTGCCTTAGAAGATCTTGCGGTGAAACGGGGAGCAGACACAACTACCCTCATCCCTCAATCTAATCTACTTACTGACGCTGGTGTGAATTTTGTCACGGTTTTTCTTAGATCTAGAGCCCAAACTGATGAGAGCTTAAAGGCCGATCTTGAAAAGATTAACCCTGAGCAAGCAGGTCACGCCATATCCGCCTTAGACGCAAATCAGCGTGTTACTTATGCTCTTTCGGTTACAGATGCTGATCGAGTAGCTCAACAATTGCGAGCAGATGGTGCTGAAGTTGAAGTCAAATAAGCCAAATTAGACCACAATGGGGTAGAGAAAGTCCCCTGATACCAAAGACAAATCACATGGCCATCCATGCCTGAACTCGTTTCGAGATCTTTAGATGCTGATACCAGGGCCTCCTCAAGAAACGTCTTTACACCCTTAGCTTGGTTCTTCAGAAAGAAATATGTGAAATTCAGATAATAATTCTTTCAGTTTCTTATTGAGGTCCAAGACATCATGGGAGAAATAAGGCTGCGTAAGATTCAACTTCATATACCCGAAAATTAATTGGCCATTTCATCTATTTTCTTGATTTTTTCTGTATTCAGTGCTACACATAGGATGATAATAAAGAAAAGAT